>JBKEBP010000258.1:0-31472 GCA_047973235.1 Suipraeoptans sp. | reverse complement strand
CCTTCAAGCGTATGAACTATGCCTCCATGCATTTCGGATCTCGTGTTTCCTTCGATATATCCTCCAAAAGACCCTCCATATGTCCATCTTGCAATTGTATTTCTATGGATTAGTCGTGTGTTTCCTTTTATATATATAGAAAGGTCGTAATCTTCTAATCCGCCACCACCAACTATGTCCCATGCAGTTGGATATCCTCTTCCGTCTCCATTTCTTCCACCCTCGTTAACTTTATATTGATAGCTGTCGCTAAGAGCTGTAGGGCCGCCAAATGCTAAGCCTTTCGTTCCGACTTCTATAGTAGTATTACCTTCTATATAGCCGCCATACCCGGCCGCTCTGGCCCAACCGTCCGACCCGCCCGAGGTACAAAACCATCCTTTAGTAAGTGTGGTATATACATCTCCGTATACACGAAATTTCGCCAGGCTTTCTGCTTGTTCTGTGTTTGTAAAAGCCACTCGGATTTGTGTATCATATCCTCCTGCACCTTGAACTCCATTTATTCTTCCATAATAATCACTACCGGCAGTTACAGTATTGGTAATACTTCCCCTTATGACTCCCGTTGTTTGATTAGCGCCTACAAATGGTCTATTATACATATTTTTGGTGTATCCACTAAAATCAACATCATTGATAATAGCCTCTCCACCACTGCCTATATCACCATTATTAGATCCACCATAGAAAGTGGCCGTTGCATTTCCTCCACCTCCCGATATGGTATTTCTAATAGTTCCATGCACATCTGCGTAGTGTCCACCACCATAGTATGTTCCAAGCGAGCCGTTAACATTTTTTATTTCTGTTGTTACATTACCCGTAACAATGGCCTTAGCTGTTGCTGCCGTTCCATACCCTGCGCCATAAAAACCGGCTATATCTCCACTGGTGTTATAAATAGTTGTTGTGACATTTCCATTTAATGTTCCTGTATGATTACCTCCATAAATTGTGAATGCTCCATATCCGGTAGAATATATATTCAGCTCTGCATCTCCTGTAATCGTTCCGGATGATGTTCCACCATATAGGTTTACACCAATGGTCGCGTATGATCCGCCCTTTAAAGATAGTTTATTTCCCTGAGCATATATCGCTGTTGTATAATACCTGATATTTACAAGTTCAACGTCTGTACCAAAATACCATTGGTAATATACTGTAAGCAAAATGGCACTGACATCACCCGGCGGTGTAGTATCATTATTGTTAAAATCTCCTCCATATGATGATGTTATTCTTAAGTTAGACACTTTATCTTTTGTCAGTGAGGCAAAAGTAATATTACTACTTGTCGGTGTTGTCGGACTTTGATTCGCAAGTGTAGATGCAGCCGATACTATAAGCTCTCCTCCAATATATAACGTGTAGTTTGTATTAACGCCAGCTGTGTACATTTTCCAAAGTGCGGCTCTAAGTCCAACTTCGCTTACTGCATAAGTGGTATATTTACCATCATCTTCTATTACCGCAATCTTAGCTTTTTCCGATGCAGGCAATACATCACTAACTTTGTCAAAAGATGCACTTGCCAAAGCATCAGTTGGTATCTCCATGTCTATGATACTTGTAATATCTATGTTATTTATTTCTAATAAGTCTATATCTTTATTTTCTTCTTCAGCATCTTCAATGACTTCTTCGTCGCTATGTTCTTCATTCTCTGCATGTTCTTCATTCTCTGCATATTCTTCTCTTGGTTCAACATTTTCTATTTCTTCATTTACAGAAATAGCTGTATCCTGTGCTTCTGAATGAATATTCATCGTGACAATTAGCGAAACCAGAAGTAGACATGCAAAACTCTTTAGCCTTTTCCTAAGCTTCATTTACATCTTCCCCCACTCTTTATATTTTGCTTTAAAATGTACACTATACTCCCCTATAGTCAGCAATTAACAAGGGGTTCGCATCCGAATCCCTAATACTGATTATGTACAAATAAAGCGATCTTACTTTTCGTTTATATTTATCAAAAGTAGTCTGCGTTTTGTTTTGCTATTAATTCTTTTAACCATTTTCATCATGTGATTTTGTCTGGACTTGCGAAGTTTTCGAGTATTGCCTAGATGTTTTGAATACAAATTTGATTTTATAAGAAAAAAACAAAATATTTATCTGTCTGTAATAGCATAGCAACTTATCTGCATATTTTCAATACTAAAAACTTTCGTAGTACAGTGTATTTTACGGACATTTAAATAGCGTATTGGTCTTTTTTTGTTCTCGATTGAAAATATTACTTTGCTTTATATTAAACACTAAAAAATGCCCCTTCTCAGTATTAATATACGAGAAAGAGCACTTTTTAATAACAGGCACAGACGAGATTTGAACTCGTGATCAGGGTGTTGCAGACCCATGCCTTACCACTTGGCTACTGCGCCTTACTTAGAGTATTTTATGAGGTACTTTCATGTTTAGTGTGAAAGTACACTTTTTCCACTTAGTGACTACATATCAGCCACTAAGCAATTATACCAAATGAATATTTTTTAGTCAATTATTTTACGTTATTTTTCTTTTCCATACCTAATAAGTTTAAGCAATTGAATGATTGGTAAGTTAAAGAGCGCCAATCCATATACAATTAAAAGTTGTACAAATCCTAATGTCTGAACCTTAAATATTGTATGAAGCCCCGGTATTACAAGTACACATGTTATCAGAAACGTGCCTAATAGGAATGCACCTATTAAAAATATGTTATTAAAGAACTTCTTTGTAAAAATTGTAGGGTTGTTTGCTTTACAGTTAAATCCGTGAACCAACCTACCCATGCAAAGAGTTCCAAATGCCATAGTCTGTGCTAACAATACATTAGTCTCTCCCGTTGAACGAAGGCCAATATAGAATCCTACCATAGTCATAAGACCAATTACGAACCCTTCTATTCCAATATTGGAAAGGAAACTCTTAGTAAGGATTGACTCACTTTTGGCTCTTGGTTTCTCATGCATTACCGCTTCCGTATGTGGTTCAAGTCCAAGTGCAATGGCCGGCAAGCTATCGGTTAATAAGTTAATAAACAACAAATGAACCGGTGCAAACGGTACTGCAAGTCCTGCAATAGCAGCATATATAGTACCTAGAATTGCTCCGAAGTTTCCTGATAATAGAAACTGAATTGCATTTTTAATATTCTGGTATATATTACGTCCATTTTTAACTGCCTTTATAATGGTAGCGAAGTTATCATCCGTTAAAACCATTGACGCTGCATCTTTAGACACCTCAGTACCTGTAATTCCCATCGCGACTCCAATATCTGCCTGTTTAAGAGCCGGCGCGTCATTTACACCGTCACCTGTCATAGCAACAATATTACCCTTTTCCTGCCAAGCACGTACTATTCTAATTTTATGTTCCGGAGAAACTCTTGCATACACAGATATTCCTTCTACAAATTTCTGAAGCTCTTCATCTGACATATTTTCAATTACGGCACCTTCGCAGGCTTCATTTTCATCTTTTAATATTCCTATACGTTTTGCAATAGCTGCTGCCGTAATCTTATGGTCTCCGGTGATCATGATTGGCTTGATACCTGCCTTTATACATTCTTCAACTGCTTGTTTTGATTCAAGTCTAGGCGGATCCATCATAGATATTAACCCTAGGAATATTAAATCTTTCTCATCGTCTAAAGAAAGCTCTTTCTCATCCTCAAAATCCTTATATGCAAATGCTAACACTCGCAATCCGTTTTTTGAGAATTCCATATTCTGATTAGCTATGGCTTTTAAATCGCTTTCAGTAATTGGTCTTTCTTCCCCTCCAATTCGAATTCGATTTACACGCTTCGATAGAACATCAACAGCGCCCTTTACCACCATACAATATCCATTCTTAAGATAATGCCCCGTAGACATCAGCTTTCTATCAGAGTCAAATGGAATTTCCGATTTTCTTGGATATTTAGTTCTAAGGTCAAGTGCTTCAAGTCCAAAATTAGTTCCTAAATTAATAAGTGCTGTTTCTGTTGGATCACCTATTTCTTTACCATCTACATTAGTTGAGTCATTACATAGCATAGAAGAATGCATAAGGAATTTTTCACTTGTATTTGAAATATTAATCTTATCGACCGGTATTCTCTTACCATCTATATAGTAATCTTCAACCGTCATTTTGTTTTGGGTAAGTGTTCCTGTTTTGTCCGAACAAATGATAGATACTGATCCTAAGCCTTCAACTGCCTGTAATTTACGAATAATTGCATGCTCCTTAGCCATCTTCTGTGTTCCAAATGAAAGAACTATGGTGACAATTGAGCTGAGTGCTTCAGGTATCGCTGCAACAGCCAATGCTACAGCGAATAAGAATGCATTAACTATACTTTGACCTCGCATTATATTTACACCAAATAAAACTGCACATAAAACCAAAATAGCTATAGTAAGCTTCTTTCCGAATTCATCGAGGTTGACCTGTAGTGGGGTTTGTTTTGATTCAGCAGTATTGATTAAAGTTGCGATTTTGCCAACTTCTGTTTGCATACCTATCTTATCTACTTCAAAGGCTGCACGACCATAAGTAACAAAGCTTCCTGAGAATACTTTGTCTACTTGATCTCCAAGTGCTGCTCCTTCCTCAACCTCTTCCATGGATTTCTCCACAGGAAGACTCTCCCCGGTAAGTGCGCTTTCGTCAACCTTAAGACTTGCACAATCTATAATCTTTCCATCCGCCGGTATGGAATCACCTGCTTCAAGTACTACTCTATCGCCTATGGTAACCTCTCTTGAGGGAATTTGAATTAAAGTGCCATCACGCACGACCTTCGCCTCAGGAGCTGACATCTCTTTTAAACTATTAAGTGATTGTTCAGCTTTTACGGTCTGTACTGTTCCTAGAACAGCATTTATTGTAATAACAACAAATATTACTATTGAGCTTTCAACGTCACCCAAAAATCCTGAAATAATCGCAGCCATTATTAGTACAATGACCAGAAAGTCCTTGTACTGCTCCAAGAAAATCTGTATTGTACTCTTCTTCTTTGTTTCAACCAACTCATTAAATCCATATTTTTGTTGATTTAGTTTTGCTTGCTCGTTTGTTAACATAGCTTTCCTCGCTTTCTTCAGTTCAATGCCTCTTAATGCATTTCTCGCAATAAAAAAGACTCTTATTGCATACCTCTAATACACAATAAAAGTCTCACATTTTAATTACGATCCGGATGCAAATGCATCGACCTGACGGTATCGCACACGCAAAAGCTGCGCTAGTTACTCCCTTTTATTCATAACCTATAATAAGTTGTTATTGTTTAAAAGTCAAATTAAAGTTTTATGAAGAATTTATAGCCCCAGGTCTTCATCTACAAGTATAACCTTTATTCTGCCTTTTTGTTGAACACATCTTGTAATTAAGAACTGCGAACAGACACTTTGTATAGAAAGACAATCATGGCATACTCCCGTCTTAGTACATGGTGTATCTATATTAAATCGATTTGCATTAAGAGGTGCTGCTATGTTTCTAGCTCTACTCATAGCATCATCAAGTGTCGCTACCACCTTATTCATGCCTACAATCATAATAACATTTCTTGGCCCATAAACTATTGCCGCTACTCTGTTACCCATACCATCGATATTAACAAGTTCGCCATCTTCAGTAATTGCGTTTGAGCTGCATATAAAATAATCGCTTCCTAACACTTCAAGTTGTAATCTTCTCTTATCTTCAGCATCCTTACCACTCTTTCTATCAATCGCCCTGTAATCACCGGTTTTGACAGCATCTATAAGTCCTATTGCTTCCGCGGACATTGAACCACCCCAACCTACACTGCTGCCTGTTGGTATCAATTCAAGTGCTTTTTTTAGTGCTTCTTCTTTTGACTCAGTATAATACCCCTCCATATGGCGTCCATTTAAATTCTTTATGATATGCTCGCCTAACATTTTATTACGTTTAATCCTATTTTCTTGCATGTTATTCTTTCCTTTCAAAGATTATTAGTTATCAGTAATATTATACCCCATAATATCAAAAAAAGAAGACCTAAGTCCTCTTTTCTTTGCTATCACATTTACTGCTGTTCACGCTTCACATATGCGATATGCATTTTTCGCTTTCTTCTTCACCTTATACATTGCATGATCAGCCTCTTCAAAAAGTGTGGCATAATTTGTGCCATGGTCAGGTGCAATTGCAATACCTATACTACACGAGATGTCAAGGTCACCCGAATGCGATATTTCATAAACTAAGTTTAGTGTGTCCTGTGCCTTTGAAATTACTGTCTCAATGCTTGGTATATCTTTCATTAAAACCGTGAATTCATCTCCACCTATTCTGCCCACAACATCATCGCGTCTAAAGATTTTTCTAAAACCATATGCAATACTTGATAATAACTCATCTCCTCTTGCATGTCCAAAATTATCATTTACACTTTTGAAATTATCAATATCTATAACAAATAGTGCTGCCTTATGCTTATTTTCCATTGCACTTATATATTCTGAAATCAGCTCATCTGTAGCACCCTTATTAAGTAAGCCTGTCAGAGAATCTCTTTTGGCTTTTTCACTCAGTTCCTCTTGACGTTTCTTTTCTTCATCAATATCTATTATTACTCCAATAGCCTTCCTTGTTTTTCCTTCTTTGTTATATTGAAGAGTCGCTTTAACCTTACACCAAACATAACTGCCGTCAGATCGCATCATTTGTAGTTCTTCGTCAACGATGGCTACTTTTTCCCGATTCATTCTTTTAACAATACCCATTATTCTATCGATATCACCTGTTAAGTGCCTATTCGGCCCAATAGAAGTATCAACAACGTTCCGACTATATGGCTTATAGCCGAACTTCTTCTCCCAATTATTAGAAAAACCTATTTTATTATCATCTAAATCATACTCAAATATAATATCATTTGAAATATTCATAATTATCTCATGACGTTGAATACTATGATCCAATGCTCGCATTACACTTCTTAACTCAGTTACATCTGTTAATACGAGGTATCTGGAGGCTTCATTGTTTGTTTTAACTAAATGACCTTCTTCATAAATGTGTTTTATCGTTCCATCTTTATGAATAATTCTGAATTCAAGCCTTGTGTAATCACCCTCTTCTAACTGTTGCGTGATCGTTTGAAAAGCGTTCTCCTTGTCATCCGGATGCAAAATATTTAGTAAGCAATTGTCAAACTTCTCTTTCATTTCCGTTCGTGAATATCCTATCATTTGAAAAAATCCATCATTGTACTCTAGCACCTTACCCAAAACAGAGTTCTCACACCTAAGTACACCACCCGGAATATTTTTCATGAATACTTCGTAGTTGTCTCTTTTATGAAGTATTTCTTCCGCATGAATGTCATAGTATTCTTTAATATCCCTTGCAGGCATAGATACATGAAGTTTTTCTACAATGCAACCGTTATCATCAAACCTACATATAGCTGAAAACTTCATAAAAAATTCTTTCATCAACTCTCGTCTTCTAGGATCGGTTGCTTCTGAAAACCCTGTAACCGTATAATACTCATTTACAAGATGTTCAACATCGAATTGATACTCTCCAACCTTTATTTCCCCCGGGTATTTTACTCTCTCTTCTTCAAAATGCTCCCTAATGCTTTTTTTCCCCTCATACGTATCTACCAGGCCAATTAAAACAGAATCTTCTTCAAAGATTCTCATAGTCTTTTCAATGTCACGGTTCTTCCAGTAATCGATAAATAAATCATCAATATTTTTTAATATCTCAGCTGTTTTCCCACCCATAGTTGTCCCCTTTATGCTGCATGAACTATTAGCCTTTATACCTTTGTATACTAAAATAGTATAAAACTATTACACGTATAAAACAATTAACTGCTAATTAACATAAAGTAAATTTTTTCTATCTTTCCAGTCCGGTAGAAATATTCCCATATACTTTTTAAATCGACTATTATGGCTCGGCTCAATTAGGTGGCAAAGTTCATGAACAACTATATATTCCAGGCATTCTATTGGATAATAAACAAGTCGGCTGTTAATATTTATACTGCCTGTATTAACATTGCAGCTTCCCCATCTTGTTTTCATGAAACGAATACTCCATTTACTCGCATGAACGCTCATTATTGGTTCCCATTTTTCTGCAAAAATCGCTATCTGTTCTTTAAGTTTATTTATTTCCTGCTTTGAAGGTTTTCTTATATCATAATAGTTTTGGCTTTGTTCAACTATCCTTTTTCTAGTTTTAATTATCCACTCTTGCTTACTGTCCACGAACTTCATTATACGCCTTTTGGACGTACCACGAGGCGCCGTGACAAGTATATGTCCATCCGGCGCCTTTACATACATATTAATGTTCTTTATGTTCCTGTATTCAATAGTAATATCCATTTCCTGATTTGATTTAGTCATGAGGCAACATCTCCAAAGAAGCTTCAGCCATACTTCCATAGCCATGCTTGTCAGCAATGTCTCTAATTCCATCTGCTATCTCAACTCTGGAAAAATCATGTCCCTCTAAATATTCATTACTTTTTTCATTTAAATATCCATAGAAAAGAAGTGACAATTTGAAATTTTCCATATCGTCTGCCCTATCTTCTATCAGCTCATTTTCTGCATGGTCAATGTCACCATCGTCTATTAGTTTATACCATCTCTTTAGTTTTTCCCTATTATCCTGCGACAGTTCTTCCATATAATCCGTATTTGATGTATCTGTCTTAAACACAATTCTAAGTAGTGATTGCACCAATTCTTGAATAAGCCTCATTACATAATCTTTTTGTACCATGTTACAAACCTCCGGATTCTGATTTTGATAAGAATATCATATCACACAAAAAAAAATTGACAAGCAAAAATACTCCGCCATGTTGATATCCTTATTTTTTCTCAAACGGGCTAGCAAGACGCGTTTGCAGCATCTTTCATATCCTTAACATAAGAATAAATCTCATCACCGGCATTGTCACCTAACCTTGCAATTATCTTTATTATTGCGCTGCCAACTATTACACCATCAGCAAAGACGGATATACGTTTTGCCTGATCCGGTGTATTAATGCCAAATCCTACACATGCCGGTACTTCACTGACTGATTTGATTTTGTTAACCACTGTGTCTAAATTGGTATTTATCTCGCTCCTTACTCCGGTAACTCCCATAGATTAAACCACATATATGAAGCCTCTTGCCTCTCTCGCTATCATTTCAATTCTCTCATCAGATGTAGGTGCTATCATAGAAATTATATCTATTCCATATTTACCGGCAATTTCAAGTGCCTCACCTTTTTCTTCATATGGCATGTCCGGGATTATAATTCCGTCCAAACCAACTTCATTCATCTTTCTAAAGAACTCGTTGTAACCGTAGTGGAATACAGGATTTAAATAAGTCATAAACACTATCGGTATCTCAACCGACTCTCGCAGTCTAATAACCATATCAAATATCTTATCTACTGTCGTTCCTGATTTAAGTGCTCTTATATCCGCCTCTTGTATAACAATGCCCTCTGCTATCGGATCCGAAAATGGTATGCCGATTTCAACCAAGTCTGCTCCTGCTTCTACCATTCTAAGAATATATTCTTCTGTTTTTTCTATACTTGGATCTCCTGCCGTAATAAATGGTATAAATGCCTTTTTATTTTTAAATGCTTCACTTATTCTATTCATAGATTTCCACTCCTTTATATCTGGCAATAGCTGCAACATCTTTGTCGCCTCTACCGGAAATACAGATAATAATACTATCATCTTTACTTAGTCCTTTAGCAACCTTGAGCGCATGATATACTGCATGTGCACTCTCAATAGCGCAGATTATTCCTTCTTTTTTGGCAATATACTCAAATGCTTCGACTGCCTCATCATCTGTAACCGGAACATAGGTCGCTCTTTTTGTATCACGAAGATAAGCATGCTCAGGCCCTATCCCCGGATAATCGAGTCCGGCTGATATGGAATAAACCGGTGCTATCTGACCGTATTCATCTTGACAAAAGTAAGATTTCATACCATGGAATACTCCGACACTACCTGTCGATAGAGTCGCTGCTGTTTCTTTAGTTTCAACGCCTCTTCCTGCTGCCTCGCATCCGATTAACTCTACGTCTTCGTCCTTTATAAAGTTATAAAACATTCCGATTGCATTACTGCCACCACCCACACATGCAAGCACAGCCTTTGGAAGTTTTCCTTCCTTTTCAAGTATCTGTTCTCTAGCTTCTTTAGAAATAACAGACTGAAAATCTCTTACAATGGTCGGAAATGGATGCGGTCCCATAACAGATCCGAGTACATAAAGCGTATCATCTACTCTGGACGCCCATTCTCGCATTGTCTCGTTTACTGCGTCTTTTAGTGTTTGCGTACCTGATGTTACAGCGTGCACCTTAGTTCCGAGAAGTTCCATTCTGTATACATTAAGCGCCTGCCTATCCGTATCCTCTTTGCCCATAAACACTTCACACTCAAGTCCTAGAAGTGCCGCTGCTGTTGCGCATGCTACCCCGTGCTGACCGGCACCTGTTTCTGCAATAACTCTTGTTTTACCCATTTTCTTAGCTAGAAGTACCTGCCCGAGAACGTTATTTATTTTATGAGCTCCTGTGTGGTTTAGATCTTCCCTTTTTAGATAAATCTTAGCTCCGCCTATATCTTCCGTCATATTTTTGGCATAATACAGTAGTGATGGTCTGCCTGCATAGTTATTTAAAAGATCATTTAATTCATCATTAAACTCCTTGTTATTCTTAAAATACTCATACTGTTTTTCCAGATTAATTAACTCGTTCATCAATGTTTCCGGAACATACTGACCTCCGAAATCTCCAAATCTTCCTTTCTTCATTCTCTGATCCTCCTAATAATTTCTTCAATTTTTGCTTTGTCTTTAAAACCGTTAGTTTCTACTCCTGAGCTCACATCTATCACATGTGGATTTGCTTCCAGTGCTTTATCTATATTTTGAGGATTAATACCTCCGGCTAAAAAGAACTTTCTATTTATACTTGCAAGATAATCCCAATCAAAGCTCTTGCCACTTCCCGGTATATGATTGTCAAGTAATATGTAATCTGCTAAACTTTGCATAGCTGCTCCTATATCATCTTTATTCTTTATACCAAAAGCTTTGATAATCGGGGCTTTTACTTCTTCTTTCAACTTGCCGATGTATTCTTCTGATTCCCCGCCATGCAGCTGTACCATATCAATGATACCTGATTTAACCATATCCACTATTACATTTATATCCTCATCAACAAACACGCCAACCACTTTAATCCGGTTATCAAGATGTGCTCTTAATATCTTCGCTGTTTCTATATCGATTTTTCGTTTGCTATTTGCGAAAACAAAACCTGCATACTCAGGTAAATACTCATTAACAATCTTAGTATCCTCGGTCCTTTTTAATCCGCATATTTTAACTTTTGTCATATCTTGCTCCTCAGTAAATCAAGTGCTCCCTTTTTATTATCCATGCGCATAAGTGTTTCCCCGATTAACACACCATCAATTTTGTTATCTCTTAATAACTTAATATCATCTGCTGTTTTAATTCCACTTTCAGAAATCAATATTTTATCACTAGGTACTAGCGCTCTAAGCTTAATGGTGGTATTTAAATCATCTGTAAAATCTTTTAGATTCCTATTATTAATTCCTATTATGTCCGCTCCTGCTTCAAGCGCCATCTTGACCTCTTTTTCATCATGGACTTCTACTAAGGCACACATACCCAGTTTATTGGCTATTACTTTGTATTTTTTCAGCTCTTCACTTGTTAGAATTGAACAGATCAGTAATATAGCACTAGCACCTAATAATTTGGCTTCATATATTTGATACTCGTCTACGGTAAAATCTTTTCGTAATATAGGCGTTGTTACTTCAGCTGCAATATCGCTTAAGTATTTGTCATCACCGAGGAAATACTCCGGTTCTGTTAGTACTGAAATTGCGGCTGCATCGGCTTTTTCATATTCGTCCGCTATCTTCAAATACGGAAAGTCCTTTGCAATTATGCCCTTTGAAGGCGATGCCTTTTTCACTTCGCAGATAAATGACATTTCGTCTTTTTTTAGATTCTCATAAAACGGGAAATCACTTGTTATATCGCATTTAAGTGCCTCCTCTTTTACCTTGGATAACGATCTTTCGATTTTTGATTTTTTAACGCGCTTTCTACTTCTGTCGGATAGTTCATCCAAAATATTCATTAGGCCACCTCCTCATTCGACATTTTTATGAACTTATCTAATTTATCTTTAGCAAGCCCTGAGTCTATGACATGTTCTACCTCTTCTACAGCCTCAGCAAGGGAAATTCCTTTGGCTATATGTAGGGCTGCTGCCGAGTTAATTACAACTGCATCTCTTTTAGGTCCTTTTACTCCGTTTAGTATGTCTCGTGTTATCATGGCATTTTCCTCTGCCGTTCCACCTGCCAAGTCTTTCTTCTCACATCTTTTTAAACCAAATTGCTCCGGCGTAATTGTATATGTCTCATATGTTCCGTTATTGACTTCGCAGATTGTAGTAGGTGCACTCATTGATATTTCATCCAGGCCGTCTTGACCATAAACCACCATTGCATTTCTTACCTTCAAGTTTGCAAGTACCCTAGCCAGTGGTTCTACGAGTGATTCTTCGTATACTCCCATCAGCTCCATTTTAGCTCCTGCAGGATTAGTAAGAGGTCCAAGAATATTAAATATCGTTCTTATAGACAATTCCTTTCTAACCGGTGCCACATATTTCATGGACAAGTGATAATTCTGAGCATATAGAAAGCATATTCCTATGGTATTTAGAAGTCTCGCACTATGCTCCGGCGATACGGATATATTTACTCCTAGAGCCTCCAGCACATCAGCTGCGCCACTTTTACTAGTTGCCGCCCTATTCCCATGCTTCGCAACCGGAACTCCCGCTGCCGCTATTACAATAGCCGAAGTCGTGGATATATTAAATGAATTGGATCTGTCACCTCCTGTACCCACTATCTCAAGAATATCTTGTTCATTAAGCAGCTTAATACAGTGTTTACGCATACCTGCAGCACATGCCGTTATTTCATCTATGGTTTCGCCTTTCATGCTCATCGCTACGAGAAATGCACTCATCTGAACTTGCGTCGCCTTCCCACTCATTATTTCATCCATAGATGCCATGGCCATATCATAACTTAGGTCCTCTTTTTTACTTAGTTTTACAATTGCTTCTTTAATCATTTGCTTATCCTCCAATTTTTGAAATAATAGTTTAATATTAAAAAAACCCTCGACAAAGCTATAAACTTTGTCGAGGGCGAGTAATTATACCCGTGGTGCCACCTCAATTTGTGATATTCACACACTTAGCAAGATACTATCATATCTCCGGCAACTAACGTATGCCTAACGTCACAGAATACTTGGAGTTTCCTTTCACTGTGCCCTCCGTGGTCCATTTGAAATATCGCTTTCTGCCCGGTTCCCAGCATCCCGGACTCTCTGTAAGTGCGCTTATAACGTTATCTCCACATCAATGGTTTAAATTTTATTTTTCAATTGAATAGAATTATAGTCTATTATTTTGCAAAAGTCAAATCGCAACACCTCCTACTGTCCATAATAATGACTAAATAGACTATTTTTAAGTGAAATAAAAACGCTCTATCTTTGATATACAAGAATAGAGCGTTTTTCAATACAGGCACAGACGAGATTTGAACTCGTGATCAGGGTGTTGCAGACCCATGCCTTACCACTTGGCTACTGCGCCAAATGACCCCTACGGGACTCGAACCCGTGTTACCGCCGTGAAAGGGCGATGTCTTAACCGCTTGACCAAGGGGCCTCACTATTGCAACTAATAACAACAGAGCGACCAACATATCGTATCATAGAACACCTATGGTTGCAAGCATTTTGTGAATATTTATTTAGACTTTACTCACCCTTTGACAAGTAATCAAATAGCCCTTTTACTGTATCATCTTTCAAATCAATTGTATGTCCATCCAACACAGCTTTAGTCACATAATAATAATCAGGTAATGGTGGCACTTCCAAATAAGTCGCCGATACAAAATCAGAGGCTTTCTCATATGTCTTTACTCCCGATTCATGATCTCTTTTTGATCCATAATGAATTTCTAACATTTATAACACCTCCTTTTACTGTATATATAGCACAAGTACATCGATTTTTCAAAATTAAGGTGCTATATTATCTATAATTGCAATAAGAAAGCGTGAGTAAATGTCCAAAATTCAAGTGGGCGCAAACATTGACATTATCGGCTTTTTTCGTTATCGTGTTATATATACATTTTGTAGAGGAGAGAACGTTAAATGAAATCAGTAGTTATAGCAGAAAAGCCTTCTGTGGCCCGCGATATTGCAAGAGTTCTAAAATGCAGTAAGAAATTACCCGGCGCTTTCGAAGGGGCAAATTATATAGTAACGTGGGCACTGGGACACTTAGTAACCTTAGCTGACCCTGAAAAATATGATAATAAGTACAAGACCTGGAACATGACTGACCTACCGATGTTACCGAAGAAATGGGAGCTTGTTGTAATACCTCAAACATCCAAACAATACAATATGGTTAAAACTCAGCTCTTTAGAAAAGATGTAGGGGATATTATCATTGCAACTGATGCAGGACGGGAAGGTGAACTTGTCGCAAGATGGATTCTTGAAAAGTCAAACTGTAAAAAACCAATTAAACGCCTTTGGATATCGTCAGTTACTGATAAAGCAATAAGGGAGGGGTTTAGCAAGCTAATAGATGGAAGAAACTATAACGCTCTATATCATGCTGCTACGAGTCGTGCTAAATCTGACTGGCTAGTTGGTATTAACGCAACTAGATCACTTACGTGTAAATATAATGCTCAATTATCCTGTGGAAGGGTACAGACACCTACATTAGAAATGATTAACCTTAGAGAGCAGGAAATACGTAACTTTAAGCCAAAAGAATACTATACCCTGGAATGTCACACAAACGAGGCTGTTTTCACCTGGCGTGATAGAAAATCAGGTAGTCATCGGACTTTTGATAAGGACTTGTTTACGAGTTTTACTGCATCACTTAACAACTCCACACTAAAGATCAAGAAGGTTGATAAGTCCTTAAAAAGGACATTTTCACCTGCTCTTTACGATTTGACGGAATTACAAAGAGATGCGAATAAAAGGTTTGGATTTTCCGCAAAAGAAACTCTAAATATTATGCAGCGCTTATATGAGAGTCATAAGGTTTTGACATATCCGAGAACTGATTCCAGATATATTAGTAAAGACATTATACCTACTCTAAAAGATCGCTTGAAAGCCTCACAGAACGGGTTATATAAACCTCTAATTGCCGGAATACTACAACGAGGTATTAAAAGTAATTACCCCTTTGTAAATGATGCTAAGGTAAGTGACCATCATGCTATCATTCCAACCGAGGAATACGTAAATATATCTAACATGACAAATGAAGAGAAGAAAATATATGATTTGGTTATTCGAAGGTTTATAGCTGTATTCCTACCTGCTTTTGAATACGAGCAAACCACTATTATATCCGATGCCTGTAATCAGGAATTTATCGCGAAAGGTAAGGTTATAAAAAGTAATGGATGGAAGGATGCTTATAATACTAATATAGAAGATAGTGATGACACCTCTGAAGACTTAAAAGACCAAACGCTTCCTGTAATAACTATCGGGGCAACGCTTAAGATACAGAGTATAAAAGAATATTCGGGGAAAACTAAGCCTCCTGCAAGATTTAGCGAAGCAACTCTCTTATCTGCAATGGAAAACCCTGTTAAATTTATGCATGATAGTGGTCAAAAGAAGAAAAAGGTTTTACAAGAAACAGGCGGACTAGGTACTGTTGCAACAAGAGCTGATATTATAGAAAAACTTTTTTCAAGCTTTCTCTTAGAAAAAAGAGGAAATGAAATACTTATAACATCTAAAGGAAAACAACTCCTAGAGCTGGTTCCAAGTGACCTTAAAAGTCCTGAGTTAACTGCTAATTGGGAGATGGACCTTAACAATATCGCAAAAGGAAACTATAAAGAAGAACCGTTTATTAATAAAATCGAAATATATACAAAAGAATTGATTTCACAGATAAAGACAGCTGATGGCAACTTCAAACATGACAATATAACTAACTCCAAATGCCCACGTTGTGGCAAGCGTATGCTTGCTGTTAACGGCAAAAATTCAAGAATGTTAGTATGTCAAGACAGAGAATGCGGTTATCGGGAAACTATTGCGAAGATAACTAATGCAAGATGTCCTAACTGTCATAAGAAAATGGAGCTCATTTAAAAGGGTGATAGTGAAACCTTTGTATGCAAATGTGGTCATAAAGAAAAACTGGAAGCTTTCCAAAAAAGGCGTGAAAAGGAAGGTGCAGGTGTGTCTAAACGAGATGTACAAAATTATCTTAAGAAACAAAATAAAAGCGAAGATAATGTTTCATCCTCGCTTGGTGACATGCTGAAAAATATTAATCTGAAATAACATCCTTAGAATATCTGTCCGCTCCATATCTACGATATATAAAATCAACCAATACCGGACATATAACTGCGGATATAACAATTGCCGCAGATATCTGAACCATAGCACTTTCAACATATGGTTGGTAGCTTGCAACAGCTGCTCCAATCATTGCCGGAACTGCAACAGTATTACCGGCTACGGATACTGTTGCCATTCCACCATAACCGGGTCGCTTTAGTAAAATTCTATCAACAAATAGTGCAACCGGACCGGTTACTGAAAACACAATTATCACTAATATAATGCCTCCTAATCCGGAAGTTATTGCATTCATCAAATTTATCTGAGATCCTATGATAAAACCTGATACAGGAGTAAGTAATTTTACTGCTGATTTAGTAATCTCTTTAATGTTCTTATCAGCTACTGACAATAGTATTCCTATTAGCAATGGCATCATAATAGAAATAATATCAAACCAACTTATGCCATCAACGCCGGAAACACCAAGCGTTAAGAGTGACAATGCCGGACCTGAATTCAAATTAAATAATGGTCTGGCTGCCATATCTATAGGGTCGCCGTATTGTTCCATTAAACCCATGTATAACGTACTATTACAATTAGTTAATGAACAAAGTAGCGCTAAACTGCTTACTCCAAATATACCCTCATATCCAAAATAACGCTGAATTAAAATAAAAAAAACGGCTCCTGCAACATATTTAAATAGCACATGACTACCACCACGTTTAACAGCTTGTGGAATATCTTTTACATCTAATTGACATCCCGTAAAAAAGAGAGTAACACACATTAATGTAATCATTCCCTGGCTGGAATAGAGTACTTTACTATAACTTCCCAATGTGAAAAATGATGGCATAAAAGTATTAATCAATGCAGCGATAAGCATTGGCACAATCATATTCCCACCGGGCACCTTTTTAACAAAACTAATCAAGGATCTATTTTCTTTACTTGTCTTCATTTTCCTTTGTCTCATTTTCCTCTCGTTGTTTCATCATTCGCCAAAGTGTTGTTCTACTGACACCCAACTCCTTTGCTAAATCCTCTTTTTTCTTTTTAACGGCAAATCCTTCTTTCGTTTGTATTTGGTTCTGACTAATTATTGGTTTTTCATCTCGAAACATCTTAAACTGACTTAAATCATCAATTGTAATGATATTACTTTCTCCTAGAACCACCAGTCTCTCACACACATTTCTAAGCTCTCTTGCATTTCCCGGCCAAGAATAATCCGTTAATATCATAGCGGCTTCGCTCGTTAGCTTAGCCGGAGATTTTCCCATCTCTACAGAAAATCTGTTCAAATAAAAATCCACCATTTCCTGAATATCTTCTCTACGTTCACGTAGTGGTCTAATCTGTAGCTCCAATAGATTAAGTCGATAATACAAATCAGCTCTAAACTTGCCTTCTTCTATTTGACTATCTATATTGATATTGGTCGCTGAAATCACGCGCACATCAATTGGCTGTACACTGTCGCCGCCAACTCTTCTTATTTCTTTCTCTTGTAAAACACGCAGTAATTTTGCCTGAAGCGAAATCGGTATCTCTCCGATTTCATCTAAAAATATTGTTCCTTTATGTGCTAGTTCAAAGAGCCCCGTCTTACCGTTTTTCGATGCTCCTGAAAAAGCTCCTCCTACGTATCCAAAGAGCTCACTTTCCAAAAGGCTTTCTGTGAGTGCTGCACAGTTTAATGCCACAAAGGGCTCATTGCATCTTTTGCTTGCATTATGAATACTATGAGCAAACAATTCTTTTCCTGTACCCGTCTCACCTGTTATAAGTACATTTGAATCAACTTGACTAAATTTTTTAGCCATGTTAATACTCTCTTTTATGCCCTTACTATTACCAATGATATCCGGGAAATTATACTTTGCAACCAATCCTTTTTCACTAAGACTATGTCTGATGCGTTTTTCCTCTTTTAATATATTCTCAGAGTTTTTGATTCTAATTAATAGACCTGTGTTACGCTCATCCGTCTTTATTTGTTTATACTGAATAAGGTAATGTCTATTATCTACTTTTAAAATATCTTCCATGGAACCATTATCTTGCATTGCCTGCTTCCATTTAAAACTCTTGTTTACAAGACTTATCGAATGTCCTTTCACATCATCAATAGCTGAAATATGGAAAAAACTATATGCTTGATTATTAATCTGCTCAACAATTCCTTTGTCATTAATCGTAATCAATCCATCATCAGTACTATTTATAATTGTCCTAAAAACATTATAGCTTTTACGTTCACGATTAATAGTTGCTGCTGTATTGACAGCTTCACGTAATGCATTTTCAATCTCATCATCACTTGTCTTGATATGAGTTCGTTTAAGTCCTTGGCGATCACATAGTCCACAAATCGTCCCCGCTCCTACAAATACATCCGTACCTTTTTGCTGTGCTTCAGCAAGAGCTCTCTCGGCACTCTCTTCATTCCAGACATCATAAACATCTATCTTAGCACTACAGACCTCTTCAATGTTTGGCATTGACTGAATCTCAACATTATGCAGACAGACTGCAATCTGCTTTGGTTTATACTTTTCCTTACTTGCAATTAGTGCATCAAGTATTGCAAAACTGGTCATTTGTATCTCTATCATATGCTTTTTGGGAAATAAAATCTTGAGCCTATCATAGGTCATACCTCTTGCTACAAAAATCTCCGCATCTCTATTTCGTGATAGGGAATCAGGCGTTCCAAAAACATGAGTCAACTCAATTTTTACATCCGGAAGCTTCTCGTATTTTTTTATTAAATTTTGAAACTGTTCCAACATATCCACTCTTGGAACAAATACCAGTATTTTCACCATTTTCATCACCTCTATTAAATATGCAAGAAACTCAACTATACTATAATATGTCTGCTGACATTATAGCATAGTTGAGTAATTCCCCATAAAAATATATTTTACTTAGTCTTCAAGTAGTGCCCAAGCTCTGTTAACTACACGCTTAGTATTTGCTAAAATAATTTCTGCTGCTTCATCACCCCATGGCTTCACTTCAAATGACATAACATATGGTGACTGAGCGTTAAAGAATCCTTCTTCTTTGAGAACTCTGAAGAAATCGAGTAACTCTGCCGTATCATTAGCACTATCCGGAAATCCGAAACGTGGATGTTGATCGCCATAAGCTTCAAATCCTTCCTTAACTACAGCATTTCCTATATGGAAATGAGTAATATATGGGCGAAGAGTCTGAACTACAAACTTTGATGTTTCATACGTAGTCGGAAAATGTGATAAGTCAACTAACAGTCCGAAGTTATTATTCGTTTTTCTCATATCTGCTGCGAACTCTGCTGCAAGTGGTGCCGGACCAATAATTGATGCCTTATCCATATCAAAGTCAAACACTTCCAATTCTATCATCATATCCTTTTTAGCTGCATAATCACACAATGTTCTAGTTGTCTTTAAAAGCTGTGCATATCCAAGCTCCTTGGTATCCTCTTCCCACTTTCCTGAAAGAAATGCAATTCCCTTTGCTCCCATTTCTTCAGCTTCATCGATAGCCTCAAGCAATGTCTTCTCTGCTTTTAGTCTACCTTCTTCATCGATATCATTAGGATTAAGCTTTGGACCAAGTAATCTCGGCTGTGCCCCGTAGCACACCATTAAGTGCGATTGCTCAAGCATCTTCTTAGCTTTTTCTTTCGTCTCGGCATCTTTAATTTGAGTAATTTCAAATGCGTCAAAGAAATCGTCACATGCAATCTTATATATTGATTCCAGTACATCATATGTAGGATGGCTCATCCATTGAATTGTTCCAATTTGAAAATACTTATGTATTGAATCTCTCATTATAGTTATACTCCTTCTACTTATTTACAATGTTTGTAGGATTTCCATCTACAAATGCTTTAAGATTTCCTACTGCTATATCCATTAATCTGCTACGTGATTCAAGAGGTGCCCATGATATATGCGGTGTTATTATACAATTCTTTGCTTTTAATAAAGGATTATCTCCTTTAATTGGCTCAGATGATACTACATCAAGTCCCGCTGCTGCCACCTTTCCACTATTTAGTGCATCTGCTAAATCCTGTTCAACTATAAGTGGACCTCTTGAATTATTTAAAATAATTACTCCATCTTTCATCTTAGCAATATTCTCTTTATTAATTATGCCTTCTGTCTCAGGAAACAAAGGACAGTGTAGTGCAATTACATCAGAATTAGCTAGGACTTCATCCAGCTGTGCATACCTGCAAGTATCTGACACAAGTTCAGGATTATGATAAGAGTCAAACGCTAAGACTTTCATTCCAAGTGCTTGAGCAATGCGTCCTGTGCTCTGTCCAATTCTTCCATATCCAATAATTCCAATTGTTTTTTGGTCTAATTCAATTAGTGGGTAATCCCAAAAGCACCAATCTTTATTATTCTCCCAGCGTCCATTCATTACTGCTTCACTATGATGACCAATGTGATGGCATATTTCTAATAAAAGAGCTATGGCGAACTGTCCTACTGCCATCGTTCCATATGTTGGTATATTACAAACCGGAATCCCCTTAGTCTTTGCTGTATCGATATCGACTACGTTATATCCTGTTGCTAAAACACCGACAAACTTAATATTTTCACATGCCTCAAATACTTCCTTCGGCATTGGTGTCTTATTCGTAAATACTGCTTCTGCATCACCAATTCTATCTATTGTCTCCTGTACATCTGTTAGTGAAGTTCTGTCATATACTACACACTCTCCAAATGCTTCTAAACCTTTCCAGTTCAAATCTCCCGGGTTAAGTGTGTATCCATCTAGTACTACAATTTTCATCTTTTTCGTCCTTTCTTATGCTAATATTGGCTCTTTTACGAGCATCCATGCTTCATTTAATGTTCTTTTTGCATTTGCAATTACAAATGCACTATCTTCTTCTCCAAATGGCTTTACTTCAAAGCTGACAATTGGTCGATTATCTTTATTTAGAAACCCTATATCCAATAATACTTGGAGATACGCAGCCAATTCTTTAACATCATTTTCACTATTTGGGAATCCGAATCTCGGATGTAAATCACCATATCCCGGATATGATGGATCTTTAATTACAGTATTTCCCATATGAGCATGTTTAATATATTGTCTAATTGGCAATAGGCTTTCTTCATTTGTTTCGTAAAGCATCGGTATATGACTGCAGTCTACCATTAATCCAAAGTTGTCACATTTATCTGAAATAACCTGCGCATATCTCTTTGCCATACCAACCGGCCCTATTAAAGACTTCTTGTCAATATCATAGTCGAACACCTCACACAGCACCGGCATATCGCCTTTTGACTTTGCATAGCTGCATATTTCAGTTGTTGCTTCTACTAGAGTGTCGAAAGACTCTTCTTTTGTCTCTTCTTCATAGTTCCCTGCCAGAAATGAAAAACCGGCAGCATTTAGTATGTATGCCTGATCTATACCTCTTTTCAGTGCATCTATCGCTTTTTGACGCTCTTTGCTATCTAAGTGATTAATATTCAATCCACCCGTCAGCAGTATAGGTTGCCCACCATATGCTACTGTCATATGTGAAATATTGATAATTTCAGCAGCTTTTTTCAGCACTTTTTCATCTTTCATCTGAGTTACTTCTACCGCATCAAAATATTCATCCTTTGCAATTTCTGAAAGACATTCGATAATCGGGCCTTCTCCGGTTGCTAGTCCATTGTATGCCATATGAAGAATAATACCGGTTTTCATATATTCACGAAATGGAGTGTTCACTATTTTCTACCTCGTACAGCTCTGCAAGATGCTGCTATTGATGAAGCACTATATCCATATTTCTCTAATAGCTCTTCATAGTCTCCTGATTCTGCAAAATCTGTGGCACCAATTGCTTCTATAGGAACCGGACAGTATTTGCTCGTCACTTCAGAAACTGCGCTATATAGTCCGCCTCTTAAACTGTGTTCCTCAACTGTAACTATTGCACCTGTTTCTATAGCACACTTTTCTATTAAGTCTTTATCTATTGGTAAGACTGTATGCATATCTACAATACGTGCATTTATTCCTTCTTCCTCGAGTATTTTAGCTGCTTCGAATGCTTTTCCAAGAAGTGTTCCTGTCGTTATTATCGTGACATCTGTTCCGTCTTGTGCAGTTATACCTTTACCGATTTCAAAATTCAAATCTTCATTATAAATAACCGGTGCCGGTGCTCTGCTTAGTCTAAGATATACCGGACCGTCAAACTTTGCTATAGCGAATACAGCCTTTTCAGTTTGTACTGCGTCTGAAGGAGTAATTACCGTCATATTTGGGATTGACCTAACGTATGACATATCTGAAATAGCATGATGACTTGCTCCATCATATGAATCCGATAGTCCTACATATGTACCGCAAAGCTTAACATTTAATTGATCATATGCGATTAAGCTCTGAATTGGGTCTCCTCCACGAGCTGCCAGAAATACGCCAAATGTATTGACAAATGGCACCAATCCACGACGAGCAAATCCTGCGGACATAGCTACCATGTTTAGTTCACTGACACCTACGTTAAAATATCTCTCCGGAAACTCTTTTCCAAAGACTGCGCTTTTTGTAGAGCCTCCAACATCAGCTTCAAGTGCAACTATTTTATCATTTGCCTTACCAAGTTTTAGAAGTGCCTCGCCATAGGCATCTCTTATTGCTACCATTTCTGCCATTATTTTGTACCTCCTAAAATTGCCTTCGCCTGTTCGTACTCATCATCATTTATAGGTTTACCATGCCAAATATTCTTGCCTTCCATGAAGTCAATGCCCTTGCCTTTAACCGTTCTTGCAATAATTATATTAGGCTTACCTGAACTGCTTTTAGCATCATTAACTGCTCTTTCGATATCACTAACATCGTGACCATCACAGTGAATCACATTCCAACCAAAGGCACTCCACTTAGCTCCAATATCTCCCATTGGCATTATCTCTTCAAGTGTTCCATCTAGCTGCACTCCATTATTATCAACAAAAGCAATTAAATGATCTGTCTTAAATTTTGATCCACTCATGGCGGCTTCCCAGATAGCACCTTCTTGCAACTCTCCATCTCCTACAACAACATATGTATAGCTGTTAATGCCCTTAATTCTATCAGCCAAAACCATTCCGATTCCGGCACTTAGCCCGAGCCCAAGAGGTCCTGTTGACAATTCAACTCCCGGCGTCTTATGAACACAAGGATGTCCTTGTAAATTACAATTTATCTGTCTTAAGCCTTTAAGTTCATCCTTTGAGAAAAAGCCCTTTTTAACGAGATTCAAATATAGCATCGGCGCTGCATGTCCTTTTGATAGAATGAAATGATCCCTATCCTCCTTCTCCGGATTTTTCGGATCAATGTTCATAATATCCTGGTAAAGAGTAGTCACTATTTCACAACATGATAGTGAACCACCCGGATGACCCGTTTGAATTCCATGAAGTATATCAATCAATTCTTTACGAAAGCTTAGGCATACTGCATCAAGCTCTTGTTTTCTTTCGGTTGTCATAATTTCGCTCCTTTTCAAACACATTTCGTTACATTTATCGTTTTTAATAATTCATTCACCTGATTCATGCATAGCTTTGGGCTCGCAAGAACAGGTATATTTAAGCAGTCTGAAATTTTATCTGCTAGGTGAGCCATTGATGCCTGAGCTAAAACTACACACTCACAGTTTTTAATATCCTTTACTGCATCTAATAAAACCTCATCATGTTCTTTCATATTTGATAGCTGTAATGCTTTAAATGCATCAGTTACAGCTTTTGTTTCTATTTGAATAGTTTTATTTAATAACGTAGCTTCCTCTATTAATTTCTCTTTGGTTGGGTTAATAGCACTTTTAGCAGTTGCAAGTACAAATATTTTGTTGTACTTAAAAACTGCCTCTTTTGCCAAAGCATCGTCTATCGCAATTACCGGAGTTTTTATAAATGGTCTTATAAGCTTCACTATTGGAGTAAGCGTTGAACAAGTTACCACTATAATATCCGCTCCGGTATCTTCTGCATTTTTTATATCTCTGAAAAGACGATTACGGTTATTGTTAGTAAATTCACCTATCTTATTAGGATTTGTTGCGAGAAAATCATCCCAAATATTGTGAAGTTCTACTTCCTCATCTAAATTATTGCGAAGTTCATTTCCAAAATTCAACGCTACACTTTGAACTGTATGAATTAATGCAATACTTTTCATTTGTTCTCCTTAATTTCCATACACCACTTTTTTTATTGGATCCAAGTATTTCATTGCACCACTTGCAGCTGTTTCCATACTAGGTAACTGAAAAATCTCCGTGCAAAAATTACCACTATAACCACAGTTCTTAAATGTTTCTATGATTTTTTTAAAGTCTAATCCACACTGTCCCGGATATCGCCTATTATTATCCGCCAAGTGTACATGAATATTTAGCGGTTGATATTCTTTGATAGCGTTATACAAATCTTTCTCTTCTATATTCATATGGAATATATCCATCATTAGTTTGAAATTTTCTCTATCAACTCTTTCTATCATGCTCTTTGCTTCAGCCAAAGTATTTATGAAGTTTGTCTGCATAATAGTGACAGTCTCTAGCGCTATTCTTACATTCTTCGTTTTCGCATAGTCACTTAGCTCTCTAAATGCCATAATCGCATATTCCTCAGTTTGTGCTCTAGTAAGTTGACTGCAATACTGACCTCTAATCCTGCCAATATTAATATCAGCTTCTAAAAATCCTGCAAAATCAATGATTTCTTTGGTTCTTTGAATCGCTTCTTTTCTATTGGCTTCACTGGGGTTAGTATAACTTAGCCCCAGTTGTCCAAATATTTCTCCTGTACAAACGATTGAAAAAATCAAATTATTCTTATTAGCCTCTCGCTTAATCTCTTCCCAATCCAGTTCTGATGGATTCAGAGTCATAAGCTCAACTCCGTCATATCCCAGATCCGCCAGCTCCTTGAAGCTCTTTTCAATAGGCCCTTGATATGCCGTAACAGAATCTGCTATTGCCACATCCGGAGTTGCTACCTGATAACATAATTTCATAGTTTATCGCCTCTTTCGTTTTACTCGATTCCTTCTGCTTCCATAAATTCTTTTTCATACTGCTCTACATAAGCCGTTGCATCATCAGCGCTCATATAATTAGCAATAAGTTTATTTTTCTCTAAATAATCTGTTTTCCAAGCATCTGTTTCAGATACTTCTCTTAGCTTTTCAGTCCAATACGCAACAGCTTCATCACTCATGTTTGCAGAGGCAGCAACACCTCTCCATACAGGAACCTCCACATTCTCATAGTCACCTATTTCACTTAGTGTTGGTGCATCTGCCAGATTACCTGTATATCTTTCATTTGCTAATGCAAGAACAGGTATTAAAGAACCTGCTTCAACATACTCTGTAGCCGCTGCCGGTTTTGAAATAACAAATTCTACATGTCCACCAAGTGCCGCAGTTATTGCATCTCCTGTTGAATCATATGTTATGTATTTCATTTTGTCAGAACCTACTCCTATTTCGGCAATCATAGCTTCATATGTAGCAATATCATCACCTTTAGATCCGCCTATAATAACCTCTGTACCATTCTGTGCTGCTTCAATTGCTTCTGCGAAGTCATCATACTCTGTTTTTTCACCTTTAAATAGTAATTGTTTATCTACAGCCATAATTGCTATTATTCTAAAGTTTTCTGCTCGATTCTTAGTATTTTGAACCATAGGCATTAAATCACCACTATTAAATGTAAGAAGTGTATTATCAGCCTTTTCACCTTTAAGATTTGCGACTTCATTTCTTCCTACTTCTCCACTACCGTCTGTTTTGTTAGTAACTACTACCGTAGTTTCTCCAATCATATCTTCAGTTGTCATAATATCTGCAATCATTCTTGTATAAATATCACTTCCACCACCGGGACTACTTGTAACTGTCCAGTCCATTGTTGAGTTCGGTGCATATTCATCAGATGATGAACCTGAACTTCCACATGCCGTTAATGATGCTAATGTCATAACCCCAGCTAATAATATTGCTACTCTTCTTTTCATAAATCTAGTCCTCCCTGACTATTTACTTTTAATTTTTTTAATAACACTTTTTACTAATGGTGTAACTATTAATCCTAAAAATACAATCATTAAGACACAAGTTATCGGTCTCGTGAAGAAAATGTTCAAGCTTCCACCTGATACGATAAATGCTTTTCTCATATTTGTCTCAAGCAGTGGTGCAAGTACAAATGATAATAACATCGGTGCTGTCGGATAGTCGTTCTTAATAAGGAAATATCCTAAAATCCCTGATATGAACATCACCAAAACACCATACATTGAATAGATTGAGCTATACGCGCCTACAACACAGACAACAGTAATTATCGGTATCATAAACTTAACCGGTACTGACAAAATTTTAAGTAAGAACGGAATGATTGCAATTGCTATTAATAATGTCAAAATATTCGACATAAACAATGATGCTATAAGCCCCCATGTAAACTCAGGTTCATTTGTAAATAAAAGTGGTCCCGGATTTAATCCCCACATCATGAGACCTCCTAATAAGACCGCTCCGGTTCCTGATCCCGGTATCCCGAGTGCCAGAAGTGGTGCAAAAGCACCGGCTGCAGCTGCATTATTTGCTGCTTCACAGGCCGCAATTCCTTCAATCGCTCCCGTTCCAAGTTCATCTTCCGACTTCATCTTCTTTTGAACTGCATATCCAAGGAATGATCCGGTTGTCGCTCCTGCTCCCGGTAAAACGCCTATAAATGTTCCCATAAAACCTGAACGAAGTGCTGGTGGCAGTAACCGTCTAAAGTCATGCTTTGTCAGAAGACTGCCTCGTATTGTGAGCTTTGCATCTACCCCATCTTTATTTTTCTCTTTCTTTCGCTCATTAACCAAACTAATTACTTGAGAAAAACCAACTGTACCTATAACAAATGGTGTGAATGGTATCCCACCTAACAAATACATACTATCAAAGTCATATCTGGGTGCACCTGATAGTGTGTCCATACCCATACTTGCCAGAAGTATTCCAAACATTGTGATTATCACACCTTTTGTAGGGTTCTCACCTACCAACCAACTAATTGATGTCATTGCTATAAGTAATAATGCCGTCATCTCTGATGGTCCGAATTTTAATCCGATGTCAGCCAATAGCGGACCCATAAAAGTTAATATTGCTATACCTATTGTTCCTCCTATAAATGACGACATGTTTGCTGTCAGCAATGCTTGTCCGGGTCTCTTTCTTTTTTTAGCCATAGGGTATCCATCCAGTGCTGTTACAACAGCAGGTGAATCTCCCGGTATATTAAGTAAAATTGCACTAAAACTTCCACCGTACATATTAGAATAATACAATGCGCCAAGCATAATAATAGCTGTAGTAGGATTGAACTTATACGTAAGCGGCAGTAAAAGTGCAACCCCTGCTAAACTTCCTATACCCGGCATAGCTCCGACTATCAAACCAAGTACAGCTCCTAGAAGTGCGGCGCCCACATTTTGAAATGTTAAAGCCGTATGAAATCCTTCAAATAATAATCCAAAATTTTCCACTGTGTTCCCTCCTCTACATTAAACTCTCAAAAAGTCCCATAGGGAACTGAATGCCAAGCCACATACCAAATACTCCGATTGCAATTGCCGCTACTACGAGCAATACAATTATTACATTTTTCCAGCTTTCCTTTTCAAATAGCTTTAGCCACAGTACTACAAAAATCATACAGGCGGGTATCAGTCCAATAATAAATGTTGAAACAAATATTCCTATACCGCCGGCAATCACCAAAAGTTCTGTAGGCTTATAGTCAGGTTTTTCCTCTTCTTTTCTTGATTGAACAAATGCCAATACACTTGTTAGTACCATGACTATTGCCATTATCGAAGGAAAAAATCCAGGTTTTGGGCCATCATTAGCATCCCAAAAACCAAGCTGCGTGAATCCGATTACTGCAAAAACCACTCCAATAATTGCCATCATTATTGGTACAATTTGCTTGGTATTTATCTTCTTCATGCTATTTCTCCTTCTCACTATTATTGTAAAGTTTGCCTATGCTTTGCCATCTTTGCTGTCATCTTTACTGCATTTTCAAAAGCAGATGATTTTACTATTCCTTTTCCGGCAATATCATATGCAGTTCCATGTCCACAAGTAACAATTGGAGGTTCTAAGCCTCCGGCAATTGTAATTCCCTGATCAAAACCACGCAGCTTAAGCGCAATCTGTCCTTGATCATGGTACATAGTTACAACACCATCAAATTCACCATTAAATGCTTTAATAAACAAAATATCTGATGGGTATGGTCCTTTGACATCATATCCTTCTTTTTTATACTTCTCAATTACCGGTGTAATAATATCTATTTCCTCACGACCACAAGTTCCATTTTCTCCTGCATGAGGATTTAGGGCTGCAACTGCAATTCTCGGTTTCTCAATACCTGAATTTTTCAATGTATAATTAGACAGCCTTATTGCCCTACCTATTGAATTTTCATTTAAGCTCTCACTTACGTTCTTAATAGGGATATGGCTAGTGGTTCTCGTTGTCCATACATTCTCACACACATTTATCTCTCCAAATGGTTCAGTATGACCTAATAAATGTGCTAAATAATGATGCTCACTTTCGAATGAGCAGCCTGCGTCTTTCATGGCCGCCTTATTTAGCGGTGCAAATGCGAATCCTTCAATTTTATTGCGCTTAAACAAATCGATTCCTAAATCCAACATATCCAAACAAGAACTTCCACTTATTTCGGTTTGATTTCCATATGGAACTTCTTTTGGATCAACATTCTTTCGATCCATAAAAGGTATTCCATTTTCCCATGTTGCTTCATCTACATTTTCCACAACTTGTAGCTTTGGCATGTCTCCAATTATTGCCATCGCTCTTTCAAATACTCGTAAATCACCTATTAATATAGGCTTACATTGTTCTTCCAAAAATCCGGATGCTACTATTTTTGCTACTATCTCCGGTCCAACACCGGCAGCATCTCCAAGTAGAATTCCTAATACAGGTTTTGCACTCACTACTTTTTACCTTCCTTATATTTTTTTCACATGTGATTATATTTATATGAAAAGCAAAAGCTGTGCCAAGTGTTAAAATCCTATATTTTAAATACTATATTCTTATTCACTATTACATTTGAAACATTTTGAAACATTTAAGAAACACGTGTAACATTGTTTATGTTTCACTAAAAAGAAAAAACAATCCTCTTCATTAATATATGTTATGAGTATTCCCTCCGCTCATAGCTACTCCTAATCCCCATCTCTTCACGATACTTAGCAACAACCCTTCTAGACAACACAATATTCTTATTTTTTAAAAGTTCAACCAGTCTCTGATCGCTATATGGTTTCGTCTTATCTTCTTCGAATACTAATTCTCTTATAATATCCTGTGCTTGTTTCGCAGTTATATTATCACCATTTTTTTCACTTGATACCCCAGTCGAGAACATATCTTTCATTAAAAAGACTCCTCGTTGAGACTGGATATATTTACCACTTATCGCCCTGCTTACTGTCGATGCATGTACCCCTGCTTTATTTCCTACCCCTGCCATAGTCATCGGTTTCAACACGCCTTTTGAAGTAAAAAACTTCTTTTGCCAGCACACTATCTCATTTGTAATTGCTATAATAGTTTTTCGCCGTTGCTCAATACTACTCAATATTAATCTGGCACGTTCAAGCTTCTTGCGAAAATATTCCTGTAATTCTTCATCCTTGTTTTCGGATATAATTTTTAAATAATATTTATTTAATTGATAGTTCCCAATCCAGTTATCATTCAATGATATATCCCAATCGTCTGATTTCTGTGTAAGTATTACATCCGGAATAACATAGTTAGTACAACCGGTTACAAACCCGGATAATGGCTTGGGATTTAATGTACTGATAAACGCAATATATTTTCGCACATCTGCAGATGAAATTTTTAGTGCTCTTGTAACTACACTTATCTTCCCTTTTGAGATATCTTCTAAATGGTATTTCACTATACTTAATAATATAGGATCTTCTATTCCCATAACTTCTAGTTGCCTCAATAAACAAGAAGATAAGCTGCCCGCAAAAATCCCAATTGGTTCTAACTGGCGTAAATCTTCCAAACACTCTACAATTAATGAAATGGATTCTCCTAGAAGTGATGAACTTTCTTCTAAACTCAAAGTGTAATATCCCTTATCATCTATATTCTTTATTAGAAAATCAATTATCCTCATCTCATGCTTATTATATCTGTTTATTTGTAATTGGTCGGTTAGATAATTCTCAATTGGCTCTCCTACATTTATTGGTGCTATCTCCTTAGGACTAATGTCGTTTTTATCAGAATGGCTATACCCCTCATTCATACTATGGTTTTTTTCATGTAATGCGTAAAAGTCTTCTTTAACACCATCTCCTACTTGCTCTAACATGGGGTTTTCCATATATTCAACATTTAGAAATGCCTCTAATTCAGCATTACACATACTAAGCAATTCTAGTGATTGTATTTGAGACTGAGACAATAGCTGTTTTTGTTCAACACTAAGATTTATATTCATTCCCATAAGTGCACCTCTACCCTTTTTCTTATAAACATAAAATATCTGTTTTACCATATCATTATTTCTTGTCGCAAAATACACCTTTTTTATAGTAAATAGCAAATTATATGCCAACTTCTAAAAATACTTCGTATTATAATATAGGTTAGTTTTGAGAATTTTTGTATATTAAAAAAACACCTGCATCTGCAAGTGTAAAATGAGCTCCCCGAGCTGGGCTTGAACCAGCGACCCTTCGGTTAACAGCCGAATGCTCTACCACTGAGCTATCGAGGACTATGATAATTACATACATTCAAAACTGCATATAAGATTTGACTTTAAA
>JBKEBP010000243.1:0-6041 GCA_047973235.1 Suipraeoptans sp. | reverse complement strand
GGTTGATACACTGCGGCGGGGACAGTGAAAAAACGTGTCAAAACGTATGAAATCGCTTATGTACAACACGCGCAATACACAAATGCCGATTTTTTCCCAGAAAATCAAGGCTCACTGTTTCTATCGAAGAATCAGCACAGGCTGGTAAGTTTTAGGAAATAATAAATGTTTTCTAAATGGGGCTATCATAAAATACATTTTTCTTTTTATGTATTCTCAGACAGCCCCATTATAAAAATAAAACTATTGACTATATTCTCAGTGAAACTTATAATAATATTTGTGGCAATTGTAAATACCTATGAATATGCTGCCATGGCGCAGTAGGTAGCGCGTCGCCTTGGTAAGGCGGAGGTCGGCGGTTCAAGTCCGCTTGGCAGCTTGTGGGAAGAGGCTATAGTAAAATACATTTTTCTTTTTATGTATATACTAGATATGGGAATCGCATAAATCGCGATTCCCATATCTAATATCGTAGGAAGTCTTTGAACGTATTCTCAGACAGCCCCTTTATAAAACGATATAATAAAATGTGAGGTGAATTTAAGTGACAGAAGAAGTAGTATCAAGAAATTTTATTGAAATGGAAATAGATAAAGATTTAAAGGATGGAGTATATGATCATGTCTGCACAAGGTTCCCCCCTGAACCAAACGGCTATCTTCATATAGGACATGCAAAATCTATTCTATTAAATTATGGATTAGCTAGTCAGTATGGAGGAACATTTCATCTTAGATTTGATGATACAAATCCGATGAAGGAAGATGTTGAGTATGTTGAATCTATTAAAAATGATGTTAGCTGGCTAGGTGCTGATTACAATAAACACCTTTATTTTGCATCTGATTACTTTGATACAATGTATGAATGTGCAATAAAGCTTATTGAAAAGGGATTAGCATATGTTGATGACTTAAGTGCCGATGAAATAAGAACATATAGAGGTACTTTGACTGAAGTAGGAAAAAACAGTCCATATAGAAATAGAGATATCAAAGAGAATCTTTCCTTATTTAAGGAAATGAAAAGTGGAATCATTGAAGATGGTGTCAGGGTTCTACGTGCTAAGATAGATATGTCCTCACCAAATATCAACATGAGAGATCCTATTATTTATAGTGTTGCTCATATTGAGCATCATAATTCACTGGACCAGTGGTGTATTTATCCGATGTATGATTTTGCACATCCGATAGAAGATGCAATAGAAGGTATTACACATTCCATTTGCACACTTGAATTTGAGGATCATAGACCTCTTTATGATTGGGTGGTTCGAGAATGTGAATTTGATCACGGACCAAGACAAATTGAATTTGCAAAATTATATTTAACTAATGTTATTACCGGGAAAAGATATATAAAAAAGCTTGTTGATGATGGAATTGTTGATGGTTGGGATGATCCGAGACTTGTAACTATTGCAGCTCTTAGGCGAAGAGGGTTTACTCCTGAATCAATCAGAGAATTCGTACGTCTCGTTGGGGTAGCAAAGAGTAATAGTTCTGTAGACTATGCTATGCTGGAGTACTGTCTCAGAGAGGACTTAAAAACTAAAAAGCCCCGTATGATGGCTGTCCTCGATCCGATTAAGCTTATTATTGATAATTATCCTGATGAAGAAGAACTATTAGATATTCCAAATAATCTTGAAAATCCTGATATGGGTAATCGTCAGGTTTCATTTTCAAAAGAACTATATATTGAAAGAGATGATTTTATGATAGAGCCTCCGAAAAAATATTTCAGACTATTTCCCGGAAACGAGGTAAGGCTTATGGGTGCATATTTTGTTAAATGCACGGATTATAAAGTTGATGAGAATGGAGATGTAACAGAAGTACATTGTACATATGATCCTGAGACAAAAAGTGGTTCAGGTTTTACCGGAAGAAAAGTAAAGGGGACAATTCATTGGGTTAGCGCAAAGCATGCACTTTTGGCGGAAGTTAGACTATATGAAAACCTGGTTGATGAAGAAAAAGGAATATATAATGAGGATGGAAGTCTTAATTTAAATCCTAATTCACTCAAAGTAATTAAAAATGCATTTGTAGAGCCTGCCTTAAGTAGTGCTATTGCACTTGATAGCTTTCAATTTGTTAGAAATGGATTTTACTGTGTAGATTCAAAGGATTCCCAAAAAGAACATATGGTATTTAATAGAATTGTGCCTCTTAAGAGCACATTTAGATTACCAAAATAGATAAGAGTAGGGTTAAACCCTACTCTTTGTTTGTGATTTTATAATTATTCGTCATCAACATCCTGAGTTGTTTCCTCAGAAATATCTTTTTCCGGTGTAGTATTTTCCGCTTTGGATGTAGGTGTAATAGAGACATAATCCCTCTCTGTTACTGGCTTTAAGTCATCGTCAAGCTCATACTTTAGATCAGTATAACTATCGGAAAATTCGTCTTCTTTTTCATCTAAGAAGAATTTCTTGATTAAGTATGCACACGAAGTGATTATGGCTACAACAGCTAAAAGTTTAATAATAAATTTAATAAATGCTTTCATCAATATGTCCCCTTTCATTTGTATATGTTACTATTGTATAGCCTTTTGAAAGATTTTACAACAGTTGATTGAGATTGGATTTTACATGTGGTAAACTAACAAGGTAGTTTGTATAAAAAGGAGAACGTAGAAATGAGTCCGACAGTTGCACCTGACAAGGCTAAAAATGGATTGTTTAGAGTAGTATTTAGTAGAATTGGAATGATTGCTGTTATGATGGTAGCTCAAGTGGCTATCATTGCATTTACAGGATATTATTTGAGAGAATATTTACCGTTTGTATATGGTGCCATTATTGTTCTCGAAGTTTTTGTAGTTATATATTTGATAAATTCCAGAGGTAATCCCGCCTTTAAACTTACATGGGTATTGATGATTTTAGTATTTCCTGTTATTGGTGTCCTTTTCTATTTAATAATAAAGATTCAACCGGATACTTATGCAGCCAGAAATAAATTAGCAGAAAAACATTTGGAAACTAAGCAATATAGAGAACAGGATGAGCTTACATTACAAGCGTTAAGTTCAAGTAAATCAGCAAATACATTATTATCAAGGTACTTGCATACATCCGTCGGTTATCCTACCTATAGAAATACACGTATGAAGTACTTTCCAAGTGGCGAAGACAAGTTTGAAGAGATGATAATTCAGCTTAATAAGGCAAAAAAATATATATTCCTTGAGTATTTTATAATAGAAGAGGGGTATATGTGGGATACTATTCTTAATGTATTAAAGAAAAAGGTTGAACAAGGAGTCGAAGTTCGACTTATGTATGATGGAATGGGATGTCTTACTACATTACCATGGAAATATCCTAAACAGATGGAAGAAGTTGGAATTAAGTGTAAGGTTGTAAGTAGTTTGAAACCATTTCTATCAACAATTCAAAACAATAGAGATCATAGGAAAATATTAGTAATAGATGGGAAAATAGGGTTTACCGGTGGTATAAATTTAGCTGATGAATATATAAATAGAAGAAAACGATTTGGATATTGGAAAGATACAGCCATTATGCTGGAAGGCGAAGCGGTTCAGTCGTTGACGCTTATGTTTCTTGAGATGTGGGGAACCACAGAAAGAGATGCTGAAAATTATAAACCTTATTTATCTAAGAAATTAAATGGCTTTAAGAGAGAGTATGGTTATATGATACCATATGCAGATAGTCCATTTGATGATGAAAATGTTGGAGAAGAGGTATATTTCCACATTTTAAATCATGCTAAGAAATATGTACATATAATGACTCCCTATCTAATTCTGGATAATGAGATGATAACTACGCTAACTAGAGCTGCGAAGGGCGGAGTTGAAATTGTGATTATTATGCCATCAATTCCGGATAAATGGTATGCATATGCACTTGCAAAGACTTATTATAGAGAACTGATTGAGGCCGGTGTTCAGATTTATGAGTTTAATCCGGGATTTGTTCATGCCAAGGTGTTTGTATCAGATGATGATACCGCAACAGTAGGAACAATTAACCTTGACTATAGAAGTCTGTACTTACATTTTGAATGTGGTGTATTTATTTATAACAACTCAGAAATTGCATCTATAGAGGATGATTTTCAAAATACTTTGAAGAAATGTCATAAGGTAAGTATTATTGAAGTTAAGAAAAGAAGTCTTTTCTATATCATTGCCGGTAAAACTCTGAGAATATTTGCTCCACTTATGTAAAGTTTGTTGTTTTGATTATGAAAATATAGTATAATGCTTGTTGCGATAAGAATAAGTTTTATCAAAAATTTAGGAGGAAATAAAATGGTTAAAGCTGTAGTAGGGGCTAATTGGGGTGACGAAGGAAAAGGCAAGATTACAGATATGCTGGCAACTAAGGCTGACATCGTAGTAAGATTCCAAGGCGGTGCCAACGCAGGACATACAATTATCAACGAATATGGTAAGTTTGCACTTCATACATTACCATCAGGTGTATTTTGCGATAATATTACAAGTGTAATCGGCAACGGAGTTGCACTTGATATACCGGTTCTGTTTCGTGAAGTTAAAGAAATAGTTGACAGAGATGTACCAATGCCTAAAATCATGGTTTCTGATAGGGCTCAGATTGTAATGTCATATCATAAAAAATTTGATGCATACGAAGAAGAGAGACTTGGAAAGCAGTCTTTTGGATCTACAAAGTCCGGCATAGCACCTTTTTATTCAGATAAATATGCTAAAATCGGCATTCAGGTAAGCGAACTCTTCGACGAAGCCACTTTAAAAAATAAGGTTGAACGTATAGTAAAACAAAAAAACATATTACTCAAATATTTATATAATAAAGAAGATATAACAGTTGATGAAATCATGTCAGAATTGCATAATTATAAGGAAATGGTTGAACCATTTACAGGAGATACATCTTTATTTTTACATAAAGCTATCAAAGATGGAAAAGATATCTTGTTAGAGGGACAGTTGGGATCCTTGAAAGATACGGATCATGGTATTTATACAATGCTAACTTCTTCTTCAACTCTTGCAGGATACGGAAGTATTGGAGCCGGTATTCCACCATATGAGATTAAGCAAATCATTACTGTATGCAAAGCATATTCGTCGGCAGTTGGAGCCGGTGCTTTTGTTAGCGAAATATTTGGAGATGAAGCGGACGAGCTTAGAAAACGCGGTGGCGATGGTGGCGAATTCGGTGCTACAACAGGAAGACCTAGAAGAATGGGATGGTTTGATTGTGTAGCCTCTAAATATGGATGCCGTATGCAAGGGACTACTGACGTTGCATTTACGGTGCTGGATGTATTAGGATACTTAGAAGAAATACCGGTTTGTGTAGGTTATGAAATAGATGGGGAAGTTACTACTGATTTCCCGACAACATATAAACTGGAGAAAGCAAAACCTGTTTATAAAATTCTTCCGGGATGGAAAGAAGAAATCAGAGGAATTACAGAATATGAAAAGTTGCCCGAAAACTGTAGAAAATATGTGGAATTTATTGAGGAACAGATAGGATATCCTATTACTCTTGTTTCAAATGGACCGGGAAGAAATGAAATCATCTTAAGAAATTTTTAGATTTAGTTTATATGTTTGCCACAAGTTAGTCACAAATCTCTTGTAAAATGATTTTTATAGTAAACAAATCATATGTATAACAACAAGGAGGGTGATTATGGATAAAACAAGTACATACCCTGAAACAATCAGCATTATGGAATATCTTGACAAAGTAGCAAACACAGTAAATTTTGTATTTAGACAGAATTATATAGATGAATCAGAACAAGATATTAAGGGTGCAGAAGATCTTCGATTGGTTTTTGCTTCTTAAAAATGAATAATGAAAATAAAAACAGTTCAAATGAAAATCCCAGGATATTTATATCTTGGGATTTTTGTCATCATCTTTATCTTTATCCTTAGTATTTTTATATACTAATGTGATTGCATATAAGAAGACCGGGAGAGCTATGGTACAAACAATAGAGGCTTTTAATAACCCTTGTGAAGCAGATTTATCAATAAAAGCAAAT
>JBKEBP010000190.1:0-10076 GCA_047973235.1 Suipraeoptans sp. | reverse complement strand
TACTTTGTTATATTTCAATCGTTATAGTGTTATATAGTCACCTTATTAAAGCAAAAAATTATCCTATTTTTTCGTGTTACTGCGGTTACTTTATTTTTAGACATAGTACACATACTTTTTGAAAAATACATTCTTGCGGTTGCTGTTGCTTTCTTTCCCTCTGTTGATTTTCTGTTGATTTTCTCTCTATTCCAGCACCTACCCACACCACACAAAACACTTATAAAGCCCATATTTAAAGGCTTTTATATAAAACACTGTTTATTTTTTCAAAAGTTTTTATTGCAATATTATGGATTAACACTTCCTTTGACCAACCATATTTCTTTGTCATCTTAAAATAGAATTCACGTTCCTGAGTATTTTTGCATTTTTCCAAAATCAAATAAATTTTCGTCCAACTTATTTCCGCCACCACTGGTGGCACTTTTTCACTTTCTTTAAAAGTCTGGTAGAAATTTCTCATACGCCACAAATTTCTTGTTGAAAAACCAGTTTTTCCAGAAAAAATGTTTTGCAATTCCTGTGATAAGTCTTCAACAATCGCTTTTCCCCATCCATAATGGTCCTGCCGTATACAAATTTCTTTTCCAATCTCCCAATATAAGTGAATTAAATTTGCATTCACTATTTTTAATGATTCATATTGTGCGTTCCGTATTTTTTGAATAATACTTTCTACAAACTTCCTATACTCTGGTGTATGTATAATTTCACTCATAATGTTCCTTTCCAAATCTGCCACTAATGGTGGCAGATTTAAAATATGGACTCAGTTTCCCTCATATCCTTATAATACAAAATATATTCTTGTACCAACCGTGGACTCTGAAGATACAGTTCTCTGCACAGTTTTTTAAAAAGTAACAGCATTTCGTCAAACTGGTAAAAATCTAACATTCCATCCATAATTCGTGCAATCTCCTGATTATCTGTTATTTCTTTATTCAGAATATCTTCAACTATATTTTTATACTGAGCCACTGCTACTTTAGATAGCGCCTGCATTTCTTGGGCAATTCATCTTATATTTTCATCCATAAGCCTCTTCCCTCTTTTTATCATTGTACTATTGCTTTACATATTATTTCAATAGTCATGAATTATATTCATAATCTCCTTTTTATCTATATCTTTGAAATCTGTAAAAGTTCGCACAAATTTCTCTATCTCACCAGTCATTGATATTTCGCCATTTACAATTTTAACGGAGGTAACAATTTTTCCTATCTTTTGAATGTCAACCTGAAAAGTAGCTTTTGTATTTAAAATTGCCATTTTCCAAAATCCCCGTATAAATTCACATTTTCCTAATTATACCAAAAATACGCAAAAAAAAATAGCAGTGTATAATCGTTTCCGAAAACACACCACTAATATAACTTCTTCGACCCACTCGTATCTCTACCATTTCTATTAAAGATAACTTGGAGTATACCCGAGCGTTGCAATAATCACCTCTTTACTGATTTCAACTATTCGCCACGCTTTCACCATTACCTCACCGCATACTTATCCTAAGTGTCTCCTTCGCAGAGAACTCAATGCTTCCTTTGCATCTAACAATTCAGTTCCAGTATTATACTCTGATTCTACCTCTACTATTGCAGTATCGACATGTGATGCCTTTAACATTTCTTCATATGTCTCTATACTCATAACAACTAAATCACCATATCCATTTTTTGTGATAAAAACAGGTTCATTCTTCGCATGACAAATATCCAATATCTCATTCGTATTTCTCAAATCGGTAATAGGTCTAATGTTTGGCAAAAACGCCTCCCGAATTCTGGCGTGATTGCTTCAACAATCAAAACTACACCAATATCCTTGGTTGCTCTAAAATCCAATCCTTCATCTGACATTAGCAAATTACAGAAATGAAATCCTTATGTAACACTACACCTAAAGGGATGCTCAGCGTGTCTGCCAATTTTGCAGAACGAAGTGTTGAGGGTACAGAATTAGACCAATACATTGGTGTTGCCACAACCAACTCAGCACCCGAAGGATATGATGTCCTTCAAATAGCTGAATCGGATTGGGTTGTATTTACCGTTGTCGGCCCATTCCCCAAGACAATACAGGACACTTGGGCACATATTTTTTCTGAATGGCTTCCCACATCTGAATATCAGCTAACTGGCGGTCCTGAACTACTATGGCATGAGAGTCCTGATTTAACAAAACCTGATTGCAAAAGTGAAATATGGATTCCTATATCCAAATAGATATTAATGATTAATCAGTTTCAACTTTTTCTATACTTCTGCTTATTACTATTTGGCTTATCCGGAATTGTCATTTCCACGTGTCCAGCCTCCAATGCCGGAAGCAAATAGTTATTACGAAAAGTAGGGCGATGCTTTAAGCCTAATCTTTCCATGAGCTCCCTCGTAGAAAACGCTTCATCTCCTATACACTCTAATAATTTAAGCACTTGTTCGGTTATTGCAATTTCTTTCAACGAATCCAATATAGCTTGAAGCAAAAATTCAATAAACTTTCCTGAATCTGCTAGTTCATCACACTCCCCCAATACCCGATAATAGTCCCCTTGCCGTTCTCTTATTAGCGTTTCTATCGGCAACCACCCAAATACACTATTCCAATTATATAGCAATAACGTTTGCCACATTCTTCCCATTCGTCCATTCCCGTCTGCAAAAGGATGAATAAATTCAAACTCATAATGAAATACGCAGCTCTTAACTAGGGGGTGAGCCTCTGTCCTCTTTAACCATGCTAATAATTCTGATATTAACTGTGGTACCCTTTCTGCCGGTGGAGCCATGTGTACTAAGTTCTGATCCGCAAACACTCCAACTCCACTATCACGAAATATACCCGATTCTCTCGTCAAATCACGCATTAAAACTCCATGAGCCTTTAGCATATCTTTTTTATAATATGGATTCATATGCAACAAAATTTCATATGTTGCAAATGCATTTTTTACTTCGCAAATTTCATCCGGAGCACCTAACATTCTTCTCCCCTTGATAATGTCAGTAACTTGATTCAGAGACAATGAATTATTTTCTATAGCCAAAGATGCATGAATCATCCTAATTCGACTATCTCTTCGCAACCTTGTATTATTACTCATCTGATCATTTATAGTAATTTTCGTTATAATTTCCGTTATTGCAGATATGAGATTCACGGTTTTATCTGTAATTGTATATGGAGGTATATATCCCATTTCACTCATAAAATTCCCCTTTCACACTTGTAATCTATTATACCGTACAAGCAACGAAAACGCCAGCTCCACAATATAAATATAGTGCTAACTCGATACCAACAGAAATCCATTTAAAAAGAACTCTGATCTGAACACTCTCCAAACCAAAGCTCTGCTATCGCACTAAGACTTTTCTGTCATCTTTTCAAAAGTAGTAAGTCAGTAGTAAATTCCTGTTTCTATTCTCGCAAACCCATCAACCACAGTACTTACGATCCCAATATTAGTCTATTACCGTAGCAGTTGAATAGCATTTTTGTCATTATAGTTTTTCCTTTCACAATGTAGTGGTATGCCGTGTTTTGCTTAGGTTTGCAAACTTGTATTGAGTGGGTCAGATTGCTAATTAATATCGCGAATTTCCGTAATAGGACAAACCTGGGCAAGTTGAGGACGTCATTCGTAGTAAAAACGCAGTATGAGTTGGGGTGATTACTACCATGGAATTTTGGAATGAATTGCTAGCATAACAATCACTGTTTCTTTATTTTTTTTCCAAGTCATCTCTAATAAAATGCGTATCTAATTCTATAACTTTAATTCGCCCCTCGATTAACAATTTATGTAGCATATTCTTACCATGATCTTTATTATCTAAGGTCTCGCCATATCTTTTAATGAGTTTATAAACCGTTTTTTTTTGATTTTCTATAAGTCGTATTGATTGACTTTCATCATAAATATTGTGATAAAAAATCAATTTTGTTTTTCCATTATACAAATCAATGCTATCAAAAATAGTTTGAAAATAAGAATAATCTGCTTCAGCAAGACCATGTCCCAAAAACTTAATATATTTCAAATTTTTAGTAAATTCAAATCCTCTTTGGCTCGCTTCCATAATACGGTAGGTTTTTGTAAATGGAAATAAAATCGTATTATCTCCCTTTATATGACCATCAATACCAAAAACACAATTGCCATCTCTTGTATTGCCATGTACATTACTTAAAAACACGTTTTCTTGAAAATTCAAATCATAAGTTCCATATGTATAATTGAATGATAAAATTTGAGTTTGAACCTTTCCTTTTTTAATAAATTCATTTCGCTTATTATGATATTCATCAAGTTCTGAACCCATTTTTAAATATTCGGTACATTCAATAAATTCTTTTACCATTAACTCTGAAATAAGTTGATTAGCATTCTGTAAATATGTATTATTCGAACTCATTTCTTCTTCAATATATTTTGTAAATTCCTTTTCCACTTCTTGTAAATCGTAAAATAATGCTGAAATAAATTCTTCTTTTGAAGTTGGACGAACACAATCAACTTGTTTATCTATTAATTCTTCCCAAGAATTTCCTGGGTCTTTAAAAGAAATCTCCCCTTTACCATCTGAACCACCCAACTGCATATTTTGATTTTTATGTTCCATAACCTCTCTATGAATAATAGGTGTTTCTATTGTTAAAAGTTTTTGAACTACTGTGTCCCTTGTTATTTCACTTTCAATTTCAGCACATCGCTTCAGGCTCTTGTAATAGTCATAGTAGTTGTTATCAATTTTTACCAATTCGTCTAGAATAACTGTTTCAATATCACACCAATGACTCCCCTCTAGAAAAGTTCTTTTTTCCCAGAATACTTCAAACCAGTAATTTACTGTTTTAGGCTTCTCTTCGTACTTAATAAAGTGTTCTATCATATCAGCCTGATTACCATAATTCTGGATTTTTATCCCTTCTTCATTTTTTTCTCATCTGTTATAATTCTTTCTTTAAAATAATATTCAAAGAAAGAATCATATGTAGATTTCAATTTTGCGGTTAAATCAAAACCATTTCCAATAATAATTAGTTGTTTTCCCTCTTCTATATTATTACTCATATAAATACTCCTTATAAATGCATTTCATCAAGCGGAATCTTGCCTTCACCCTCACCAAACTCCACTGTTGCGTTAATATAACCATCCGCCTTTTTTGTGAGACAAAGGAACACCCTTCTCTACACGCGGTAAGATAATAATATCACATTTTTCTAAACTGCTCCATACCAAAATAGGTGAAAAACGACCCTACACCTCGGCTAGAGGAGAGTACGTTAACATCCCACCCCAACATTTGAGACATAGAGCCTAAAAATAGACGCTCATTTTGAACAACTAAACGCTATAAAGGAATATTGTTGTATTCCACACTATATATTGCCTTCCTCAGGATATCAATTTACAACTAAGCATTCTCTTGATTTCAAAGGCTCCACCAATTTATACCATAAATTTTCTATCATACACAAAAATTGCCATTATCATGCTATTAACAAGTCATCCAGGATACTATGTTATAGCTTATAAGTTACCTTTAAAATAATTGACCTCAATCGCTTGAACACTTTTGATTGTTCAAGCATCAACTATGATTTATGCAACACATAAAGAACTTAAAATATAGTATTGCAATTATTTCTCTTATTGCCAAGACTAATATTGAACTTTATCTCCAATATATCTTTAATATAGTCCATATCACACTCTTTTTACATTGCTTTTATTATTTACCTTTTTCTATGTTAAAAGTCAACTTTTTTGTTATAATCATTTTCACAATCTATTTTATATCTTCTCATTCGTAGTAAGACCGTAGTCTTCCATCATTCCTATTGCACCACACCACCGCAATTTACCACTTAACTTTACTCTCCTTCCGTAGCAGATGAGAAGTGTTTTTGTCATTTCATATTTATCCCCGTATTTTCTGGTTTAGTCATTAGCAATTCCAGTTTATCTTCGCTGGATTTGGCTCATTCTCAATCGCAACTTTACGTAGAGCTTGTTCCATTTTTGCACATTCCTCCGCAGCAATTTCATCGTAAACCTCTGGTTTTTCATTTAGTCCGACACGGTCATAGGCGATAGCCGCCGAACCATAAAAGGCAAGACCGAGAGAATGGGTTGGCGTATGGAAACAAGCGGCAGCTTGCCCACAAGCTCTTGCCGCTGCTTGCGCGACCGGATTATCGTTTAATTCTCTTGCTGCTGCATGGCATTCATTAAGAATAATATGTTTCACTTCCGGCAATTTAGCTTTCCCTTCAAACCACCGTCTGGAAGCATCAATTGCCGAGCGTGGACGGGTATCCTGTGAACACTCCTTCTCAAATATAGGCAGAATAAATTCCTCTGCATAATCAAGACACCATCCTGCAATTGTCGCTTTGCTCTGTGTTTCAATCACCCGCATAAGTGACACGATATATGGCGAGTCAGCCTTGCCGAGCATTTTTCTGAGTTTAGGCATGATTACCTCCTTTGTTTTCTTGTTTACATTCTATATTGCAGTATATCCCCCATCTACAACAAGATTGTGCCCAACTATATATTTGGAATTTTCACTTGCTAGGAATAGCACTGCATCGGCAATTTCTTCCGGTTCTGCAAAACGTCCAATTGGATGTTTATCCACCACCATTGCAATCAATTCCTTTGGCAACTGATCAAGTAATGGCGTTCTGACATAGCCTGGTGAAACAACGTTCATTCGGATTCCTTTCTTTATATAAGATACTGCCTGTGCTTTAGTGAAATTAATGATTCCGGCTTTGCTAGCCGGGTAAGAAGCAGTATCGTAATCAGCAACCACACCTAGAATAGATGCAATATTTACAATATTACCTTTATTTTCACCTTCGTTTTTCAACATGTATTTCATTGCATAACGATTTGTTTGAATGATTCCTACCAAATCTGTATTAATCACCGCCATAAAGTCTCGAAAATCTTCATCTGTCATCTCATCAATTGGCACCTTTTTCTCCGGAATACCCGCATTACCAATCAAAATATCAATCCTGCCGTACTTTTCCACAGCCTTTTCCATTAAATCCTTAATACTCACCTCATCCGTGATGTCACACTGAATAAAGGTCGCTTCATCTCCGCGCATGGTAATCTTGTCTACTACTTTGATTCCACGCTCCATGTTACGGCCGACTACAACAGTTTTTGCACCTTGGCCTGCAAAGGCCTCCGCAATAGAAATACCAATTCCTGAGGTTGCTCCTAATACAATTACAACCTTGTCTTTAAACATTTACTTTCCTCCTATTCACTATCTATTAGTTATTTCTTTTTCTATTGACGATATATGTCTTTCGTACATACAGGTAAGAATACCATCAAACACTGAGCTACTATCGTAACTACCATGTCGTATGGATCAAATGGGCTATTCAAAAACAAATCATGGATAAATTCTGAGACAAGTGCCATCAGGACAATTCCCACACAGAGGATGATATGTTTTTTCACGGTAAAACTCTGCTTAAATCCGAAAATGATTATCCACTTTCCAAACATTGTCATCACCCATGCTGCTCCTATATTCGGCAATACGCCAAGTACAAATTGGTAACCGGTATTCGCAGATAAGTTGATGTTTCGCAGAAATAGTGTTGCTAACCACAAAAACATACCTATATATCCCATGATTTCTACTACGCCCATTCTGATTTTCTTCATGTCATATCCTCCTGTTTCGCTTCCAAATATACAAGGGGAAACGCTGCTTTTAACACTTTCCACTGTTGTACCGAAAATCCATTCTCATTAATAAACGAAACATATTCTTCCGGTTTCCATTTTGAAAACGTTTCAAATCCAACTACTTTAAGAATTGCTGCATTCAGGTTCCAAGTGGAATCTTTTAGATGTCCATGTGAAAAAGTCGGTGCAATCAACATTCCGCCCGGTTTCAAGACTCTCCAAATATTTTTTAATGCCTGCTCCGGATTCGGCATTATATGTAGTGCATTGGATATAATTACCGCATCAAAAGTCTGATCTGCAAATGAAAGAGCCATCGCATCTTCAACCGAAAAACGCACATTGGCAGGTACATTCTTTTTTTTCGCCGCTTCTATCATTTTAGGTGAAAAGTCCGTAGCCTCAATTGATTGCACATATTCGGCAATATTGATTGCAATAAGTCCTGTTCCGGTAGCAATCTCCAGAACTTTCATATCCTTGGTTAGTGCTTCCGATACAAGTCGATACATCTCCTGATAAGCTGAGCTATTGAATTTGCCAATCTCCAAATCATACAACTTTGCATATCGATTCCAAAATTTTTTATTATCTTTTTTCGTATCCTCTATATTAAGGCGTTTCATTCTACTTTTCTCCTAACTTTAGGATTCATACCCTACTGCCTGTAATACAATAATCAGTTTCTCATTTTCACAAAGCTTTTTAATAATTCAAATACAGCATCCGCTAATTGCTTTTGTCTGTAGACACCTTGTACATAATAGGTCGTCGCTTATTCTGGTCTTTTGACGGATTTAATTTTTTCGTATTTTCCACAAAAGCAATAGATTTCTGATGTCATTTTTCCACTTTCAATTACATTTGAGCTTACTTTGTTATGTGTAACCTTTCATATCTCCGCTAGTTTCAACAAATCAAATATCATCATTCACTTTTGCATTTTGATATACTTAATGTTGAGCAACTCCTTCTATTCCCTCATACTATTCCCGCGATATTCTGGACACATACATAAATCCTCAAGAGTCATTGTTAATTCTTTATCCGAAATATAAAACAGCACATCGTTAAAAGTGCTGATATCGCTTCTGATATCAATGTTACTTCATTTACAGTAATCACCAAAAATTAGATTCAGTCCCGAAAATCACTGCATAAACAAAGTCATATATGTCTCCTCTAAATTGATCTCAATAATACTCGTAATACATTGTCTCATTCCATATAATCAATGTCAACAAACACCTCTGTATATTTGTGTTGACAAGATTCATTCTATGTTGTAGCTTGAGTTTTTCATTGAAAAAGTTAAAATACCCCATCATGACCAAGAAATAGGGCATAGTGTGATATTTCAGCATACATAATTGTGTTATTTTTTTCTTATTTCTGATACTTTAAAACTTTTTATATTAGATAATGACATAATCTTTTGGCTTAAATCCTGACCAAAGGCCTTTATAGACATCGTGGATTTTCTTATCAGTTAATTCCATCTCGCTAGTAACGATAAAGTAGTAACCATCATACTTTACCTTTCTCTATTTTAGTGAGGTTGAGTGAAAGGTTTTTGTCACCAACACTTTCTCCCATACCTTTATTAAAACTGATATTATTAATATGTGCAGTTGCACCATAACTTGTTGCTAGTGTATACTGCTGTGGATCGTCAATCTTTTTTGCAATTGACTTATAAAGTTCATAGCGTTGTTTTGTCGCGTATATTTCTGAGTAATAAACCGTTTGCGTTTGATAAATATACATAGAAAGTCTGCGTTTATCTTTGAAATTTTTTAACGTGATTTTCTTTGCAAATATTCGAGATCTTGTTTTCTATCTACTAGTTTAGGCACTTGTATATTAAAATAATGCTGAATCTTATATGAATATTTGGCAATATAATCGAGTGTATGATAATCCACATATAGAGAGAAATCAACACTTTCGAAATATTTGTATAAGTTTCCCATGCTCTCTTTATTGAAAAAGAGAAACATAAATCTATTAAAAGTTAATAACGATAAACTATTATTGTGATTATACTCTATATTTAGTGAACGCAATTTGTTTTGGAAAATCTCTAAGTTCAAACTTGGATTAAATCGCTTTAATAACTGCAGACCCTAGATTGTGGCAAGTACAAATATTGTGTAAATGTTACTATTTTAGAATAGCATATACACCTAGATCAATATACTTTATAATCAATCTGGGGACTATCCCAAAGATTGTGTAAACCTTCAAACTGATGTAAGATAATTACAACAGTTTGGAGGTTTTTTATGGCAAGAAGAAGAGAGGAATCACCACAGAAAAAAGCAATGCGTGAAAT
>JBKEBP010000127.1:0-18983 GCA_047973235.1 Suipraeoptans sp. | reverse complement strand
TAATATTTTCAACGGATATTGCAATTATCCGCAACTGTAATGCCGATGCTGTTTTGGCAGTATATCCTTTCACCCCACAACAAATCATTGCCGATGCAATTGTATCATCTTCTAGCCTTCCTGTTTTTTGTGGCGTTGGCGGAGGCACTACAACAGGGCCTCGGGTTGTGATGTTAGCAAAAGATGCAGAAGCATTAGGTGCTATGGGCGTGGTTGTAAATGCACCCACTACCAATTCTGTCATTGAGCATATTTATGAAGTAATCGATATACCCATTATTGTAACTGTTTTAAACGAAAATAATGATATTGAGGGAAGAATTGCATCTGGTGCAAGCATACTAAATGTGTCCGCTGCTGCTCGCACACCGCACGTAGTACGAGAAATTCGTAAAAAGTTCCCTGATATCCCTATTATCGCAACAGGCGGGCCTACAAATGAAAGTATACGAGAAACCATAGAAGCTGGGGCAAACGCAATTAGCTTTTCTTCTCCTACTGCTGTGGATTTATTCCATGGACTTATGAGTCGTTATCGCTCAGAACACGAAGAGCAACAACGGTCTCAAACAGAGCAACAATAAAAAAAGCCCTTATTAGGGGGTTAGTCTTAGGGATTTTTAATCTTTGAAAAATATCGGCATAGTTTAGTAGTGTTACCGGCTATGCCGATTTTTCTTTTTCAGTGGTGGATGTAGAAACCGGTGGGTCAAACTCGCCAATGCAGTTATAAACGATTTTGATACGCTGTACGCGTCTGCCGTCAATGTGCTCTGCCTTGTAAACATAGATTTTTTCAACAAATTCCCGGATAATTTCCGCTGTGAGTTCCTTTATGTCTGTGTACTTTCTTACCAAGGCGAGGAAGTGGTCTACTCCCAGTGCGCTTTCCTTTTCTGATGTCATAGTAGATTTCAGTTCTGCTACTCGGTTTTCAAGGGTATGTTGCTCGGCTTCATAGTTTGCGGTCATCTTTGCAAAACGCTCATCGGAAATCTTGCCCTCAATGTTATCCTCATAAAGCTTTTGGATAATTTCATCCAGCTTTTTGATACGAGCCTGTGATTGCTCTAATTCTCGTTTTCCGTCACGCATACTCTTGTCAAGTTCTATCCTTGTTTTCTTCGTGACCATCTCCACAAATTCATCCTCATGGTCTCTGGCAAAAGCGGTTACCCGACGAATGCCGTCAAGGAGCAATTCCTCAACTACAACATTTTTTATTTGGTGAGAACTGCAGCCGCCTTTTATTTTACGGTAGGTAGCACACACAAAATGCTCTTTGTCATGTTCCCAACCTCTGTGGCGTACTTGGTATAGCTTGTTGCCACAATCAGCACAGAAGAGCATACCGGAGAGGATTGGCATTTCGCCCATCGGCGTAAGCCTGCGTCTGCCATCTCGGATTTTCTGAACTACCTCAAACACAGGTTCCTCAATAATCGCTTCGTGGGTATTCTCGAAAATCATCCATTCTGACGGGTCATTCTTCATCTGCTTTTTCTGCTTATAAGACTTACGATATGTTTTGAAATTCACCGTATGCCCTAAATACTCTTGTCTTGATAGCATATGAACTATTGTGCTGCCTCGCCAGATGTAATCATCGTTATGGCCTCTGTTGTCAGGGATATTGATTCCGCTTGTCTTTGCATGAGCCGTTGGATTCATTATCTTCCTATTGCTGAATTCTTTAGCTATCTGCGTAGGGCCATAACCTTGCATACAAAGGCGAAATGCCTCTTTAACGACTTTAGCGGCATCTTCATCAACAATCCAGTGAGTCTTATCTTCCGGGTCTTTAATATAGCCGTAAGGTGGATTGGTGCAGAGTGGCTTGCCGGACTGACCTTTTGACTTAAAGACAGATCGGATTTTCTTGCTCGTATCCTTAGCATACCATTCGTTGATGATATTAAGGAACGGTGTAAAATCGCTATCTTGCTGATTGGCACTGTCCACATTGTTGTTTATGGCTATGAAACGGATATCAGAGCCAGGGAATAGTACCTCGGTATAGTAACCTACTTTAAGATAGTCTCTTCCAAGACGGCTCATGTCCTTTACAATGACGGTGCCGATGTTGCCTTCTTCCACTTGGGATAAAAGGCGCTGCCAATCCGGGCGGTCAAAGTTCGTGCCGCTATAGCCATCGTCCACAAAGAATTCTGTGTTAGAAAAACCGTTGTCATCTGCGTACTTCTGTAAAATGGTTTTCTGGTTTTTAATGCTGTTTGAATCACCCTGAGACTCGTCATCTCGTGAAAGACGGCAATACAGAGCGGTTATTTTATTGTTGTTCTTCACAGCAGTATAAGACTGTCTGTAATTCATGTTTACCTCCTTTCCGACAGTCTTCAAGCGGTACTCTATATTCCCGTACTACTGTGAAGAAGTCAAGTTATTTTGGCTAAGAAGCCTTTTTTATTTCAAGGCTTGCAGTGTCATTAAGTATCATGCGTTTCAGCTTGTCATAAGCAGTTTCCTTGGCAGTGCTACTGACTGCCGATTCTATAATAAAGAGCGTGTCACCGATTACTTTTTCGGTAACGCTAATGGTTTTTTCTCCCATTGAAGTTCCTCCTCTCGATATGGCGTAACGAATTGTTACTCCCTTTATATTGTTTATTGACCAGTAGGGGGTGGTCTGATCTCTGTACCTTTTTACTTGGACAACGGGCGTAGGGTAACGCGTAAAAAAACGCGAATTCAAACGGGGTATTAAAGGCACAACCACAATAAAACGGATATAATTACGTTGTATGTAGTGTGAATTCCATCATGATAAAGTACATTTTTAAGTGAAAGTAGGCACAGCAGAATATCCACTGTGCCTATCCCCATATGTCTTATCCGATGGCTTCGGTATTTATCTGAATAACCTTTACTGCCTCCGGACGGATGAGCTTTCCATCAAGGAATTCAAAGGCAAGGTAACCAATCTGGTCATGCAGAGCAAACTTCTCTGAGAGCGTCTTGACACTGACAGGACTTCTGCCGACAACCCAGTAGTAACTGAAATCACCAAAGGCGATAGGCTTGCTGGCTGATTCAGCATTTGGCATATATTCAGAAATGATGACTCTTTTTCCGAGAATGGTATCATCGCTATTGCGCCAGAGGTAATTCCCGGCGCTGTCTTTAAGAGTGCGCAGAGCAAGTGCAGTTTCATCGTTCATCAACCATACTGCATTTCTGCGGTATTCCGGCTTTACGGAGAAGTACAGGCTGATAACATCATCGTAGGTAATTTCAGTAGTGGTAATGCCCACATCTGCTCCGTTGGTTGCGTCCAGAATCCCTGTGGGCATTTGAATACCGGTGCCATTAATAAAGGCATTGTCCTCGGCTCTGCCAAAGTTCTTGGAAAAGCGGTTAACAAGGTAGTTTTCAATATCAAAACCGGCATCGCGTATGAAAGCTTCATCCATTTTTACAAAAGCAGCCAGTTTCCAACTGTCCACTGTGTTAATGGTAAAATCATCTATACCATCGTAAATAGGAATGGATTCACCTTCAGGTATCCACTGGGCAAGGTCATTACTGTCCTTGGCAAAAATACGGTAGCCAAAATCGTAAGCCTTGATGGTAGTGCCGATATTGCGAAACAAACTTTCTTTTTCAAGAGCGGTCATGTACTTATTGATGGTGCTGTTCGGCATTGCATAAGTGCCGGTTTCAATGTTACGGCCTTTTGAGAGTTCGGCATAACTGCCATCGTTGCCGCGCATTGCATTCCAGAAATGCTTGTCATATTCCGGTGAGCCGGCATAGGGTAATCTTTCAGTATAAGTAATCATAGTTTTTTCCCTCCTTATCGCTTGTCGCATATCGGACAGACATAAAGCCCGAGTTCATGAGAATTAACTGCTCGACCTATTTGCTTTAGCATACCGACGAGACAATTAGGGCAGTTAATGTCATAACCGAGAGCCATTTCAATGTTGTGAGGCTGTTTTGCGTGGAGACGGTAATACTTGTGCAACTTTCCATGCTCACCTTCATGGATTTCATCACGAAGATAAAAATCACACGTTTTCTCTGCATATTCATCAGAGCAGTATGAGCTTTTCGGGCGAAGGATTGTTCCTTCCTTGTTCATTTTTGAGATTGGATAATTTGCCATTTTAAATTCCTCCTAAAATTATTGTTGTGTGGTCTGTTTTGAATTCTTGCTGGTCATACTCCTTTGCCGGAGCGATAGGTATATCCGGCAGCACGACAGTATTGTGACAGGTCATCGTAGCCGTTAATGTGAACATTGGAATGCCCGTCAGTGACGGTATAACGAATTTCTTTTGTTACGGTCACAGGTTCACCAGAGCGGTTGTGAAGATGTATTTTGCCTTTTGCACTGTTGTGGTTTCTGCCATAGAGCAAGTCAATTAGGTTCATGCTGTTTCCTCCCTTCATATCATGATTTTTAGTAGCAGTAGTAGCAGAACTGGTAGCAGAGTTTTTTTGTACTGCTACTGCAAAAAAGCCAGGTATATCAATGGTTTTCGGTTGGTTGGTAGCGGAAGTAGCAGTACTTGCGTGTTTATACTCACACTCCGTACAATCTTTATATTCTTTTTTCTTCTCTACTAACTTTTTTGAAATTTTGCTAAGAAGTTTAAAGAACTGCTACAACTGCTACTGATAACTCTAAAAGCCTTGCACTGTGGGCGTTTCACGTGGTAGCAGTTGTGATTTTTACTGCTACCGGCACTGCTACTACTGCTACCATTTTTATAAGAACTCAGTTCCGTCATAGCCATATTCCTTAGAAAATTGCTCTTTTGCTTCAAGCGTGAGCGAATAATCCTTATAGTAGGTATTGCCATTCTGCCGGGTGGTGATTGTGGAATAATCTGCTCCAAGATGTGAAGCGAGGGTCTCCCGGAACTCCTTTGCTGTTTTCGCAAATCCGTTATTGTTTTCCCGGCACCAACCTTGATAAACCTTGTAGATGCGTCCTGTGGTGCAGTGCTTGTTGATTTTTCCGTTAGGCCATTCACACATACACTCTTCATAGAAGGAGACCACTGTGTTGTTCTCTGACATATATTTTTCTCTTGCGAGGCTTACGCTGTTTGGCTCCGAGAAACGGTAGCCATTGGCAATAACTCTTTGAAGTGCCTTAACAGCCTTATATACAATGCCATCACGCTCGGCATACATTTTATCGAGGAGCGTTTTGTCCTGTTTCTCCTTGGGAATAACATTAGGGCAGCGCACCACCATAATGCGGTCATAGACCCATTTGCCATCATCGCCGCCAAACTTAGGAAGTCTGTTCATACAAAACCAGAGCAAACCGTTATAGGTGAACTCAAAGGCTTGTTGTCCTTTGAACTCGGCATACAGACTATCGCCACCTGTTATTTTCTTAAAGGTTTTCAGTTCATCCACAGATAGAAAACTCATATCGGAACTACCCGCAAGGCGTGTACCGTAAACTGCACCAGTACCAAAACGGGCTTCTATTTCTTTGAGGTCTATGCCGATAAAGTTCCCTTTACCGAGCAATCGCTCTACGAGGCTCTTTAGCTGTGATTTTCCGGTATCACCATCTCCTACAAGGAAAAGTGCCTTTTTCATTCGCCATCCCTTGATGTTGGAGATACCTACACCTATAAATTCAAGGAGCAGTTGCTCTATGGCCTTATCACCGTTGTTGAGTGTGTGCATATATCTATCAAATACTGGTGTAGGTGTTTCTCTGCCTGTCCAGTCACATGGGATTTGTATGGTAGAGAGGATATCCGGAGAGTGTGGAGCAAGAATGGTATTATCTGCAGTGATACGGAGCAGACCATTGCTGAAGTTGATTAAATCTTCATCAGCATTCAGTTCTTCTTGGCTGACATAGTTAAGGTCTGTAGTGATATGCTGCAAGGTTTCACTGACCATTCCCATCTTCACAAGTTCCTCATCATAGTTCGCAATGTACTGTTTGATAATTCCCATCAGCATATTGTCGGCATAAAGGCGGTAGCAGCCGTTTTCATAAACATATTTCATAAGTCCCTGCTTGCCGTTATCCCTTACAAGCACATAGCAGAGGTGTTCTCGCACATACTTCGCAAGTAGCGGAACGCTGACATAAGGCTCGTAGGTCTGCTCGTTAAACTTGATGAAATACGGATGCTCCATCTTAGATTTATGGAAGATGCCATGACAGGCTTCGATGCCAACCGCTATGGTGGCTTCTCTGTAATCATCACGATCCCATTTTTCACGATAAAGAGCAGAGCTGCGAAATATATCATCTATAGCCTCAGAATCAGGCCCAGTTCGAAATGCAATCAATGCACATAGAGCGGCATCTGCTTCTGAATGTGAGCCATACCCGGAGATATCGCCTTCGTCATATAGCTTTTTAAACTTTTCTCCATTCTTCTGTTTACGAAGATTACAAACAATATCGAAACTGGCTTTATCACCATCACGCTTTTCGCTGTATTTTATCTTCTTAGCCTTTCGCATATTTTTATCAAGCGTGGTAAGAACTGCGGTAGTACATTCTCGCAAGGGTTTATTCTCAATGATGTTATCGGTAAAGGCTGCAAAGCGATTAGTGATACCGCCGACATATAGTTCAAGGTCGATTTTACTATTCTTCTGATAGAACTGCTTATCCAGCCTGACTTTGCCTTCTTTGTCTATATAAGTCGGCAGCTTGGAGAAATTGCATCTACCATATATATGAATCCCTGTGCCACTGACGGAATATTCAGTGTAGGAATCAAACCGAGCAAGGAGAGTCTGTACCAATGGGTCTGAAAGCTCTCTATGGTCGATGTCGAGGAAGAAATAGTTCTCCGGGATTTTAAATCCGATACCTGCTGCGTGCAACTTTTCTTTTACTGCGAGTGAATCTTTGTAAGTTCCCCAAGTATGGCTCCATTTGCTATCTGCACCAGTAGGGCCTCCGCTGAGCGCAAAGGGCACTTTCGTAGGATTGCCGTTCTTATCCTTGGCCCAGCGCCATAGAAACCATATCTTCATATCCATCAGTTCCTGCATTGCGTTCGCCATCTCGTCCACCTCCTCTCCATAAAATTTGTGCTTTCATTATCTGTGTGCCGAGTTTTTGAGTAGCCATTCCTTATAGGCATCAACCGGAATTAAAATCCTCGTACCAATTCGTATGGTTGGGAATGCAGGCGATTTTACAAGTTCATAGGCTTTCGGTAGGCTAATGCCCATCTGTGCCGATAGTTCCTGCACACTCATGGTCGTCTTTTCCATTTACTCTTTCCTCCTTATCTTGATATTTGTTTTTGTTTCTACATCCACCATTCGCTACCGTTCCTAAGGCAGCCACCTGCTCGTGGTCTCCTCGTATTCGATTGCAGAAGAGGCGCTCCGGTTTTCACCATCATGGCGGCGGCACTGCAAAAGTATCTCTTGCGGGTGGATTATTCAGTTGTCAAGGAACAGAAATTAAGTAGTTTTACAATTTGCTCTTGTATTTAATGCCATTGTATAATAAAATGTAAGCGAAGTTAAATCCTCAACGATTACACAAACGATTACAATTCAAAGGGTGAATGATATGAAAAGACTACCGGTAGAAAATCTTGGTTTTGTTGAAATAGGCGGCGTAGGTGAAATGATATACAGAGCTGTGCGATTTCCTGAGTATATCCCGGACTATGACAATGGCGGCGAAATAATTAAACCTTTATTCACAGGGGGGCATGCTCCCCAAAGCGGTACTGATACTTCTCTAACTGGCCAAGAACTATTGGTTAGCCTATGTAACCTTTACGGAAAATTAAATAACCCAGACAGCACTGTTTCGATTACAAATGCCATCTGGGATTGGTGTAAAAACAATATTCATCCTTATGAAATTGATAGTCTTTATAAAATACTTAAAAGCGAGAAATTTGCGCATATCACATACAGGGATTTGATACAGAATGACGCAACCTTCAGCATAAAACGATTTATAAAGGATTTGTGTAATCTGGGTACTGTCTTTGAACTCTATTTCGCCTTATATAGCTTGAAGTATTACGGTGATGTTGATTATGCAAGAAATCTTTACTATGAAGGAAGAATTACTGAAAACCTCGCTTTTCTTGAACGATATAGGCAATACGTGGATGACAAGGAGTATAAGGCTCATATTTTAGAGAATTACAATGACCATATATTGCAAGTGATTGATATGTTTCCAGACTTCCGAATGAGACTGAAATTAGATAAGAAAACCGGGAAAGTGATGTATGGAGCCGACATTCAATCGGTATTTGATATTTGTTGGTACACATTTTCGAGAATGGTAGCTGATGTTGCACCGCCGGTAGACCCGGATCTCCGTTATGAAGAATCGCAAGGCTCCATACTGTCCTGCCTTGCCTGTGGGGAATACTTTGTAAGACATTCGAGCCGTCAATTATATTGTGACAGCTGGGATTGCCAAGCTGAGCGTAATCGTAGAAACAGACGAGCCAGCTATGCTCGGAAGAAGGCTGCTAAAGTAGAAAATAAAGAATAAAAATAGACCTCGCTACCATGCCCGGTGTGGGGATAGTAACGAGGTCTATTTGTTTGTGATTACTTATTTGATATTTTCCTTAATAAAAGCTATATCCTCCTCAGATATTACTGTGATTACTTTCAAGTGGCTGTAATACACCTGTAATTGCTTTTCTAATTCTTCTTTGCAGTTATATGGGCCACTGATTGTAATAAGGTTATTATTTGCATCCTTACAGTAGGCTGTGAAGATGGTCTTATCCAATTGTTTGCAGAACTCTTCATAACCTAAATGCCCGGCGGCTTTCATAGCTTTGCTTGCATTCTGCAATTCTTCCTGTGTCCAGTCTCTACTCATAGCGACACCTCCTTTATTACATATATTGCTCTGAAAAAGGATAATAGCAACTCATTTTCCATATTTTCATTGCTCCATTTAGTGCTATAAGTTGATATGCTCGAGTACCGTTTCGGTAGGCTAATGACTGTGAAATTTACATCTTCATATTGTAATTTTCACTTTTGCGTGATAAGATAGACGTATTATACCACGAAACACATGGAGGTGCGGAATGGCTATCAGTTATAAAAGGTTATTTCACTTGATGATTGAAAAAGACGTATCCAATGTTGAATTACAACGCAGAGCTGGATTTTCCGGTAATATATTAACCCGGCTGAAACGCAACAGCTATGTGTCTTTGGAGAGCATAGAAACCATTTGCAGGGTTTTAGACTGCAAGGTTGACGATATTTTAGAATTTGTACCCAATGAGGTGCAAGATGGAGGAAAAGATAATGATTAAAGATGTTTTAGCAGCAAATGAAAGCGTGACCCTTAATGATAAGGAAATAGCGGTTCTAAAAGAAAACTTTCCATCTTGCTTTAGGGCAGATGGTTCCTTCGATGTAGTTCGCTTTTCAGAATATTTGAAAGATAAAATTGAAATTTCACATGAGGGATATGAATTGAAATTCCTCGGAAAAAGCTATGCAAAAATGCTTGCATCACTGGATACGGAAACGATTATCGTACCAAATGATGCCCATAATTCACTTCCTGAAAATACTAACAGCGAAAATGTTTATATCAGTGGTGACAACCTTGATGGTTTAAAGCACCTGCTCAAATCCTATGCAGGACAGGTTAAGTGTATCTACATAGACCCGCCGTACAACACAGGTTCAGATGGTTTTGTATATAACGATAAATTCAATTTTACGATTGATGACCTCGTTGCAAAATTAAGCATCGATGAAGATCAAGCACAACGTATTCTTGACTTGACAAAAAGAGGCAGTGCTTCTCATTCGGCATGGTTGATGTTTATGTATCCTCGCTTGCAGTTAGCAAGGGATTTATTAGATAAGGACGGAATAATTTTTATTTCTATCGATGACAATGAACAGTCTAATTTAAAAATTATTTGTGATGATGTGTTTGGTGAAAATAATTTTTTGACGTGTATATCTCGTGCCACAGGAACTCCGACAGGTGGAGGTTTTGACGGCTTTGTAAACGAAATGGATTATGTCCTCGTTTATTCAAAAAATGTAGCATCTACAATTATTCGAGGATTGGAAATGACTGATTCGGATACAGATATATATAATGAGGTAGATGAAAATGGAAATAGGTATTTAACTCGTACACTTAGGAGAACAGGTGGTGAAGATAGGTGTGAAGATAGACCGACTATGTACTATCCTTTGATTGCTCCAGACGGTACAGAAGTATACCCATATGGCCCTACAGGATATGAAAGTAGATGGAGATGTTCTCTGTCCGAGGCAAAGAATCTTGAAGAAAACGGATTGCTCGAATGGAAGAAAGTCGACAGGCAGGGGGAACTTGTATGGCATCCATATAAGAGGTTTTACTTAAATGATACAAAAAAGCCCGGAAATATATGGAAAGACCTGTTCGAAGATGATGAGCAAGGTTTTGACTTATGGGATACCCTGGAAGGCAACAAGAAAGCTACTCGTGATGTTAAGGAATTATTTGATAATAAGAAAGTTTTCGAAACCGCAAAACCAATTGAGTTAATCGAGAAAATAATAACAATAGGAAGCTCAGATGAAGATCTTATAATTGATTTCTTTGGCGGAAGTTCTACCACTGCTCATGCTATTATGCGTTCTAATGTTGCAAGGAATCATAACAGAAAATATATATTGATTCAGTTACCTGAACCAGTTAAGCCGAAGAGTGAGGCTGAGAAAGCAGGATATGCTACTATAGACCAAATTGGCAAGGAACGAATTGTTCGTGCTGCTAAAAAGATAAAGGCAGAACATCCTAATACCGCTGCTGACCTTGGTTTTAAGCATTACACTTTGCGGGAAGTTAGTCAGCCAACCTTAGATAAAATAGAAAAATTTGATAACAGCGGATTCGTTACAGATACTACAGTGTATGATGAATTTGGTGCAAACACTGTGCTGACAACATGGCTTGTGCATGATGGATACGGCTTTAACAATTCGATGGAGATGGTTGATTTTGCAGGGTATACAGCATATTGGTGCCGTAATCATTTGTATTTCATAAATCCTGACATGACTGAGGATGCAATAAAGGCTCTTATAGAAAAATATAATACACAAGGCAGCTTTAATCCGCAGAATATCATTCTTTTTGGATACAGCTTTAACTATGTGGAAATGGAGAACTTGAAGGCGAATGTCAAAATGCTCCGTGATTCTGAAAAAAATCTAAAAATCAATCTGGATATCAGATACTAAGGAGGTGCGGATTTGGAATTAATACTTGAAAGAGAGCTGTCACATCAGCAGAAGGCTGTTGATGCATTGGTTTCCACGTTGGATGGCGTGAGAATCACAAAACCGCATCTTGCGTATGAGAATCCTACCTTTGACCGTAAAGACCTCTGCCTGATCGATAATATTATGGAAATACAGAAAAATATCCGCAGTGATTACCGTGGCAGCCGGGATGAAGGTGAATATCTTAATCTTGATGTAAAAATGGAGACTGGAACGGGAAAGACCTATGTGTATACACAGACAATCTATGAAATGCATAAACGCTATGGCTTTAACAAGTTTATCATTGCTGTTCCGTCTTTGCCGATAAAGGCAGGTACAAAGCAGTTTGTTTCTGACAGTTATGTAAAGCATCATTTTTCCGATGCTTGTGGATACAACTGTGATATTGAGTTAGGTGTATTGGAAAGTCCAAAACAAAAGAAAAAAGGCTTTCTTGCTATGCCTTCCCCGGTTCGCGATTTCGTAACTGGCTCTTGTCAGAATACAAATAAAATTTATGTGTTACTTGTCAATATGCAATTACTGACAAATGGCAATATGCTCACACGCTCCGATTACGATTACCTTGTAGAGGGATTTTACAGGCCGTTTAATGCCCTCAGGGCAACAAAACCGATTGTCATTATTGATGAACCGCATAGGTTCTCAAGAGATCAGAAAGCTTATAACGCTATTGTGGAAGAATTGCAGCCTCAGATGATAATTCGCTTTGGTGCAACTTTCCCGGAAGTCTCAGTGGGGCGTGGTCGCAATAAGGTCACCTACAAAGACTTGAACAATCTGGTATACGAATTGAATGCCTGTGACTCTTTTAATCAGAATCTAATAAAGGGTGTGGCAAAGGAACATTTCGAGCCGCTGTCACAAAAAGAAGAAAAGGTAAAATTAGTCACAGTTGTATCCAAGACCTCTGCTACTTTTCATTTCAAAAAACGTGGCGAGGATACAAAAACATTTATGCTTTCAAGTGGTGACTCTTTGTCTATCATTGACCCGGCATTCGAAGGAATTACTATCTCCGCTATCGGAAAAAATTTTATAGAGCTTACCAACGGGCAGACGAAGTTTCAGGGTGAAGAATTCAACACTGATATTTACTCTTCTTCATATCAGGAGCAGATGGTTAAACTGACAATTCAGAGACATTTTGAAACGGAACGCCAGAATTTCTCCGGCAGGCAGTTCAAGATAAAAACACTGGCACTATTCTTTATCGATGATATTACATCCTATAGAGAATCTGATGACGGCAAGATGCCGTATCTCAAGGAAATGTTTGAACGCTTGCTACTTGAAAGGTTGAATTCATTGATAGATGAATTGCCGGACAGTGAGAATGAATACAGGGAATATCTGAAAGCCAGTGCTGCAGATATAAGTGCCTGCCATGCAGGATATTTTTCACAGGACAACAGTGATTCTGATGAGGCAATTGCCCAAGAAGTAGATGAGATTCTTCATAATAAGAAGGGGTTAATATCTCTTCGTAATGAAGACGGAACATATAATACAAGAAGATTCTTATTTTCTAAGTGGACGTTGAAAGAAGGATGGGATAATCCTAATATTTTTACCATTGCAAAATTGCGTTCAAGTGGTAGTGAAAATAGTAAGCTACAAGAAGTAGGACGAGGATTGCGCCTGCCAGTTGATGAAAACGGTAATCGTATATCCAATGAAGAGTTTAAACTAAATTATATCGTTGATTTTACAGAAGCTGACTTTGCACAAAAATTAGTTGATGAAATCAATGGTGAATTGCCAATGACATTAGTATTGAACACTGATGAGTTAGATAGAGTCGCGAAAGCAAGAAACATCGACCCTGATGACTTGTTTACAGATTTGTTACTCAAAAAATATATAAACAGGAATTACGAGATTCGTTCTGAGAATAGAGATGCTTTCTTTGCCGAATATCCTGAGTTTACCAGTGGTGTTAATAGCAACAAGGTTACTGATAAAAATAAGAATAAATCACAGCAAATTAAAATCAGAAAAGCTGTATATTCTGAACTTAAAGAGCTATGGGAAACAATCAATCAGAAATACTATCTTTTTTATGACTCGGGTTTGGAATCTGAAATACCACAAGCATTACATGACATTCTTAGAAAAGGTGATACTTTCGGAAACATCACCATTTATAGCCACCGTGATGAAGTAGCCACTGATAGCAAAAAGATGTATTTGCAAGAAGATTCTGGAGTTTCCTATTCTATAAAGAAGCCATTAGCTTATAATGAATTTATTAAACGAATCAATAGTCAAACAAGTATTCCGATTACTGTCATTCACGATGCTATGTGTAAGTTGGCTGCAGAAAAAACAGTCCTTCCAGAACATATAAATGAGTATTCAGCCACCAATATTATTCAGGGCTTTAAAGATTGGAAAATACAAGAAACACAGACCAGATTTCGCTATGCTCGTTCGACACAGCCTGTTACTGAGACTGCTTTAACTTATAAAGATGGGTCTCCACGGGAAATGATAAAGCAGGGAACTGTCGGCACTATGTTTATTGAAGGTACTCCTTCAGAGAAATATCTATATGATAAGATTGCTTTTGATTCTCCGTTGGAGAAAGATAATATCATGATGTCAGGAACTGGGATTGATGAGGTTGTGGTATATGGTAAAATCCCAAAATCGAGCATCGCCATTCCTACAATTGTCGGAGAAAATTACAGCCCAGACTTCATGTATGTAGTTAAAAAAAGTGATGGAACTAAAGAATTAAATGTTGTAGTTGAGACGAAATTAGTAGAAAATAAGTCTACTCTACGTGGTACAGAAGAAGCGAAAATTAAATGTGCGGAGGCCTTCTTTAATCAGTTAACCATTGATGGATATAAGGTTTCGTTCCATACACAGTTAAGTAATAAAAAAGTTAAACAAATAATCGAAGAAGTAATAAATGCATAATGAGAAAGACCACACAAAAGGTTTAATCCTTCGGTGTGGTCTTAACTTTTGGCCCCCGCTTGAAGAGAGTCGGTCAAAAATTCACTTGTTTTAGTAAATCCCTAAGTTGAACTCCCTTAAGGGCTTTTTTTATTTCAATCCATTTTTTCAGCCTTGTTACAGTTATCACTGTGGGCACAACCGCCACAGCCACTGCCACACTCTTGCTTCATGGTCTTTAAATTTTTTTGCATTTTTCGAACATTAAAAAACACAAGACAGAATATCAAAATTGCCGGAATAATTGCCATAAAAATCTGTTCTTTATCCATTTTTCGTCTCCTTAGATATAGCGATCTGTAAAGCGATGAAGCAAAGACTCCCATTCTTTATCGCCGATAGTGTTCTTTACCATAGTTTCAATTCTGACTTGCTCACTAGAGGGCAAACGATACATCTGTTTCCAATCTAAAGGGAAACCCATTCGTCTTGCTAATTGATATTTTTTTTGTTCAAATACAGGCAACGCCAAATATGAGTCAATGTACGCCAACATCCAAGATAGGTCTTTGTCTAAATATCCCTCTACATCTTGCAAAAGATTTATAATATGATCACTGGCAATTTTACCATTTACCCTTTTTGGATCCACATGAGCAAGCATCTTTCTTACTTCAATCAGTTTTTCAATATCTCTTTGCTCTTCATAGCGTCCTAAATCACGAAGTTCTTCCATTAAAGAACCAGTCCTTAAAATAAAAGTACGTAAACGCACAAAGTCTGGATTAACCTCATTGATTACTTTGGCTGTTTCAATTGCATTTTCATCAGATAATGCCTTACCACCTACGCCAGGCATAAAATAAATAGAAAGTTCAATTCCTGCCTCTTTTACCTTCTTACCGCCAATGATTTCATCCTCTTGACTACCACCCTTTGCAATCAGTTCCAAAACCTTATCTGAGCCCGACTCGTAGCCCGAGTGGATACGATCAAGTCCTGCCTCGCGCAATCTCTTAAAATCTTCAAGAGAAATGCCCGCAAGCGTGCTTGCCCTTCCATAAGACGTAATTCTTTTTATTTCAGGCAACCTCTCTCTTACGTAGGAAATAATTTCTATCAACCATTCCGGACGCAAAACCAACGTGTTGGCATCTTGTAAAAAAATTGCTTGTTTGTCACCTTCCGTCAGCCAAGTAAATACCATCTGATAGCATATTTTTGCTTCATCGCTGGGCAAATTTTGATATTCTTTTTGAACTGCGTCCATATCGAAATCGCCATTATGCTCGTGAGACAATATTCTGTCTCTATATTGTGCCATATAATCAATATCTTTTTTCACATCTGCCACTGGTCTTGTGTGAAAAGTAGTTTCCTTATATAACATACAAAACTTACATTTATTCCACGGACAATTTTCTGTTACACGAAGCAATAAACTGTTTGCCTCACTAGGCGGACGAATAGGACCAATCTTAAATACACCCTGTTCCATACATTCACTCCTTTCAAAAAGTAAAACTCTTTCTTGCATTTTATATAATTTTTTTCAAAAATGCAAGTTTAAGTTACAATCTTATATAATATGCTAATATACCCCAAAATAAAAAGAGGGATGTTAAAACATCCCTCTTTTTATTTAAAATTAATCTAATTTTGATAACTCTACAGCAATTTTTGATGCAACCCTTGCGTTGTTATACGCAAGTTGTAAGTTAGATGCAAGAGACACACCTTCTGTTATATCTTTGATATGTTTTAACAAGAATGGTGTTGTTTCCTTGCCTTTGATACCCTGTTCTTTTGCCAAAGCCAAAGCACGGTTGATTACCGCTTCCATTTCATCAAAATCCAATTCATATTCTACTGGGATAGGGTTTGCAATTAATGCACCACCTTCGATATTCAAATCCCATTTTGTTTTCAAAATTTTTGCAATCTGCTGTTCGTCTTTTGCATTAAAGTCAACCTTAAATCCACTTCTTCTGCTATAAAAAGCCGGGAAATCATCTGTACCCACACCAATAACAGGCACACCCATTGTTTCCAAGTATTCCAAGGTAAGACCGATGTCTAATAATGATTTTGCACCCGCACCAATAACTGCCACAGGTGTATGTGCAAGCTCTTGTAAATCCGCACTAATATCCATTGTTTCTTCTGCACCTCTATGCACACCACCAATGCCACCGGTTGCAAAGATCTTTACTCCTGCCATCGCTGCAATCATCATTGTTGTAGCAACGGTTGTTGCACCTACTTTTCCTGCTGCCAAATATACTGCAATGTCACGGCGGCTTACTTTGCCAACATTTTCACCCTTACACATAAGTTCTAACTCGTCTGATGTAAGTCCAACTTTAAGTTTTCCATCAATCACAGCAGTCGTGGCAGGAATAGCACCTTCTGCACGAACAATTTCTTCTACCTTATGAGCAAATTCCATGTTTTGCGGAAAAGGCATACCATGACTTAAAATTGTGCTCTCCAATGCAACAACAGGTTTGTTATTGGCAATCGCTTCTTTAATTTCTGGGGTAATGGTCAAATATTTATCTAAATTCATAGTCTTCTTTCCTCCAATATTTTTTCAATTAATTCTACACTCATATTTGTGTTAATCGTGCCTTTATAAGACACAGCTGCAATCCCTGCCGCCAAGGCAAAATCCATTGTTTGGTATGCATCAAAATCCCTCATACGGGCATATAGCACCGCCGCCATGAATGCGTCTCCACCACCGGTTGCATTTTCCATTTGCTCCAAAGGCTTTAATGACCGCTTGATTTTAGCCCCATCTCGGCTCATATAAAAACAACCTTCTGAACCAAGGCTAATATAGATATGTTTCAGCCCTTTTTCTAAAAGTATATCAGCAGCCCTTTCTAAATCCAATTCGTTATGAATTTTCATTCCGCTAATAATTTCCATCTCCATACGATTGGGCTTTAGCGTATCAACCTTGCCAATATAAGGCTTGATTTTTTCAGCATATGTGCAAGAAACAGGATCAACAAACACAGGCGTTACAGGGCTATACAAATCAAGTACTCCCTTTATAACTTCTTCCGGAAGTCCTGTATCACAAGTAATCAGTTTTGCACTACTAATGATGCCAGATTTACTTTTTAAATATTCCATACTCATTTTTTGCAGTACAGACATATCAGACATAGCAACGTACATATCTCCCATTTCATCTAATATAGAAATATAGGTTGACGACGGATGATTTTCTACAATCATACTATGAGAAAAATCTATCCCTGCCGCACTACATTCATAGCGGATTTGTTCCGCATAAATATCGTCCCCCAAAGCTGTAATTAGCTTTACAGGCGCGCCTAATCTAGCCAGATTTTCGGAAACATTCCTTGTCACCCCACCTGCAGATGAGCTCATATACCCAGGGTTACTATCTCTTAATATAATGCTTTTTTTACTTCTTCCGTGTATGTCAACATTTGCAGCACCAATCCCGACAATGTAATCTTGCTCTTTTAGCAAGTATCCTCGTCCCAAAATATAGCCTTTTTTTTGTAAATTTGCTATATGCACTGCCACAGAACTACGGGTTATATTCAACTTCTGTGCAATATCGCTTTGTTCTAACATGGGCATTTCACGAATTATTTCAAAAATTTCACGTTCTCTTTGAGTCAATTTTTCACCTTCTTTGCAAATGCTTACTTTCTAAACATTTTTAAATATAATACTATTTTTTTCCATTGTCAAGTGATTTTTTTCATATTCTGAAACTTGTTTTGATATATTGGTAAAAAGATGGGAGGTATTATAATGAAAATTTTCAAAGCAATATGTACCAAAAAAAAATATATCTTAGGTGCCTTAGCGTTTCTTACTTGCGTAGGTGTTCTAACACAAGTGGTTCCACCTGCTGCTCAAAAAGTATCATCACTATTTTCTGCAACAGCCGATAGGAAACTTCCAATTTATTGCGTCGACACAGATAAACCGCAAGTTGCCATTAGTTTTGATGCCGCTTGGGGTGCCGATGATACAGATGAATTACTCAAAATCCTATCTGATAATGATGTAACAGCAACATTTTTTCTTTGTGGATATTGGGTCACTGATTTTCCCGAAGAAGTACAAAAAATTGCCACTGCCGGTCACCAGTTAGGCAACCACTCCGCCACACACCCTCATATGAATCAGCTCTCTAGGGAACAAATTGCACAGGAATTGGCAGAGTGCCATAAAGCCGTAAAAGATTTAACAGGAATTGAGATGGATCTGTTCCGCCCGCCTTTTGGTGAATATAACAACACCGTCATTGAAACATCTTTTGCAAACGGATACTATCCAATCCAATGGGATGTTGATAGCCTGGATTGGAAAGAATTAGGGGTCGAACACGAGGTCGATCGAGTATTAAACCATAAACACCTTGGCAATGGTTCTATTATTCTTTTTCACAACGATGCCAAGTATACCCCTCAAGCTCTAGATACCATTATAAAAGGCTTAAAAGAAAAAGGCTATGAAATTGTACCTATTTCACAACTTATTCATAGAGACAACTTTGTAATGGATCATGAAGGTAGACAAAAACAAGCAACAACCACATCTTAAATGGAATATTTTTTCATATAACCATTATCGTCGACTTACTATTACATAAAGAAATAAAATAATCTCTTTTTCTGCAAAATGAAGATTAGGCAAAATTACGGCTTTACAAAATTATCATTGTAAAGCCGTTTTCATTTAAAATAAACTATGAATCAATAGATTTTTCTATTTTTAACATCATACTAGTTTATTGAAAACACGAATACTTT
>JBKEBP010000115.1:0-6155 GCA_047973235.1 Suipraeoptans sp. | reverse complement strand
ACTGTCCAATAAAACTCCCTCGAAAAATATACAACGTATATCAAACATCTAAATTCGTTTTGGTGGAGTTGCACCCACCTATCACATCGCACTACTTGATCGACCTACAATTATATGGGAGTTCAATTCCCTGCTTCTTGGTATTCAGATGATGTTCTCCTTCATGCTGACTGTTGAGCATTCCACATTGAAGGTATGCAAACATTGTGGAAAATCCTTTGTTGTATCCAGAGCAAATATGGAATTTTGCAGTACGCAATGCAGAAATCAGTACAATGTATATAAGCGTAAAAGCAAGAAAAAAGATAAGCATACTGAGAAGTAATTTATTACCTACATTTATTACCCACCTTGAGCATTTCAAGTGGGTAATAATTTTTTTATCTACTTTACTACTTTCCAATAACCAGTCTTATTAGAGCCAATACGCTCAATAAATCCATATTTTTTTAACGCTGTTATTCCATTATCTACCGTAGTTTTACCAACTGAAAGTAATTCCATTAGTCTTGTTTTCGTAATGTTAGGATTATTACGTATTTCTAAAAGTATCTGATATTGTGTATTTGTAAGAGGACTATCCGCTGGTTTATCACCCACTTTATTACTCACTTTATCACCCATTACATTGATCCAGTTAAATGGTATCTTTACAACAATAGCATTCTCTCTAAATTCATATGCCCCTTTTCCATAAGAGTGCGTTATTCTTGGAACGCCTCTTCCTGTTTTCTCACTTATATGAAGTTGTAGGAAAATTTCCGATAATTTCTTATTAACTGGAATTGATTCGCCTGCAAAGAATCCATCCATTGTTTGTTCGGGTGCTAATGAACCCCTTGATAATAGTTGAATAATAAAGAATTTTGTTTTTAAAATGAAATTATGAACTGTAGATTCATGTGTTCCGAGACACCATATCAAGAACTACCGACACATTCACCCCGTCTGAAATTTCCTTTTTTCTCTCTTTTCGGTCGCTCTGTGAGAATTGATAAAATCGCTCAAAGTGCCTAAAATCAAGGAGTTTCAGGTATCTTTCCGATGTAGTAGTATTACGGTCTCAACGTGTTTTGAGATGAGGGTATAGCTATCAAAACTGCCGTTTCAACCTCTGTTGTTATCGGGAACATATCCACGCTCGAGATGGGAACATATCCAATATTGGCTCTTGTTTGTGGAAATATATCAACATAGAAAGTATTCATCAATTTCATCTTCATTTTTGAGAATGCTTTTCTCCGGAACTCCTACTGACTTCGCTAAATTAATAGACGAAACAAATCTTAACTGAACATTGATATTGAAGTCAAACGAGTATTGCTGCAATTCCCCAAGTTTATGATATTTATTCAAAAGCTCATCTAGTTTTACTTGGTATTCTTTGTCCAATTTATCAACAAATGCATTAATTCTTTCTTGATAAAGATTGATAACTTCTATTTCGTGTTTGTTTAGAACGCCTTTTCCAAGACTTAGTGCTGTGGTTGCAACGATTGAGCCAACCAAAGCACCAACAACTGGAATTGGTATAACTGTTTGTCCTATTGCAGCACCAATAGCAGCCCCTGTTGCATCAATAGCATTTAATGTTACTAAATCAGTAAATCCATCTGTATCAACATCGCCTTTTCTATATTTGACGATGGCATTGCTTAAACCAAAAGTTCCTGAAGTAATTGCTCCAGCACTTGGTGCAGCAAGGTGACAAACGTTGGTTAATCCATATATTGCATATCCTGAAATTCCACCTTTAATAGCACCTTTAGCTGTACTGATTCCACATTCTTTCCAATCTTCAATATCAAAATCCCAGACTTCTTTTCCATCTTTGTGTTTTTGGTAGACAAATATTCCTAGATTGAAACCACCTTGTACTGCTGCACCTATTATAGCAACTTTAGATGCCTCTCCAAAACTTGGTTGAGCTTCTTGTTGGGCGCTTAATCTATCGCTATCAGCTTCCTTTTTAATATCAGATTTTTGTTGAGCAGTTTGCTTATTTATGTCATTTACTTCCCCTGATAACGTCTGGTCAATTGTTCCTTTTTGAACATCTTTATATTTAAGAACTGATGATTCCAACCATTCATCATAAGAAACGCCACGTAGAGCACTCTCATCTTCAATGGCTTTTCTAATATTATTGATTTGGGAGTTAGACAAGACATTTCCATTAAATTCTACAGATTTTGCTCCGTCCATGATTTGTTCTATGACTTCCACATGGTCCTTTGGAAAAATCATACTCATTTTATCATAATTGGATGATTGCTTAATCTCTTCTAAGATATTGGCATAAAACTTCATTTGCACTTCTTTGCCTTGAAGTAGAATATCCGCAGGTCCATTATCATTTAATAGTACTACACTTTTTTGCAGTCCTTGATAAACATCTCTTGCATTTCTTATACCAGTTTCAGCAAACTCCGAAATAAACCCATGTATTCCAGTATCTCCACCACGATTAATATTGATAAGATTATCAATTTCTGCTTTCGCCCAATCTAGATTTGATAGTGCATTTGCTGATTTAGTAGCTAAGTCTGATAATTTATCTGTTTCACTAGTAAGAATTGATTCTAATGTATTCATCAGATCTGTAATCGGATATTATTTAAATAATCGACATATGAAGCAATACCTTGTTCAACATTATTATCAATAGTCTGTTCACTAATCATCTAATTTTAGCTCCTTATTAATAAGTTGTGCCAAAGTTAAAGTTGAATTCACAAGCAATCCAGCTTGAATTTTCTCATCTTTGAAGAATTGACTATAATCACTTCCAATCAAAGCTTTCTCTGCTTTAGTTACACCAGTAATTTGAGTGTTGGTAGTTTCCACCAACGCTTTGACTTCTGAGTTCATAGTATTAAATTTTCTAATTATTTTTTCGAGATTTTCTCTCTCAACAATTAGCTTATCCGCTGTTTCTTTATTTTTATGACTAGCATACAGACCTGAACCAACCGAACCTGCGAGCATAACACCAGCAATTGTCCAACCTACTGGTCCTGCTAGTGCGAGGAATGCACTACCGGCACTCATTCCGCCACCACCAGCTGCTAATGCACCACCACCAAGCCATGCCAATGCAGCATTAGTCGCAGCGGCTCCCGATAAAGTAGAGATAGCAGTACCTGTTGATGCAACACCAAAAGTAGTTGCAATGCCCATTGCTGCTGTTGGACCCATTGTTGCTACGGCAACTCCAAGAGCACTTAAAGTTGCACCTGCTCCAGAACCTCCAGCAGCTGCTTTTGCTTCAACTTCTGCCTTTTTAATTTCTTGTTGTTTTGTCTTAAAGTTTTCCACTTCAATTTCAATTTTTTGAAGGGTTACTTTGAATTCCTTTGGAGTGTTTGCCAATTGATTAATTCGTTCTTCAATTAATTTAACAAGTTTTAAAGCTTTCTCACGTTCTTTATAAAGAACATTCGTGTTTTCACCTAAATCTTTGGCGACTTTTTCATAACGTTCAACCGCTGCATTATAATTGTCGATTGCATTTTTTCTTAACTTTGCATTAAACATGTGATTATCTTCCTCATAGTTTATTACCGTAGTAGAGTTTTAATCTCCTTTGCTTGAGCCAAACTTAAGTGCCTTACCTATATACCATTTAAAGCAATATTGCTTTCAAAGCATCGCTCATTAATTTTTGTCGCTTATCCATAAAATCTTCAAAGTGAGATAGTTCAAAAGAAGAATCACTCGGCATATATTTAGCATTCTCACTATTAGCTATAACCTTAATCCAATCTACTAAAGGTGTCGCATTTTTCCTCTCATTCTCGCGCCCTTCTAATAATTGTAGATTCGCCAATGTATTTCTTCTGCGCCTCCATTCATCTTTTCTAACATCATCAATAACCGAGCCATCTGGAAGCTTAAGGTTTGCAATCCTACTTTCTTCAAAACCAGCATATGGATGCATGTGATCTTGATGAAACCCCTTCTGGCTGTATTTTAAATTTGGATAAAGTAAGGATAATAACATAAACGTATATGCACCAATTTCATATGTATCAAACATTGCATCTATTTCTTCAGAGGTATAGCGCAATGTTCTTTCACCGGTAAAGCGTACTTTTAGTAAATTACCCATCTTAAACGAATCCGTTGGAGCTGCTTTCAAAGCTTCTCGTATACTTGTAAGGGCTGAGTTTGTAGCAGCACCAAACACCTGTCTTACCTGCGATATAACTATATACTTTCTTAATTCAGACTTACTTTCAGCATCAAAATTTCCACCTTTAAAACGATAATATACCATTGGCGATACAGCCACATAGGATATAATATTTTCTAAATTAAATCCAAATTCATTAAGTAAATCAACTGTGTCCTTAATGGCCTTGCGAATGTTTTCCCAATTATTTTTTATCTTCAATACGCTTTCCTTCTTGAATGTCTCAACTTTAAGCGTAACGGACATATCAAGGACATATAGGCATGTACGCATAATAAAATCATTGGAAAACTTATACCCTTCACCAATCTTATTAATTTCTGCAAGCAGTTTATCTATTTCATCTCTAGCTTTGTCCCAATGCGAAACAATGGTAGAGAACAACAAATCACTCTTCGATAAAACTGTACCACCAGAATTAACACGAACGAATATATCGAGGACACTGTCGATAGAGTCTGTTTGAACTTCAAAATAGTTAATTATTTCGTCACCAACAAGTCTGGTATGCAATAAAGATATATTCTTCATTGCAACTTTATCCGAAGCCCAGCCGTTTGGAATAATTAAATCTGTTACAAGCTCATCCTGAGAATACTTTAATATATCTTTAACCAGATACCATAGCTTATCATCTTTTTGCTTTTTAGCTTCTTCTTGTGTCAGAAATTTAAACTCGTAAGAAATATCTTCTTCATCAATTCTCTGACTATGTAGGTCTAAATACAATTCTTTTATAGGGAATGCATCATCGTTTTTCCAACGTTTGTTTGGTAACTTCCTACTCATACTACCTTGCAAAGCTATATATAGTGAGGTTAATCTCTGCTGACCATCAAGAACAGCCCATATTGTTTCTTCATCACTTCCAATAGGAAATGGCTGTGGTGCAGATGGATTTTTATAGACATCTCTTTCATGGAAATCCTTTATAAACTCGTACATTGAGTGCTCTTTTTTATTAATGATTGACTTTCTAACCTTCCAGAAAAGAAAGGTTCCTATGGGATATCCAAGCATGATAGAATCCATTAAACGTGTTATTTGATCATCATCCCACACATATTTTCTTTGTATTGCCGGAAGATAAATCTTGCGACTATTTATTTCTTCGATTACAGCTCTTATATTTTTCTTCTCATATGCCATAAGTTTCTCTCCAATTTCCCTTTATTTTGTTTTTTTCTTTCCGTAGTTCTTCGGGAAGTAATCCTTCCCAAGTAGCCAAACATACTGATCAATTTGCTTGAGGTTATATTTATCTAAGCCATAGAAGGCACGGAAATCTATCAGTATACCTTTGAATTTAACATAGTCCTTCAAATCGCCATCTTGAAAATCTGAGAAGTTATCACGATTTCTAAAATACCGAAGCACCTCATCGACATAGCTGTCATAAATCGGATAATCGAGTGGATTATGATGGCTACAATACTTTGATGCAAATGAGTAAAAATTCTTCTCAGTATCACCGATAGTTACATACTGGATATCTCTGACCAGGGTAACATCACCGGCTTTAAGTCTCAAATCGACGTCCAGAGAGCATATATGCTTAGCCACCGGGTAGATTGAGAAAATATTAGTACTATAAAAATCATTAAGCGTTGATGCCTTTAATAGAATATCGATAATGTCTGTATTCTTCGGGCATAGCTCAAAGAACAGTTTATTAAGTGCATCCTCCTGCAGGTGGTAGTTCTCAAGGCCGTCCCACTTTGTAAGATAAATCCCAATCTGCTCGATTGATGGATTAGGAACATCAACATCCATTTTCTTTTTACGAGTATATGTAGGGTAAGCAGTCTTTTCCTGCTTAGGCGCAGATGGTTCGGCAATTCCATCAGAAGCTAAGAATTGGCGGAACCTTCTTAGATGAGACAAGTAACTATTAGCAAGTGATTTAGCGTTACCGGTCGAGTTCTCAGAAAGAGCCTTTATTAAATCGTCTTTTGCTGAA
>JBKEBP010000112.1:0-26971 GCA_047973235.1 Suipraeoptans sp. | reverse complement strand
CAAACTAGAATGAGCATTCGTGGGTGCCTATATATTCTTTGGTAACGTAGTGTTCTAAACACTTAGGCTAGTCAACATGGGCCTTTGCAAGCCCCCACTTCTAAAGTGGTGGGTTATTGACTAAATTTCCCAGTACTGTAGTCGTAGGTCCAATCATTGCAAATACAAAAGGCGTACCCCTTATCTTTGCCTTTGACTCAAAATATGATAAATCTATTCGATACACTTCAAATGTCTTCATATCCAGATAATATTGTTCAACTCTTCCATAGAAAACTTTTTTCCAACACAGTTTTATCATTTCTTACACACTCCTAGATTCTAAGTGAAGGCACACGCAACACCGGAGAAAAATCCTGATATAGCATCAGAACGTGCTTCAATATTCGATTCGTCCAGTTGTAAATGATCACTCATCGCCGTTCTCCTCCTCTTCCTCATCTTCCTCTTCATAGTCATCATCTTCTTCAGCTTCCAAATACTTCTCAGCCAGGTCATCTATTTTACCTTGGACTTCTTTAAGCTGACTCTCTTTGTCCGAACCGGCTAATGAAGTATCTACTTCAATTTGCGCTTTTTCACACATGTATGCGTAGAGCAGTAGCTCATCATCCGAAAGCTGCATTGCAATATTTTCCGCCTCCATCGGGTCCAATCGACCTATGTATATCCAATAATCCATTATCTTTTCATTTGTTGATATTAGAAGTTTTCCTAATATATTTTCTCTTTGCTCTGCGGTGAGGTTTTCGCCTTGTATATATGCTCTTGAAAGAATATACTTTTGTTGTACTTCCATATCCTGAGCATCTACATCTATTAACGAATCTATGATTTCTTTTGTATCATTTTCTATATAAGCATTGTTAGCCATTGTTAAAGTCTCGTAATACGGAATCGTATTAAAATACGTAATAAACCCATAAACTCCCAATGCAGCTACAGCCACCCCGAGAATTAGCAGCATTATCTTTCTGGTAATATCTCCACTTTTGCTTACATAAATCTTTTTGCTTCTTTCCCTCTCAATATATGATGCTTTTAGGTTCTCGAGAAAATCAATGATATCATCTATAGTTTCCGCCTCAATCAAAGGGGCTGTTGTTCGATTGTTGTTATAGAGCTCCTCTCCTGCGTCCAAATAATCATTATATTCATACTTGTCACAAAGACTCCATGCGATTAACGCTTTATATTGTCTTATAAATTCCTTATTGCTTTCTATCACGCCTAACACTCTTATATCTCGTTTTTTAATATATACGGCACCGCATGTGTTGTAATAAATATTGGTCGGTTTAAGTAAAAATGAATACTCTGTGATATCTCTAGCAAAATCCGAAATACGTATAAGCATATTAATTCCAACAACATAATCTTCTTGGTATATTTCCGTATACTCATTAACTCTGCTTTTCTCATAGGCTGCGATAACGCTCTCTTCTTTATCTTCCCACTTCATTGGCAGGAAATGCTCTCCCGCTCTTTCCAATTTCACAAAATCATAATTATCTTGTGCTCTGAGTTCAGACTTCTTATACTCTTCAGTTATTATTTCCATCTTCTCCCCCTTTACTAATTCTCTCTATTTTTTTGTTTCTATATCTTATATAAATACCCATCACGACTGCGAAAATACATACCGCAGATATCATTATAGGCATTTCGTACTCTTTGGTTTCTTCTTCAATCAAATCTCTTTTAACCACACTACTTGTTTCAACTAAAAATAAGCTGTCAAGTAATGTCTTATCAACATCACTAACAGCTATCTCTTCAATAAATATAACATCCTCGATTATTTTGTTTTTTTCCTCTGCTTCTCTCCCCTTGTAGACTATTCTATTGGAAAAATCATTTGTAAAGAGTGGAACATTATGAATGTCCGTTAAAGAAGAGTATGTTTCCTCTTCATCCTCTAGAATTGAGAAATCCAATAGTACGTCTGACGATGTTGTATCTGCCATGACCTATCCCGTTACTCCAATCCCACATAAATATTTTTGCTGTTCCACTCTATTTTACTATTTATTAAATTTTAAGACAAAGGTATTGTTGTTATATTTGGGTTTAAAATGTTCATTAAAAAAGTTCTTTTATATATACGTTCTTTAAGTGTAAATGCCATAGTGTGTCAACGGAAAAATTTTCTACACCATCCTGCCATATCTTTCCAGATTATTTCTCAATACGTCGCTGCTCGTAAATTCACTCCAAGCATACTCCATCTTTTTGAGATTTTTATCCTGAAAATCCATGTAGAAGCTTTCTTGCATTCTGCCATATGATAACTTAACCTGACCATATGGAATATATAAACAAGTGTCAAGCTTTCTATTTACAAGCGCAAGATCTTCCTCGTATATAGCTATATGTGTAAATATCTGTTTCGTTCTAAGAGTAATAAACGTACCTGTTATCATAGGTATGAAACCTATCCACAATCCCCTTATAATAAAATCTATCACACTACTTAGCCATGATACCTGCATCTTATCCGCAAAATCCGTCATAATCAACTGCACATCCGGAACGCGAGTAGCGCCAAATATAGCCAAGAAAATTATCCATCCGACTATAACCCTTTTAATCTTTGCCTTCATACTATAGTCTGTTAATAGCTCATGACTTGATATTACCATTCTCTCTTCCATAATCATCACCTAAGCTTTCGTAAGGTAGCACACCATCTTAATGTCATTTCTAACCACTGACGGATCTGATACTTCCCTAATTTCTTCAATAAAATATTTCTCTCCTCCATAAGTCACTTCTTGACCGATCTTATATTCTTGTAAGAATCTCTCAGTTCGCGACGTCTGTGCCCCTCCGAATTCTCCGAATTCCATCTGTATGCTTCCATCACTTAATTCTCTAAATTTGGGTTTGAACTTTGCCTTTTTAACATGATAATAAGAACTGAAAATTATAATAATAACCAGTACCACAAAAATAGCTACCAGAACCCAAAAACCCATTGGTAATTCTTCCATATCCTCTTCCTCCTCTTATTCCATAATATAAAGATAACGTATTATAGCACAGTGAAATCCCGAAAATCTCGACTTTTCATAATATTCTTTTTTATATTATAAAGCGTTTTGTGAAGCCGTTTTTTAAAACACAATTATCAAAAATATTTTTAAGATTTCACTTACTATGTACTTATTCTATGCATTTATCCTATGTACTTATTCTATACGCTCACCATATACAATATAACGTCTTGTATTTTGACCATAAGGATGACAAGTAAGCAAGGTCACCATGTCATTGCCCTCTTGTATAAGTACCTTCTCTATGTCAGATGGGATAATGATTTGAATATCTATCACACGATAGACTAACTCCTCGCGAAAATTGCGTATATAGAAAATATCTCCGACCTCAATCTTGTCGATATGTCTAAACATCTCCGCTTTATAATACCCTCTATGAGCAGCTATCACCGCATTTGTATTATCTCCGCCAATAGGCATCGAAGTGTACGTAAGGAGAGTAGCCCCCTTTGTCATATTCTCCTCGCTCGCTCCCAAATATATAGGAAGTGTGACATCTATCTTAGGTATTACCACCGAACCTATCATATTCTCCTCTATGCCATATGGGCTTAGGTCAAAACCGGCTTCCTCATATGCAAATGGATCCTTTAGTTTGTCCTGACCCGACTCGTATAACTCCTCGAGTCTTGGGTCTGTTGAATCATCATATTGCTCTTCAAAGACTTCTATAGATTTGGCAGCCTCATAGTCATACCACAATTGAAAGATAAATGGCAGGGCAATCAAAAATACACCTGATATTAATATTATTATACCTATAATTAGGCCTATGTTTTTCCTTTTACTTCTTTTGTTGTTGCTTGTTTTGTTTTTTCTTCTTCTATTTACTCTGCCCTTTTTCACTTACGCCTCCTTTGATATCTTATAACCGCTATTACTAAGGCAATCACCAATATCAATAGAATTATCAACAATGCCCAAAGAACATTGTTTCCGGTTTTGGCACTTAAGTCTACTGTTTCCGTGTGTTCTTCTTCATAGTCAACCCTAGTTCCCCTCACTAGAAGTCTGTGGCTATTAACTCCGTATGGAGTACAAGTTACTAGAGTGACATAGTCCTCCCCGGCTACTTGTAACAAACTACTAGTCTCATATGGCTCCACTACACTAATATCATCTACCTCATATTTGAGTGTATCGTTAAGCACATGAATATAAAAAACATCTCCCTCAACCAAATTATTAAGATTGGTAAATAACGTAGCACTGGGAAGTCCCGAATGTGCACTTATAACAGCATGAGTGCTTACACCTCCAACCGGGAATGATGACTGCGGCAGATGTCCTGCACCCTTACCAAGCACCTCATCAGACGTACCATGAAATATGGGAAGCTTGACCTTGATCTCAGGTATCTCTATATATCCCATCACGCCATCATAGTCAAGTATCTCATCATAATTTTCAGGTAAAACAAAACCACTGTCCTTCATAAATGGATCCTTAATATTCTCTCCTGATATATTATCATTGTATTCCTTTGCTTTGGCCATCTCTTCTTCTACTTCCTCTTCGGAATACTCATCCAAGCTTTTCTCATATACAGCGATAACCTCTTCTTCTTGTACATAAGCTAAGATACTTGATAATATCGGGTAAAATATAAGACCCACCCCAACACATATAAGCACTGCTACTAATATCTTTTTTTTATTCATATACTCAAATCCTCATCATCAAAAGAATGAACGGCTAAAGCCGTCCATTCTCTCAGTCTATTACGCTTTAATATTTAACCTAAACGCGTTTTCTTCTTGATCTAATGATAACTACTGCAGCTGCCAAAAGAAGTAGAACACCTGCCAGTGTGAATAAGATACTTCCAAGTCCACCTGTCTTAGGTAATACAAACTTAGCATTGTTGTATATCTTTACACTAGTTATCTTTGCATCCAAATCACTGTTTTTGCTTACGATAACCGCTACAGGATTCTTAAGTAACTGATATCCCGCTTTAGCTTTTACTTCAACTACGTAGTATGTTGACGTAGCAGTGATACCTGAAACATTATCAGCTCCATATTTAAGTCCTTCAAATATTACTACTCCACCAGTATTTGATTCAACGATATAATCTTCTGCACTGTCATATCCTGTATCACCATAGAAGTATATCTTACCTGCTGCATCTTTACGGATATAGTTTCCGGCCTTTGCATTAGCCTCTGTATCAGCTATTGCAAACTTAACACCTTCTAATACGGCATTAGTATCCGTAGCGTATTTAGTGAGTCCTGTAGAACCTGTATGAATCTCAGGTGTTGGTTTCTCCGGATCCGGATTGTCCGGATCTTCAGGGTCTTTGCCGTCTTTAGTATTTGCTTTAAAGTCGGTTCCTGTACTATTTGTGTAAGCAAGATCAGCTTCATTAGTGATTGTATCTACTGATAATGCATCTGAATTAACTGTTGTTACAATCTCAATTATAAAGATTGGGTTGTCTGTAGGTGGTGTTGTAGCTACCTGATGAACAAGCTTCATACCTGCTGTTGTCAAGTTAAATACAAGCTTGGTTCCACCACTTGCATCTGCTGCTGCAGTCAAAGTATAATGAGTGTTTGCAGTCAGTGCAAGTGCAGACTCTACTGTACCTGCCTTTGTTTTAAAACTGATGCTTTTATAAGTTAATCCTTTAGAAAGTATATCTGTAACTTCATATTTATCCGCTGTAATCTCCTCATTATTTGAGTTTGTATAAAATAAGTCTGCAGGCACATTACTAACGATTCTCCATGTTACATCATCACCAACATTAACACCTTTATTCACTACTCCTGATTCATCGATTTCTTTCTTGATATCAGGACCATCTTTTAACTTATTCTTAGGATATGCATGTACATCATAGTTCCATCCGTCACCTTCTGCATTAGTTGTAGGAAGTGATATAATAAAAGGTATTCCATCCGGTGTTTCTACTGCAGGGTTAGCATATTCTACTACATAATATATGCCCTGATCCGCTGCAGGAATATTTGCAACTGCTTCTCCATTAGCATCCGTTTTTACTTTATAAGTAGGAGTACTTAAGTTAACACCATATAAGCTGGGATTAGCTTCTATATCAGCTGCAGTAGGAAGCGCGCCTGCTGAAGATGGGTTAATGTTAATATTTGTCTTGAAAATATGAAATTCCACATTCTTAAGAGGCTCTAAATCTGCGAGATCACTAGGATCTAATGCCTCGCCTGTACTCTCAGGCAATGTATCATCAGTATTTCTATACTTGTGTATTGTCAATTTAACATCTTTATCTGTATCTACAGTTGCAGGATCTGCCGCTGCTACTGTGAGGCAAGCTGACAAAGTCAGCACAGCCATCATTAAAAGTGAAACTATCTTTTTCATCTTCTTCATACTTTTATTCTCCTCTTTCTCTTACCTATTAATGTAGTTCCCGCTGCTAATATCAGTACGAATAGTCCCATCGTCATTAGCTTCATTGGTGTCATCATATCTCCGGTGCTCGGTAAATCATATGATTCGTAATTGTAGATAATATAACTCTCATCTGATGCGCTCCACTCTACTGCCGGTGGGTTAGATCCATTAGCAGTTATACCTGTAAATGTAACAACCACTACATCACTAACTATCTCGATTTCCACTTCCCAGTATCCGTAAGGCAATTGATAGCCTGCTATAGCTTTCGTTTCATATAACTCATAAGTACCTTCATCAAGACCTACAAATGATAACTCACCATCCGTGTTTGATATAAGTTCCATATCAGCCATAACTCCGGCTTTATCCACTAATTTAAATTCAACACCTTCTAGTGTTTCTTTGGTAACTCCATCCTTTTTGATGATGTCTATAGTCTTACTAACTCTCCACTGTGCATATAGGGTTACATCTTCATCCGGCATATCAAACTCTTCCGGTGTGAATTTCCCTGTGTCAGCATCATATTCAAAGTCGTAAGTTCCTGTTCCATCCGCTTTAGAATTCCATCCGATAAATACGAAGTCATCCCTTTCAAGATCTCCGGGTCCCATAACTGTAACTTCATCATCCTTAGCATATTCATTACTATCTACCGGAACTGTTCCGTCTGTATTATTATTTCCATTGTATACAGTGTTGTATGTAAGGTATGTTTTTACCTCAGTCTCTCCATCAGGATCTAATGGATCATCATCTTTATCTGTAGGCTTATTATCTTCATCTCCCGGGTTTGCCGGATTAATCCAATACTCTGCCTCATTAGTAATATCACTTGCTAATTTTGCTACTACTTTCACCTGAATAGTAATTGTAATAACCTGATTAGCTGTAAAGCTTGTAATAACAGCCCGTACACTCTTTTTATCAGTGCTTCCGTCAACTGTTCCTGTAACGCTTCCTGTATCAGCTGATATAGCTGCACTTACATATTCAAGTCCCGTAGGTAATGTGTCATAAATGACTAACTCTTTGTAATAGTCTACATTACTTGGTAATTTTACACTTACCTTGTATTCCATAGTGTCATTTATAGCAGGATTAGGATATGTATCATCAGTTGTTGCACCTGTTAAAGTCTTTTTAAATGTATTTTCATCGATGAGTTCTAACCACACCGGTGTAAATTCCACATCTTCACTTGGCATCGTAAACTGAGTTGTAGGTGATGCTTCTTCAGGATTCTGATACTGTGTATTATCACTTGCTACACTTGACTTCCATCCAACAAACCTATAACCATCCTCAGAAAGTGGATCTCCACCTGTACCATTTCCCTCATTTTCTTTAACATTAACAGTATCTGCTGCTTTGTATGAATTGCTATCTTCCGGTACTGTACCTGTTGCAGCTGTAGTACCATCCGGACCTACATTCTTATATGTAATTGTATATGTAGGGTCATTAATTGTAATCTTATTTTCGGTAGAACCGTCCGCATTATCGCCAGGTTCCACTGATATAGTTCCCGCCGTTGTAGGATTCAACCAGAATTTCGCCGAATTGACAATGGTCTTCTCCGAATAAGTTCCCGGTACACTAAGAGTTACTTCCAGGGTAATAGTCGCTCCTGAAAGTGCTGTAAATGTAGTCAAATCAACTCTTGCAAAAGTGTTACCCGTTATAGTCGCAGTAGCGAGTGTTGTCGTACCATTTTTAAGCACTGCGCTTGTAATAGTTGTTCCTGTTGGTGCTGTATCAGTAACAACTAATCTCTCATATCCATCTAATGACGTCGGTAATTCCAGATTGACTTTGTATTTTAACGTCTGCGTAGTTGTAAATTAAGGAATAGTTAGTGATGTTTTGTATGTATTATCAGTTGGATCTTCAACTAATTTTTCAAAGGTACCACTTGGTATCTCAGCCCAAACAGCTGTTAATGTTACATTTGCGTTTGGCATAGTAAAAGTATCAGCTCCTTTATATATCGTGCCACTTGCTTCACTGGTTTTCCAACCTGCAAATTTATATCCGGCTGCCGAAAGTGAACCGGTGTTCCCTATAACTGATACACCATTTAGTACCAATGGCTGATAAAGGTTATTATCTACAGGAACTGTACCATTTATCGTTGCAGTTCCCGCTGTTCCTTTGTTATAAGTAACTTTAGGATATACATTCACAACATTATCCTTAGTATCATCAGGATTGCCTCCCGGTTTAGTATCAGTATTTCCTGCTGTTGACGGGTTCACCCAATAAGATACTTTGTTGGTAATAGTACTTGCGGTATACGCTGCAGGTACACTTAGAGATACTGTCAACGTAATAGTTTGTCCTTCAAGTGCTTTTACCTGTGCTGCTGTGAAATCAATACGCAGCAGTGTTGCACTTGCTCCTATCGTAGGAGTAGGTACTCCTGCCGGAGATACACTTGGTGTTCCTGTAAATGTAGTACCACTTGGTGCTTCGTCCACTACAACAAATGACTCATATCCGTCACTGCTATCAGGCATATCAAATTTAATCTGATAATCAAGTGTAGCCGCTGCACCTTTTTCAATGGCTATAGTCTCTACATAGCTTCCTGAGCCATTCTTAACCTTCTTTTCAAGGTTATCCGGCATCTCAATAACACCGACTATTGATTCCTCTTCGATTGGTGTATCGCCATTTACACTAATGTCTGCTTTATTAGTTACAGTGTCACCTTCTGCCATAGCTGCAGTTGCCTTGACCGTAGCATACATCGCTACTTTTGCTCCATCGCTATTAAGAAGGGTTATCCCTGCTGCATTTAACTTTAGTTCTAATTTTCCACTCGAGTATGAAAGGTTACCTACTACAGTACCGCCATTCGTTACATCATTTCCACTTAAACTCATAGTCGTTCCGGCTATTTCAACTATCACGGATAATGGTGACGTAGAATTAAGTGGTAAATTAGTCGGTAATGTATCCGAAATAACTAATGAAGTGTATCCTGTTGTACCTGTCGCAGGCATCGTTGCCTCTATCTTGTATGTAAATATATCGTTAGCTTTTATTTCTTTGAGGTAAATGTCATCACCATAAGTAGATGGAGTTGCTCCTATTCCTACTTGCTTAGATAAAGTAGGGTTGTTTGACGCTGCAAGAGCAACTATAAAGTGTACATTATGTGCACTAGTTGCATCTTTTATAAGATTTGTATTATTTATTGCTGCAGTCTTTGATGAAGCAATAAGATGTTCGCTTGTTGCTGTTGTGATTGCTTTCAATCCGTTTGAAGTAACATCTACCCTGCTCGATACCGGTGTATTAGCCCATGAAGTTGTATGTGCCGTCCAATCATATGAATCAAAATTTGCTGAATCAATAGACAAACCTATATCTGAATATGCTTTCTTATATCCGATTTGATATATGCTTTCAAATTGCTTTGTATAATACTCATTAATCGCACCATTTGTTTTTGAAGTTCCTACTCCACCCTTAGCGTGTACTGCTGCATGAGAATCGCTATAAGCATGAACCGTTGTACCATTGATAGTTCCATTTTCGGCAGTAATATTTCCATCTGAACTAACTACTCCACCAACATGCGTTGCTAAAGAAGCCTCGTCTGTACACGCACCTGTAATAGTACCATTATCTTTAGCCGTAATATGACCTGCAGCTAAAACACCAACTTCTTTGGCATTAACAGCAGATATGCTGCCTGCAGTCACCGTTATATCACCTGCAATATTCGTTCCTACCAAAGCATCTATCTCGTCATTACCTACAATAGTAATTGCGGAACCGACACCATTGACCACTAAGTCTCCGACATATGTTATTATACCGGTACGATCTGTAGCAATATCTATTTTTCCACTATCTTCCAGTGTTATATCGGCATCATTAACATACATACCACCGATACCATCAAACGTTCCGCTTGATTGATAATACTTTCCTCTGACAACACGGATAGAGTATTTGCCTGAAGTGACTTCAGTCTCTATTTTAGCTACCACTGTACTATTAGTACTACTATAATCAAATCCAATTCTTATAGCCTCAGCCTGCTCACACTTATTTGTTGCTTCAATATAAGCATTGTTAAGCGTTAAATATGAGACCCATATTGCTCGACCATAAGTATACGTACCCGGATATTTTGATATAGAAATAAGTGCACTATCAGTAATGCTTACTGTTGAATCTAAGTAGTTGGAAGAAAATCCCGTTACATTTCCATATGTACCCAGACTAATTGTAACAGTTGCTCCATTTCTTATCACCGTTGAAGCTGAAATACTGCCTGATGGATGGGTTCCACCTATGCCGACACATATTGTCTCTGCACCGCCACTAGCATTAACTGTAGCTCCATCTATAACTAATCCAGAACCTTTAGTTCCATCGCCTTTATTATCATTTACCCATATAGCAAAAGAATCCATCATATTATGATCTGTATTGTAACTGGCATTTACAATAGTAGTAGATCCGGATATCTCAAGTCCTGAATAAGCAACAATTCCGGCTCCATATCGTGTATTTGGGTTAACTACAGTATTACATTCACCTGTTACATTGGCTCCATTAGTTATCGTCATATATGCATCTGAATAAATTCCGCCAAGGTTACCACCTGTTCTTGTCTCACCATGAACAGTAGCATTATCAATGTCCAAATTCATTTTCGAGAATAATCCGGCATTATATCCCGCTGCCGTTACATTAGCACCACCTTGTATAGTAAACTGAAGAAATGCTGTAGCCCCTCTTCCTGTTTCCTTTCCTGCACCGACTAATGTGTCGACAGTAGCATCATCTTCATTCTGAGTAAAATTTGCTACTGTATTGTTATCAATCGTGATATTGTCAGCAACAAGACCTGACTGCAGTCCTTTAAAGTCTACATTCGCTCCATTCATTATTACATTTTTGATAACAGCTCCCGCCTCAATTCCGGTCAAAGCTAATGTATTTGTAGGGTAGTAAACCAAACTTCCGAATGTTAACGCCGTACCTGCATTAGAATATCCATTGTCTAATGTAAGTTTACCTGCGCCTGAAAATGTAACTGTTGCCTGCTCTCCATATATATAACGTAGATTAGCCGTCACACCCGGATTAACAACAATATCTACACTTGCACCTGCGGCAACTGTAATATACGAATTCGCACTATATGTACCTGACGATATTCCTGTTGCATTGAATGCGGTCGCACTTGTAAATGTAATGGTATCTCCGTTATCTAACGAAATATGATCACCTGATTGAGAGGCGAACGGTGTAATCATACCTCCCGCTGCAGAAGATGCAATATAGTTTACCGCACGAAGTACAACATCACTATTAACAGCTTCCTCTAATCCATAAGCACTTCCTATTGCATTTGCCTCTTCTTTAGAATACTCATCAGGTATACTATTAAAGAATGCTGTATAATCAAAAGTAAGTGCCTCTTCTTCTGATAAGTTGGAAATAGTCTCATAGGCTGATGCTATCTCCTGATTTCTCTGTGTATTAGCCGCAACTATCCGGTTTGCTATATCTGCTTCATACCAACCCCAGAAATTATTATCTGAAAGTTCAGGAATAGAGCTTGTGTCTATAACACTACCTGCTGCTACCTCAACACTAGAGAGTTCATTTCCGTCTGCGTCCAAAAATGTTACATTATGATTTACGCTTTGCGTTTGAAACGAACCGCTTTCCGTTTCAGTCGTCTCTTCTTGTGAGCCTTCACTAACCGGCATTGCGTATGTTGCTATATTATTGGATAATAACAATGTAATAACCATAAGCCACGCGAAGATAGACCTTAATCCTTTAGTTCTTTTCATCAATTCCCTCCTTCCGGCTACTTGTCTTAGCCATTATCTGTCCTGCGTAAAATTATTTATATAATTGGCATATTTAAAACCTTTTTGCCATAATTCGAACAGTCCCCTTATTATCACAAAACGAGGTTAAATCCGCAAAGTATTTTGTGTTATAATGTGGTGTAATGTGTATATTATGTGTTTGCAATCGATTTTTTACACACATATTCTTCGCTTATTCACAAACGTTTGTGGTACGTTTTTTGACCACCTACCCCTTTGGTATTAAAGGCTACTACCCCTATGGGGTTACTGAAACATATGTGTTTACACTTTTCACAAGTAAAAATTCAAAAAAAACGTACGCAGTAGATTATGAGTCCACTGCGTACGTATTACTACTTGTATTTCTTATGACATAATACCTAAATCTTATTACTTAATAGCTTTTCTTCTTCTGTATATTACTGTAATTACTGCTGCTAATGCTGCCATTAATAGAAGTCCCCAAGCCATTATGCTGTTGCTATCACCTGATCTAACACTTCTACCTCTTGTACTCTTGCCTGAAGTTGATGTTTCAGGATCTTTTGTGATAGTAACCTTAATCTCATCAGAGATAACCTTGCTGATTTCATCTATGAAGAATTCATCATCTAATCCGTATATCTCTACCATTACTGATGTCGGTCCTGTTACACCATTCAACTTATCAAGTACTACTCCGACTTCGATATCGATTATTGTATTTCCTACAACTCGCTTAGCTGTTACTGCTCCATGTTTAAGTAGGTATTCAGCTAGAAGTCCCTGATCTTTAAGTTTCTTAAACTCGCTGTATGTAAGTGTAACGTCTTTTCCATCAATTACGTATTTGTAAAGTGCAAGTACTACTTCATATGTCGCACCGTCATCTGTAGCAAATACAACATCTACATATCCTGTCTCTCCATTAGCAATCATATTGTTAATGAATGCAAGTATGTCATTTGTTACTATTATATCGTCTACATCAAGGTCTACACCTAATCCGTCAAATCCTGCAACTTCCAGTAATTCTTTGAGCTCTTCTAATGTAAGCTCTCCGTTTTTGATGTTATACCATCCATCTGCTGCTTCAAGTACTGTTCCGATAAGTGTAACTGTAACTAACTTCTCAAGTCCAAGTGTATCAGCCTTGTGTAATAGTGGATTGTCACCAAGTGTTCTTGTATCAATATTAGCATTGATAGCATCTACATGGTCTACTTCCAATATACAATTACTTAGGTCAATACTATTGCCATACTTATCACTTAGATAAGCTCCTGAAAGCTCTAGTAACTTATCAGCTGTAAGAACTCCATCACCTACATCATAGCGTACATTTCTTGCTGCTATCATATAGCCTGCATCAGGATCTACCTTGATGTAGTCATAAAGTGAAACTGTGATTGTAACTTCTTTGTCATCAGGTGATTTGAATGTAAGCTCAAATTCATAATCTCCTACATAATCATGTCCCTTTTCGTATATCTCATTCTTAGCTGCATTGATTGCATCAAGCTGATCTTGATCTACCTCAATATCGGCTAAGTCGTAAGGATCGAAGTTTCCATCTACTGCCCATGCTTTAGCTAATTCCTTAGCTGCATCCGGTGTAAGGTCATCACTTTGTGCTGTATCTGTTGCTGATTTGTATACTGCATATGGGAAGCTTGTTGCTCCAACAGCACCTTCACCAAAGTCTACTGTTCCTACTTCTGTAAGTGTAACTGTTACTGTTGTTTTATGTCCCTGTCCCGGAATTGTTTCATCATAATCTCCGGTATAGAAAGTAAGTTCAAATTCTCCCTTGACTCCGTTAGCTATCGCATCATTGATTGCTGCAAGGTCATCTGCATCTGCATACGCATCATCAATATCTTGTGGTGTCATTGCATCTGATTCAAATCCGCTTACTGCTGCGCGTGCCATCTCTTTAGCCATGTCACTATCAATTGCCGCCATTTCATTACCGTCATTATCAAGTACTGCATAAGAGAAGTCATTTGCTTCCATTGTAGCACCAACTATTGTTACTACTACTGTATTAAGTATATCAAATACATCTTCGCTTAGCTTCAAGTTGTAATCATCAAAGTCTCTATCCTCTATAGCTGTGTTAATAGCATCTACTTGATTACTATCAAGTGAAATGTCGCTTATTGGAAGTGGATTACCATACTTGTCAGCTAAAGTTGCACCTGTAAGTGCTATTAACTCAGCATCTGTTAATGTTCCGTGAGCTATATGATAACGTACATCATTAGCTGTAAGGACTGCTCCTGTATCAGGATCTACCTTAACATAATCTTTCAGGCTTACTGTAATAGTTATTTCTTTTCCGTCAGGTGATTCGAATGTAAGTGGGAACTCTGTAGGTCCAACATAATCATTACCCTCAGCTACCATTTCTGACTTAGCTGCATTGATTGCATCAAGCTGATTTTGGTCTACACCAATATCACTCATATCATATGCTTCATAATCTGCATCTACTGCCCACGCTTTGGCTAATTCCTTAGCTGCATCAGCTGTAAGGTCTGCCGATTCACTTCTGTCTGCATCTGATTTGTATACTGAATATGGGAAGCTTGTTGCTCCTATAGCTCCTACGCCCTCTTCAATATCTCCTGCTTCAGTAATTGTTACTGTGATTTCTACTTTTGCTCCTGCACCGTGAATAGAAGCATTATAATCACCTGTGTAGAATGTAAGTGGGAATTCTCCCATTGTTCCTGCTGCTATTGCTGCATTGATTGCTGCAAGCTCTGTTGCATCTGCATACGCATCATCAATATCCTGTAATGACATATCAGTTGCATATCCCTCTACCGCTGCACGAGCCATATACTTAGCTGCATCATCGTCAATTGCTGTCATAGGATCACCGTTTGCATCAACTGTAGCATATGAGAAATCATAAGCCTCCATTGTTGCTCCAACAAGTTCTACTATTACTAAGCAGTTAACTCCGCCTGCTGTAACTCTTAAGTTATTATCTCCAAATACTAAATCATCAATATTATCATTGATTGCTGCCAGATGTAATGCATCTGATGTAATTGTTGGAGATGTAAGTATATTTCCGTATTGGTCTCTTAATACTGCGCCAACAAGATTTACTGCCTGTGCATCTGTTAAGTTTCCGTCAGCTACATGATATCTTGCATCATTTGCTGAAAGTACATTTCCTGAACTCGGATCAACCTTTACAAAATCAGTTAAATCAACATCTATTGTTATTGAGCTATCTCCATCAGGTGATGTAAATGTAAGTGGGAACGTTGTAGGTCCTGTGTAATCATTTCCATCCGCTGCCATTGCACTCTTAGCTGCATTAATTGCTGCAAGCTCTGCTGAATCTACATCTATATCATCAACATCAAGTGCGTTAAACTCATCATCTGTTGCCCAAGCCTTAGCAAGTTCCTTAGCTTTATCCGCTGTAATATCCGGTGACTCAGTTCTGTCTGTCTCTGAATTGTACACTGCGTATGGGAAGCTTGTTGCTCCTACGTTATCTTGTCCTGCAACTACTGTTCCTTTTTCTGTAAGTGTTACTGTAATAGTAACCTTATCTCCATCAACACCGTCATAATCACCTGTGTAGAATGTAAGTGGGAATTCTCCCATTGTTCCTGCTGTTATTGCTGCATTGATTGCTGCAAGCTCTGCCGCATCTGCAACGTCTTGTGGTGTAGTACCGTCAGCTAAGTATCCACTAACGATTACTTGTGCCATTTCTTTTGCATCAGCTTCGCTGATTGTAGGCATTTGTGCACCTGAATCATCTTTAACTGAGTAGCTGAAGTCATTAGCACCAATCATGCCGTTATCGCCAACATTATCACGTTTAACGAAGTTAGCTGTGTATGTGTCAGCTTCAAATACTTTTGTTGTTGCATCTTTAACAGGTGTATAATGTGCTGCGTATCCAACTTCTAAGTTAGCACTATTAGTCCATTTAGTAAACATATATCCGCTAAGTGCTGTTGCTGTAGAACCGGCCGGAGTACCTGTAGCCGGCTTAACATTTGGAACCTCTGCCGTAATGCTTACATTACCCATTGTTGTATCCGCTGACTTATACTGAATTACTACTGCTTCTTTCTCAGCATAAATAGCATATAGTGTTACGTCTGATGCATCAGATGTAATGTTAGCTCCTACACCTAATGGATACTCATCAGCAAATGTAGCTGTTGTTGCATCTTTATCTGTATTCCATCCGATAAATGTATATCCCGGATCTGCTGTACCCATGTCATCGAACTTATCAAGAGTATCTGTTGCATCAAACGTAAGGTTCTGAGTAAACGGTCCTCCTGCTTTTTCAGTTCCTTCATTTTCGGCAACATCAAATGTCACTGTATAAGTCTTAGCTGACCATGTAGCTTCAAATGTTATATCTCCTACACTACCGATTGTTACAGCTTGTGTTGTTGATGCTGCTCCTGTACCATTTTTTATCCATCCGTCAAAGTCGTAACCGGCTTTAGTAGGATTGTTAAGTGTAAATGTTGCTGTATCCACTTGGTATGTACTAGGATTTCCGGAAACACTTGCACCGTCTAATCCTGAGTAGGTTATTTTGTATGTATCTTTTGTAAACTTAGAATAAAGATCTTTATCACCTGTAGCTGTATTAGAAATACTTGTTACAGCTGTAGTAAATGCACTCTCTGCATACCAACCATCAAATGTATATCCGGTCTTTGTAGCATTACCAAACATACTTACTCCCGTTCCATATGTATATTTGGCAGGGTTACTAGCATTGTTTGTACCACTATCAAGGTGATATATAATGTCATAATCATTAGCTGAGTATGTAGCTTTATATGTACGATCTCCATATGAACCGGTAGCTATAGATATACCTTTTTCAGCTACAACACCATTTGAACCAATCCATCCGGTAAATGTGTATCCCGTCTTAGTAGGCTCTTCAAGTGTAAATGTTGCTGTCTCCACATTATAAGATGTAGGATTAGCTGTTGCTACTGTACCACCATCTAGGTCAATGTTAATGTTGTAATCAATTACCTTGAAGAATGCCTCAACATCCTTGTCTTCAGTAATGTCTTCCAGCTCATATGTATTTACATTTCCTGAAGTTGTGATATCAGCTGCTGCTACTGCTGTACCATTAACTTCTATTTTGTCTAACTCATATCCGTCAGCTGCTGTTGCTACTATTGTAACATCATCCCCATAGCTTACTGTCTTAGAAGCCGGAGCGATTGTTCCACCTTTATTTCCATCAACTGATGTTGTTACATCAAGTTCTAATAATTTCACAACTGCTTTTGCTTCTAGTGGCTCTGTTACCACTACATTTGTTAGTTGTGTACGTGTTATTTCTGTTCCTGCTGTGATATTTGTACCATCTGATAGTACAACGTTTTTATCAAGTACCCATCTAACTGAATCCGGGTCATATCCCGTTGCAACATCACTTGATGTTATTGATGGAATATTTGCCGCTACAGGATTATTTCCATACAAAACGTTATCAGTTGTTGTAGTAAATGTAACACCTGTACCTGCCATATAAGTAATAGTGTTTCCTGATAATAATCCCACTCCAACATACTCTGCTGAGAGTGCAGACCCTGCTGAAACAGTAAATGTATACTCAGCAGTACTTTGATTAGTTGCCATATCAGCTTGAGCAATATCCATGTACCAGTCAACCGTCACTCCACTATCAGGCGAATTTGACCTTGTAGCAGATGTTGTATTTGTAAATCCTATTAAATCATTTGCTCCGTTGTTAATTCGCAGTGTATATGTACCTGCTTTTATGAAATATGGTGATTCGTTTTCGGTAAGTGACTCAAATGACCCATCCGCATTAATTGTTATATTCATTCCTGTCAGTCCTGTACCGGATAAGAATGCTGATATCTTTCCATCAGAATTATCATAGTCTTCACCGGCATCCATAACACCATTCATGTTGATGTCATTAAACAACTGACCTATAACACCTGCCTTGGTAGGCTCCATTGCTATTACTGAACCATATACCCAAGTACCACCACCTGTAGGTGACAGCCAGCCTTTTTGGAAACTTCTCCAGTAATCTCTCTCAGCTAAAACAGCTGTAGCAGATATAGACATCTCAAATGTTGTATCATCACTTGCTCCTGCCAATATAGGTGCATTAGCTACAAACTTAACCATTGTAACATCCGCAAGAGCAATAGTTCCTCCAAGATCTGATGCAGGATGCCATGTTACTGATACAGGTGTCCAACTATCTGTCGCTCCACCTCCCGGAATCGTCTCAACTGTACCTGAGGTATCAGTTGTGTAGAATGTGGTAAATCCCGGTAAGTTGATAGCCGCCGTTAAGAACGAATCAAACTCCGGCTCCATACTAGTTACATTATTATATGGATCTGATTCTATGTTATTAAAATAATCACCATACTCTAAGTTCTTCTTTGGAATAGGAAGATATATTTCCGACCCGGCAAGATAAGCTGAATCACTAGTATTTTCATACTTTATCCAAACTTCCGCATTATCAGTTGGTGTTACCGGAGCAATTGAAGCGTCACTTCCATCAAATGTATAGAACTCTTCTCCACTTCCTTTTGTTCTAATACCAAGACTAACTGTAAGTCCCGGAACCTGTGTTACTTTGAACTCAGTATCAAATAAAGCTGCTGCTACGTTATATCCATTCGCTCTATTATACGTATCCGCATAAACAATGTTACCACTGCCTGCTGCAGTAACAGCAGTCTGACCTAGATCCCATAAAACAACATCTGCAGGTAATATCTGACTGTATGCAGGGCATACGGATGATACATTTACATCAAAATAAACTCTAATTCCAGTACTTCCATCTGGAGTAGGAGACTCATACGCCGTTGCTATCATATCTCCGGCTACTTTAGACTTAAACTGATATGTAGTCCATTCCACTCCGCTACTATCGGTAGTTGTTTTCATACCTACATATGCAAGCTCAAATTGACTGCTCCCATGATTTCCATTTCGTGACAATACACTTACAGAACTAATGTCTAATGAAATTCCACTTGGTAGTGAAATGCATATCATAGGATCTAATATTCCATTTGCAGTTGCATTGAACGTAGAATACCCAGCTGAAATAGCAGAAGAAATACTAATTGTATCTCCAGGATACCATTGAACCTTGTCAGCTGTCGTCGATACAGTTGCCGCTCCTGAATTCGTCCATCCGATTGTAGGTGTATGGCTGCTGACAACCTCAAATCCATTGTCATCTGTTATTTTAAGAGTCGCTGTCCCGCTTTGTCCATCTTTAAATCTACCATAATACGAACCAGCTCCATATGTATATGTAACCGGATAATTTGTAGCATTAAGACTTACTTGTTTCGCAGTCATAGAAATAATATATTCATCCGCCGCAAGACCCATAGCTGTATCTGTCACTCTAATTCCAGAATATCTGGATACTGGAGCTGTAAATGTTCCCGCTACTGACTTCGTAGCCTGAGTTCCATCAGCTTTAACATAAGTTATCTCAACATCTGTGATATCATTTCCTGTAATTCCCGGAAAACTAACAGTTCTTACTTGAAGATTTGGTGAAAATGTCCACTCATATGTGAGATCTGTCGCAACACTAGGCCCATCATTTATTACATTAAATGCTCCCAACTCATAATCATACGGATATGTGTATCCAGGTTCACTACTATAATCACGTCTTGTAAATACTCCCGGATTTATTGTGATGTTCCAGTCAGGGCTCATAATAGTTACGTAATGTGCAGGCGTAAGTTGTGCATGAGTAGTCGCTTTATCTATTGTCCCTCCACTAGTTGCATTCCATGTGGTTGGAAAAGAAAGTGTTGTAGTTGTTCCATCCCACTCAGTTGATGTTCCTGCTGCAGCTGTTGCAACATCATCCATTTCAGCTTTCCAATACAGGGTTATCTGTGGCGCGGACATCTCTGCATTTGAATGATTAATATATGCTTTATCATATTTTAGATTCAATGTTCTTGTAGACGCGTCATGAGTAATTATAAGACTTCCATCTTTGTAGCTGCCACCTGTGTATGCTCCACCAGCGTTTGCTGTAGGAATATCTATAGCCATCATTCTATCAACGAGGCCTACGAAACTAACACCCTCAGGATATGAAATATTCCATTCGCCTTCATCTATGTATCGATTTTGATTTTGGGCTGAGCCATATGCCGACAAATATAGCGCTGTTCCAAACGTGGATGTTGGATTAGTTTCATTTGGATCAGCCACAAATGTTCTCGTAGTCCCTACACTCTCCCCTAAGTTCTGACCAGAAGCAGAAGGTGCTAAGTTAGTTACTATTGTTGTTAAGTCTGTGCTTAGTACATTAGTACCACTAGTCATCTCGACATTAATCGGATCTAACATCATAGTACTTGCTGCATATGATAACTGGTCTTTAGCTAATCCAAGCGTGATTGTTAATCTTATCGTATCGCAATTGCTATTAAATACATATCTTATCTTTCCACTTCTATCGCTCAAAGTCGGAGTAGTGTTCTGATATTTATACCCTGTAATAGGTAGAGTCCAAGCCGTCACTCCATCTAAGGCTGTTAAGTTTGCACTTGTTACCTTGGCTGCATTCTCGCTAGATAATGTAATCTTACTAACTCCTGTAATATCAGGAGTAGACTCTAGTGCTGAATAACCTATTATTATATATCCTTTTGGTATTTCAACTTCGATAGTTCTTGTTCTTCCTTCAACTAGTACATCTTTAAATGTCGCATTAATCTGAAGCTGCTTTTGTACTGTTGCATATGGCCATGTCGTTTCATTATTTATTGTATCTACATCGGTAAAGCTTCCGCCGTCCTCCCCAACTGAAAGCGTAAACGAATCACCATCCATTGTTTGGCTAAAAAGAGATATTCCGCCTTCTTCTGCTTCAGGCTCTGTAGCTTCTGGTTCTGTAGCTTCAGGTTCTCCTTCCCCTGTTGTAGTTTCTTCTTCCGGTTCTGCTGTTACTTCACCGGAACCGGTTTGCTCTTCTGTGCTTGTAGTGCTTTCTTCTGTTGTTACTATAGAAGATTCACTTGTTGTAGTTGTCTCAGTAGCTGCTGCCGGTAATACATTAGTGCATACAAGTGCTACTGCTAAAACTAAGCTTAAGAATGAGCGTAAAAATCTTTGCTTCTTCATAAGTTCTCCTTACCTCCTAAATGATTTGTTTTTTATAGTTTGTTTCTAATTTGAATTTTTATGACTAAATGTCAAGATGAGTCCCAGATCGTGCCGCAACAAAAACATAAGTATTTCATTTTCTACCCCCTTTATAGAATATTTTTTATATCGTTGGCGACATAATCAGCCCACTTTCAAAAATTATTGCAAAAATTCAGACAAATCTCAATGAAGTTTGAGTGATAATCCTGTGTTTGTGGTGTCTTTGTCAAATATGTCTTTTGTGAAATTCACAAAACACTTAATCAACTCATTTCTACGTGGTATTTGCTCTGCCTACGACTTTTTATCACAAAAAAATCGCAAGTATATTTCAACTTGCGATTGCTTAGATATTTTTCTTATTCACTCTTTTTTAGTTTCTTTCATTATTCTATTACCTTTTATCAACACTGTTAGTGCAATAATTCCCAGTATTACCAGTTCACCTACTACCCAGTATATGAGATTGGTATCATCACCACTTCTTATCCACGTTCTTTGTTCACTGTTGTTTTCAGGGCTTAGTGGTCCTATCTGCTCTCCTCCTCCCCCTAGTGTTTTTATGACTAGGCTGCTTACCTGTGTATGCGACACATCCTCTTGTGGGTCAACATATACTGTAAGGTCACGCTCATTTCTGCCTGATATCTCTTTTATCTTTACTTCTGACTTATTTATAATATAGTCACTTAACTCATCTGTATATTGAAGCTCATTATATGTATCAAGGTCTACGACTATCTCTCTGGCACTTCCTACACATTTGAATATGTAAAGCCTGATAACTGTTAACGCACCGGTTTCGGTAGTTATTTCCACTTCTTTTCTACCTGTTATCCCATTTTCTATGCTATCGTTTATATACTCAAAATCACTTTCTTTTAAGTCTGTTTCTTCTATATTAAGTAACTGAATTAATTCTTCCCTTGTCATAGTTCCATTTTCTATGTTGTAGTGAACGTATTTTATATCTATGGTTAACTCAGATGTTTCGCGCGATTTAAAAGTTTCTTCGCTCTGTTCTACGGCTTGAGCTTCCATTTCGGTAGTAAGCACCATGGAAATAATAAGTACTGCAACTAATACACTTTCCAGCTGTTTCATCAAGAGTTTCAATATTCTGTTACTTTGCTCCAGTAGTATATATATTATAAAAATCATTATTATAGGAGCAAATGAAAGCAGTATAAATGAAAGAGTGAACCACAATGTGAACTTGGTCTCCCATGTACCTTCTGAATCTATATCAAAATACGAATAACTATAATCGGTTCCATCAAATACATTCTCGTCGGCAATCCGGGCATTTATCTTTACCTTGGTTCCTTTTGCCGTAGAAAATGTAACTTCATATTGTTCTTTATAAACATCCGTTACTTCCACTGAAGTTATCTCTACATCACTTCCATCATTCAAATTCCAAGCAGATGCGCCTGACATATATATCAATTCATCTCTACTTAATGCTTTTATATTAATATCCGCATCATACTTGAAATTATTCGCATCTATAGCCTCACGATATTTCGTTTGTATAACTGTGTATGGATTCGTCACAGTGACATACACCGGCATCTCCACCTGCTCTTTATCCGAACCATTTGCAGTAGCATATATTATGTATGTACCGACATCTTCCACTTCATCAAAGTTTTCAATGACTTTTCTATAGTCGTGGTCATTTCCGACTCTTTCATCCGGATTTTCGGCAAATGCTTCTATCGACAAGTGAGAACAAATCAGCATGCAGCCTATAATCATCAGTATCACTCTTGATTTTATTTTGTTCATAACTAGTCCTCTTTTTTAGATGGTAGTCTTAGATTACCTGTTACAACATCTTCTTCTATTGTAAATGAATACTCTCCTCCTAAAACCATAGCCAAGTCTTTGATAAGATACATTCCATATCCGCTTCCGTATTTATTATTACCCGGGGTATATGTTTTTGTTATCACATTCTCGGGATTGTCACTTTCCCTCATCTTCTCTATATTGAACTTATTACTGTAATTCTTGGTTATTACTTCTAAAACATCATCTTTCATGGATATAGATGCAGATAACTCTGTTTCTTTTTCACAGTAATGTACCATGTTTGAGAATATATTGTGGAAAAGAAGTTGTACCCCTACTTTGTTTTGATAGAACAGCACTTCTTCATCAGCTTCTAATGAGAAGAATAAGTCCTTCTCACTCATCTCCGGCTTGTAATGTGCTCTTGTTCTCGTCATCGCTTCAACTGCGTCCAATTCCTCTGATACATATCTGATACGATATGGGTCATTTCTTATAACTCTAAGGATACCATTTATGTCTCCCAGCAAATCCTGCAACATCTTAATATACTCTTTTTTTGTAGTAATTTCAGCTTCGTTATAATCATTCTTTTTTAAATTCAGCTCAGTCTCTATCATCTTTTGTTGTATCGGATTTTTAAGGTCATGTACTAATGCCTTTGTCAGCTGAAGTGTATCTTCCATCCTTTGCCTCTCTATGCCGAGGCTCACTTCCAACTCAGTGTTTATCTTATTTACTTTTTTTATGACCTTTTTTTGTTTAACCATGTAGTTCTTAACACGCTTACTCAGTGGGTCATCATCTTTCGAATAATCCTCTTCAGAATAATCAAGTTGGTTCTTCTCTGCCTTATCTATAGATTTCGCCACACGATAAAGCGGTGACAGGAGTGATCTCTGAAATCCTATGAGCAAAACAAAAATAATCATAAATGCCATTCCGAATATAACATTTTGCCTTGTGACAAAAGTCTCGAGTTGCTTAATAAACGGTACTCTATATATTACATACCATAGATAGTACTGCTTGCCGTCAATTGCAACTTCACCGCCTGCCTCTTCAAACTTGGCATTCTCGTTTAAAACATTTTGTAGTTTTTGTCCTTCTTTTAGCTCGACTGTCTCATATACCGGATTTAAACTATCATCAAGCAGTACTATTTCTACTGCATAGTTCGCTACCACTTGATCAAGACTGTCTAGCATGTCTTCATTATGTAAAGCGTCATCTATTTCTTCTTTAATCTGAATCACATGTCTTTGTTCTTCCGACCTATATGTCTGTCTAAATGAATATAGATTCACAAATATCAGAATACCTAAGGTTAAGTATAATGCTGCTGAAATGACGATAAGGCGCAGTACATAGCGTCCCCTATTCATTCCACTTGTAGCCGTATCCACGGACTGACATGATGCTATTTAATCTAAGTTTCCCTCTAAGTCTTTTTACATGTCCATCTATTACTCTTGGATCGAAGTCTTCTACGCCGGGAGTCCATAACTTCTCCGATATATGATCACGGCTTAAGGCTGTGCCTTTGTTTTGAAGGAAAAGTATAAGTAGTTCAAATTCTTTCCTAGTCAGACTTACCTTAGAATTTGCTTTAAACACTTCGTGTTTTGCAATATCAACAACAAGCTGTTCTTCTATAGATGACATCTTCTCTGCTCTTTCCCCTTTTATACTTGGTTCTCTACATATCAAATCATTTAAATAATGTAATATGAGATCTACGCTTTTGTCCTTACTTAGATAACACTCTACATTTATATCTATCGTTTCTCTCTCTATCTCTTCTGTAGGAAATGCTGTTAGTAACATACATTTTATCTCAGGATTAATTCCACGAAGTATAGTAACCAATCTTGTACCATTCATCTCTGCCATCTTATAATCAGATATCAATATATCAAACGGAATTTTAACAAATTCGGCTATAGCATCAATTGGATTGGTGTAGTAAAACACCTCATACCCTTCATCCTCAATAGCCGTTTTAAGACTCTTTGCATATTGCTCATTATCATCTACTAATATTACTCTACCAAACATCGCCTTACCTCCAAAGTATAAATATATTTTTATTTTTAATTTCTATAAAGTTTACACAAATAAATGTCATATGTTCATAGTATCGTTTAATACGTATTAATTTACACAAAACACACACATCGATTTTTAAAAAAGTGTTTACTCTCTATTTATGTAAACACTCTCTAGTCTTTCTTATTCAAATATTTCTATTTTTTCAAATATCTCTATTTTATTTTTCTATCGTCCAACCACTTTCTTCCAATCCCTCAAGTGTTTCGTTTAATGATAGTTTAGTTGTATCTTCAGATGAAACTTCTAAAGCGCCTCTGCCAATCAATTGAGAAATACTGTCTTCGTTAATCTCCATTACTACTGTCTCAATGAGGCTATCTTCGTCCCTTTCCAGTTTATATGTTGAACCTTCTATTTCATCATACACAGCGCTTGCTGCATCTTCGGAAGATAACATTGCTTCAATCTGCTCCTCTGTAAAATTTTCTAGTGAGACGATTGATTCTCTCGTTATTTTGTTAATCGCATCATCCTCTGCTTCATATTCCACTGTAAACGATACACCCTCTTGCTCCAGTGTACATATTGCACTTTCTTTGTTGTCCCCTTTTTCTTTTCCACATCCTGACAGAAGCATAATAATCATTATCGCAACTATCCCTATGGCTCTTTTTCTTTTCACTTTGTGCCTTATCCTCCTTTTTTACCAACTTAAATTTAAGTTTATCAATTTTATTTGTTTATTACAATGAATTTTGTGTATATATTGCGACTTATATGTGTTTTTAGCATGACAAACGCACAAATGCATGTTGAGACTTTTTTGCATTTTATGCTTCATTGACTTATACCTACTGCTATCTTATAATATCCGTGATAGTGAGAATTAGGGGGATAACTACATAACTATGGGACTATATATTAGCTCTGAAACCAGTCAGGAAATTGAAACGTCGGATATAAATACACTGCCACTAAGTATGCAGCTGATATTATCCGCCGCTGCTCCATTTCGCATAGCAACTTTAAATAATTGGTTCCTATTACATGATTTCGGAAATATTGATGCACTTACCGATGAATCATTTGCACTGTTAAGCACTTCTCTAAGAAGGGACTTCGGTGCTGTTTGCAGGGAGTCAACCTTTCATTCTGTAAGGAATATTAATTCATATTCACTCCTGTTTGAAGGGAATCACTCATTAGAATTGCGTGCTTATAGATGCGGTGTACTGGCACATCTATTGATATCCGCTTGTGATGTTGGATACATAGCCAAAGATGAAGTCATTGTACTTATGAAGAATAGTCTTGAGTTCATCAAAACGACTTATTGGAACTGGGATCTATACGGCACTGATATTATAAAGGGGCATAGATGCTTTGAACTCTCTATATCCATCTCTCCCAAGCGTCTGGAACATTATGTCAAGGTTCTTTTACACAACAAGACCAGTCCTTGGAAAATAGTGACTATTAAGTAAGCAAAAACGGCTCTTTCGAGCCGTTTTTTTGAGTCTGTGAAAGAATTTCTGTAAATTAAGAATAATAAGGTCTTCTATGATAAAATAAAATCATAGGAGGCCTATTATTATGGCAAGAAGAGAAAAGAAACCTGTACACAAAGTCGAA
>JBKEBP010000102.1:0-2940 GCA_047973235.1 Suipraeoptans sp. | reverse complement strand
AGAGAAGCCATTTTTATAGGACAAATCAAAGAACGATTTTCCGTAGAACAATTATCACATATCCGTAAACTTACAGGTATGGCAAATAATCTTAATCAATTAGCTAGAGAAGCTCATGTATATGGCATTCATACTATATCAGAAGATTGCATTAGTATCTGTGAGAAAATAGACAATTTACTGAAAGAGTTAAAGCTATGATAGCTAAAATCAAAAAGAGTGGTTCTTTTTCAAATACAGTCAATTATATTCTTGATAACAAGAAAGGTGCTACCCTTATAGCAAGTGAGGGCGTGAGAACCTCAAACAACCAGTCAATGATTGACAGCTTCAATATGCAAGCTCAACTCAATAATAGGGTGTCTAAATGCACAGGGCATATTATCTTGAGCTTTTCGGAAGAGGATAAAAACAAAATATCTGATGAATTTATGGTAAAAGCAGCTCATGAGTATATGCAGAAAATGGGAATTGTAGATACTCAATATATTATTGGTCGCCATTTTGATAAATCACACCCACATATTCACATTTGTTACAATAGAGTTGATAATGAGGGCAAAACCATATCCGACAAAAATGACAGGCTAAGAAGTGGGAAAATTTGCAAAGAATTAACTTTAAAGCATGGCTTATTCTATGCAAACACAGACAGGCAGAGAGTAAAAATACACAGGCTAAAAGGATCAGACAAAATCAAGCATGAGATATTCCGAACGATTGGTGAATGTTTAAGATTATCTTCTGATTGGAACGAATTTTCATTTTATATGAAAGAGGCGGGGATTGATATACAATTTAAAACTAAGGGGAAGAGTAATGAGATTCAAGGAATTACTTTTACTAAAGATGGTTATTCTTTCAGTGGTTCTAAAGTGGCTAAAAAATATAGCTATTCAAAGTTAGATGCTATTCTTTCTCCTAAAAATAGTCTTGGGATGAGTAGTTCCCAAAAGGTAAATACCACATCATTAAATAATGAGAGAGCTATAAATGTCAACCTTTCTATATTGGATGCTATACCCACTAACCTATATGATACATCGAGCGATGAATCGAACAACAAGCGGAAAAGAAAAATAGGTCGGTAATTTAATAGAATTTTTCAATAATTATCAAATTTAGCCCTTACAACACTCTCTGTTATAATCTGTTTTGATTCAATAACTTCTACAGTAGGAGCATTTACCAAGTTATAACCTTTAAGTTCGCTTACTAAATTATCTAAGTCATTATTCAGGGCATAAATAGCCTTATCCAAGCCGATTACATCTCCTATCTTTTGTTTTTCATTGACAGACACAGCATCATCTGGAGATAAGGTTATTAAATAACTCTTCGATTTTCGATGAACATATTTAAGAGCTATTGCTTCGAGGTCTGCCTGTTTGTACCTTTCTCGAAAAGAAACTTTTGCACTTAAACAGATTGGACCTTCTTTTGTACTATATAAAAGTAAGTCATAATTGATATTGGGAACAAAAGCAACTTTTGCATTCATGTAAATCGGATATATCTTTTCTCTTATTAAAAGAGTCGCAAGAATATATTCAAATATTTTGCCATTAATCCCCCTGCGCGTTTGTTCATTTGGTATTTTAACATCTCTTACAGCTAAATAAGCGTTCCAATATACTTGAACATACTCTGATGGTCGTTGATATACAATATCCATAAAAGAAGAATATAATTCTTCAAATATTAATGCTGCCTGTGTATCGTCCCCTCTGACAATATTTAAGTCTTTAAGTATAGCCATCTATTTTACAAATCTTATCTGTAAATTCAAGTTAAATAAGAGTTCTCCATTTTGTTTATAAACAATCCCAAATCCGTGCCTTGAACTACTTGCAGTTTCTAATTTAGTGTTATTCAGTAAGTAATCTTCAAATTCGTTTCTGTTATAGATATGATAGCATAAAATATCGCCATCCTCTTTTACAATTAAATAGCCTCCTGTGGCATCTAATTCTCCGGTCCAAACCTTTGAAGGCATCATTCCTAATGCAATATCAGTCAGAAAGCGTTTTATTTTATACGAATAGAAAGGATGTTTTGTTGAAGTATCAAACTTTAACGGATTAGATTTCGCAATTTGCTCTACCAAGTCTTTTACGGTAGTATGTTTCGATGTGTAGTATAAAAGTAGAATGTCACTAAGAATAGCAGGCAAAGCACTATCAATCAAAGTTAAGTTGTTCCCAAAAACAGAACTTTCAAGATGTTGAAATTCTAAAATACCGTTTTTACTCCTAATGGAATTTATTCTATCCATTATTTTACTCTTCGTTGAAATAGTATTAATATCAGTAATATCACTATCCGAAAGAGCAGTGTTTGATATTTTATAGACAAAATTTGTCGTTTTACCTGCATTTAATAAAGTAGAAGCTCCTCCTAATTGGGATTTAATACTAAATCCTAATAAAGGATTTACTCCGGTTCTCAAATCATGAATAACTACTTGTATATCACTTTTTACTGATGAACTAGCTTTCAAGGAATGACAGTCAAAAGAATTAATAAACTTTTCTGTTTCTTCATGAGAAAACGAAGAGCCTGTTGCAGTCTTTAGATGCGATAATAAGCTTGATGCTTGTTTATGGAAATCTGAAATTGGTATTCTATACTCTATCAAGCCATTTCTTACCAGAACTAAGGTATTATCATAAGAGAACTCATATGTTCCGTTTGATTCTGCACGTAAAACTTTGACAATGGGAAATATAAGTCCTTCTATTTTATTTAAGTTCTTATCTCCTGCATAAAGTTTCTCGTCTGCAATAATTTTGAGAAGAGTATATACTTCACTCCATTCGCCTTTATTTCCTGTCAACATCGATTCCTAAGTTTAATAAAATTTCTCTGGCTGTAGCTTGAATTGCAGGAACAGCAACAGAATTACCAAATTGTTTATATGCAGAAGCATCTGCCACCGGA
>JBKEBP010000095.1:0-2180 GCA_047973235.1 Suipraeoptans sp. | reverse complement strand
CGATTACTTGACGGACTTGACTTGGACGCAGACACTAAAACAGCTATTCTGGCTGAAAAAAACTCGTATAGTAAGATAGACCTTGTAAAAAGTGCGTTCAAGAATCAGTTAGAGAAGTTGAAAGAAGGAGATCCTGACAATAAGTCTAAAAAAACGGAGTACGAAAATATCATTAAAAAACTGAATCAAGATGCGTTAGACGCAAAACAGTTGCATGAGAATGCTGTTAATGAACTGAAATCCATGCATGATGCTGAAATAACAAATTATATTTTCAATAACATGCTTTCTGGCAAACCATATGCAAATAAAGATTTGTCTGTAGAAGATAATTCGACAATTGCACGTACTCTTATCGAATCTGAACTTAAAGCTAAAGGCATCCTTTTGGTTAAGGATGGTAACGAGCTTAAACTGAAGCAAGTAAATGCTCCTGAATTGGATTATTACCATGATAATAAACCGATATCAGTGAGCGAAATGGCAGACCAGATTCTGGCAGGTAAAAAAATGCTTGCCGTAAATAATGGCGGATATCAAGCTCCGAATACTCAAAATCCTCCGGCTCAAAGTTCAGCAGGAGGTGTAAACATCAGCAGGTTCGAAGAGGCATATCAAGAAGCTGCTGGAAATAAATAAACGATATGGCATTTAATTTAATTGGAATAGCTGAATCATTCAAGAAAAACATATCTTATATTGCCGGGAATAACGATCCCCAATCAAAGATAACTCCTGTAGGATTTACAAAGATGCTTCTTGAGAATCCGACAAAGATGAAAATCGATGAAGTGAAAAGAACAGGAAGCGGTCATAATCACTCTGTTACATTACGTTATATGAAGCGTGGAACAGAAGCAGATGTAACAGACCGTGATGATTGCTTAACTCCATTGAAACCCATCTGGGGGCAAACAACTATTGAGAGAACATTCTTCTCAAAAATAGGTATATCAATTACTGATAAAGAACTCCGCGATTGGGAAATAGAAGCAAGTAACGGACTTACAATTGGGAATGGTGCAACTGTGTCTCAGGCTATGTATATGACATTGCAGTCAAAACTGCAGGGAATGTTTCAAAAAATAGATAAAAATCTATTACTGGCCATGAGTACAAAGTGGGGAGCCAATGCCGTCACCGGAGCTGCGACTCCTCAAACTATCACATTTGAGAACGGAATAACCATTGGAGACGGTGTTATGAAACTTCTTCGTGATTTCCAGTTGAATGAACAGGCGGGAATTCCTTTAATAGTTGGTAATGGATCTGTTGTAGACTATAATGTTGCTCAACGTCTTAAAGTATCATCAGACCTTAATGGATTCGGTGCAAATCCGACATGGAGGTTATATGAAGATATCGCATCTGTTTCTGCATGGGGTGAAAATCACTTTGGTGTATTTGCTGAAGGTTCTGTCGGATTTGTAGATTTTCAGAAATATGCACCCGGCTTTAGTCATGACACAGGCGCTTCTGTAAAATTCATTCTGACTATTCCGATTACCTTATCAGATGGTTCCGTTATGGGAATGAATTTCGATGCACAACTGTTAAACAATCCTTGTAATGTATATGACGATGATGAAAATCTGATTGCTGAAGAAGGATGGGGTTTGATTCTGAGTAAGTCTTACGGATTGTTTGTCGCTCCTACTGATATGTATCAGGGTTCAGACAGGCTAAATGGTGTGAATGGTGCATTCCATTACATTGGAACAAACAAGCAAGGTATTGGTATCTATCCTGTAACCGGCTCAGTATTTCCAAATACATAAAATTTTCTGAAGTGGACTGTTTAATTGGTTTTGTAGGTTTGTCAAGTAGTATTGAGGCATCAGGCTCCGGCCTGTACCTCAATACTCTTCCTAAAATCAATCTTGTTTCTGTAAATAAAATTGCAGATGAGGATCAGAAAAACACTGACCCGAATCTCAATTTTAAGAAAGTGATGGAGGATATCGAAAGCAGGACCCTGGACCGGTTTAGGACTGAATTCATTATTGAGTTGAATAAATGTTACAGAATCAGCAAAAGAGAGATAGCCGAATGCCTTATCTGTGAAAACAGAGAATTGCTTGCAGTTGCTTTACAATATTTGATGGGAGTGGAAATGATGACAGAAGTAATCACTTCTTCCCGGATAAACAAGTATACAACTATTGACAAGATAACCGCAC
>JBKEBP010000073.1:0-36695 GCA_047973235.1 Suipraeoptans sp. | reverse complement strand
ATAAATGATGCTGATATAACTATAATAAGAGAAATCAGTGGATATGCGGATGCTTTGCAGGAAGCAAAGAAACTTATAGCATCGGGTGTAAAAGGAATTTTTTGTACAAGCGTTGTTATGGGGCTTGGAGCGGTAGAAGCAGCCGGGGAAATGAATGCGGACATATGTATTGTGACGATAGATACACAAGATGATGCTCTAAAGGCGGTACAGTCAGGGAAACTAAACGGATTGATAGCTCATTCAGGATATGAAATAGGGCAGACTACTATTAACACAGTTGTAAATGCTCTTAAAACAGGCACAAGCGACAACGTCTATATTGACTGTGAGATGCTTACAAAGGATAATGTTGATGAATACATCAACCGGAGGGATGATTAGATGGAAAGGTTGCTTATAATAGATGATGATGCTTTGGTAAGAATGTTTCTAAGGCAGATACTTCCGTGGGAGGATTGTGGCTATCAGATTGTTGGAGATGCAAGAGATGGAGAAGAGGGACTTCGCATGTTTGAGGAAATGAAACCGGACATGATAATAGCAGATGTAAGCATGCCTGTTATGAACGGAATAGAATTTCTCAAATCTATTAAAGAGGAAGATTATGCAGGTGGTATTATTATGCTGAGCAGCCATGAGGATTTCGAATATGTTAAGACGGCCATGGCATTGGGAGCAGATGAGTATATATTAAAAAATCACTTAAATGCAGAACATCTAAAAGAAGTTCTGTCATGTGTAAAGAGCAATGTAGATAAACGTAAACAAGATAAAAATCAACAAAGGGAGATTGAAATATATGCTAAAAAGGGCATAGCGGAAATCAAAAAAGAAGTTCTGCAAGAGTTATTGGAAAGTAAAGACATTAAAAGAGATAAAGAAGAAAAACTGTTTGAAAAAGCAAAGCTTGTTGGTCATTTCAGAAGTTGCGGCGTGATTCTAGCTCGCTTGCCGATAAATCATTTGGTTAAAAAAGAAACCTACTATGAACTGTGTGGTCAGATTGCAACGAACAATGATATTGAATATATCATATTTAAAGAAAGAGTCAGTGCATTTATAATTGACCTTACCCATGAGCCTTCAACAGAAAAGCAAAAAGAAAGAATTAGGGACATCCAGAAAACTATTTACAATTATACATGGGAGTATCTCGGAATAAATGTATCAACAGGAAGCAGTGAGACTTGTAGTGATACGGGAGCTGTAACCCGGGCTCTTAGACAAGCACAGCAAGCTTTGTGTCTTAACTTTTATTCGCAGGGAACTTGGAGTTATGAAGAGTCTCTAATAATGGCACCGGATGTTGGTAAAATAGCTTTGGAGTTCAAATCTGAACTTTCGTATTTGATTGAAAGTGGTGATGAATCAAAACTAAAGGAAAGAAGTGCTGATGTTGTTAATGAATTTACTGAATTGAAGGTTTCACCCCCGGTTATTTGTGATTGGATTAAACGTCTTGATGCTTCAGTAGGCATCATAAAACAAGATAATGTATACGAAAAGGTTGAAACTATTCAACAGTTAATTGATTATATGAATGGTTATGTACTTAAACTATTTGAAGTAAATGAGTCAAGAATTCCCGGAAATGTATCTACATCAGTTAAAGATGTAATTAAATATATACATGAACATTTTAATGAAACATGTTCACTTAGTGAAGCAGCCAGCCATGTTTCGCTTACACCATCTTATCTTAGCGCATTGTTTAAAAAGGAAATGGGTGTAGGGTTTGTAGAGTATCTGACAGATGTTAGGTTAAACCAGACAAAGCTTATGATGAAAAGAGATAGTTTGGAAACAATAAGAAGTATTGCAGAAAAAGCAGGTTTTGCTGATTATAGACATTTTTGCAAGGTATTTAAAAAGAAGACAGGCTATGCTCCGGCGGCTTATCGTAAAGAAAAACAAACAATATCTTAAAATATGACAACTTTTCATAAAAATACACATTCTAGAAACGGATATAAAGCAATCTGTTTTTGAGAAGGTGTATTTTTTTGATTTGAGATAAATAAATCATGAAAAATAACAAGTTTTACATAAATGAGGTAATGTGTTTAAAGTCCTTATCCGGATATACTTTATATATTAAAGGAAAAGGAGGAAATGATGTGGAGGCAGTACAGAAATCACTTGTTTTAGAGATTCGTGATGTAGTTAAAGTATTTCCCGGTGTACGAGCCTTAGATGGTGTTAATTTAAAGGTTAGAAGTGGCAATGTTCACGTTATATGTGGAGAAAACGGAGCCGGCAAGTCAACGCTTATGAAAGTTATTAACGGAACGTATGAAGCGGACTCGGGAGAAATGTACTTTGAAGGAGAGCTAATTGGGAAACATTCAGTGCAAGATACTATGAAAATGGGAATTGCAATGATTTACCAAGAACTTAACCCTGTACTTGACATGACTATTGCAGAAAATGTGTTTTTAGGCAGAGAACCCAGCAAGGGTGCGTTTGTAGATTTTACTAAGCTCTATAGTGACACACAAGAGCTTCTTAATAAGCTTAGGATTCCTTTTAACGCAAAACAAAAAATGCGAGAAATATCCATTGCCGGGCACCAGTTGGTGGAAATAGCTAAAGCAATCTCGATGAATGCAAAGGTAATTATCATGGATGAGCCATCATCTGCAATTGCAGATGCGGAAATCGAAGTTTTGTTTGAACAAATTGAAATGTTGAAAAAACAGGGTGTAGCAATTCTATATATTACGCATAAAATGGACGAGATATTTAGGATAGCTGATGAAATAACTGTTATACGTGATGGTCAATGGATAGAAAGCGGATATGCAGAAGATTATGATGACAACAAGTTAGTAGCAAGCATGGTAGGTCGTGAAATCAAAAATGTATTTCCGAAGGAAGATGATATCCCTATTGGAGAGATAGTGCTTGAAGTCAAAAATCTTACTCAGGAAAAGGAAGATGGGGGAAGATTTAAGAATATAAGCTTTGACTTAAGAAAAGGAGAAATATTAGGTTTTTCAGGACTTGTAGGGGCGGGACGAAGCGAAGTAATGAGAGCAATATTCGGACTTGATTCTTATACTTCGGGAGAAATATTTATTGAAGGAAAAAAAGTTGATATTGCCAATACTACTGATGCTATCAATTCGGGAATCGCCATGGTATCTGAAGATCGCAAAACATACGGACTCGTTCTTGGAAGAAGCGTAAGGGATAACATATCGCTAGCTACATTAAAAAGTTATAAAAAAGGGATACTGCTCGATGACAAGGAGATAGACAAGAAGTCTGTAGAAATGGTTGATCTTTTAGACATTAAAATTGCAGGACTTGGAGTCAAAACAGAGACGTTATCAGGAGGTAATCAGCAAAAAGTGGTTCTTGCCAAATGGCTCGTTGGTGATGTTAAAATTATGATTTTGGATGAGCCGACTAGAGGAATTGATGTAGGGGCTAAAAGTGAAATTCACAAGCTTATGTGTAAGTTTGCAAGAGAAGGAATGGCAGTGATCATGATTTCATCCGAGTTACCTGAAATTATGGGAATGTCGGATAGAGTTGTAGTTATGCAGGAGGGACATATAAGTGGAATATTGGACAGATATGATCTCTCGCAAGAGAAAATAATGAAGGAGGCAACACGAGGTATTAAATATGAGTGAGAATAAAGCAAATAAAAAATTTAACTTTGGAGAATTTTATGGCAGATGGGGAACTCTTATGATTCTCGTAATCATAGTTGTACTGGCAGCACTATTTGTACCGAATTTCGTCAAACCGAGAAATATTTCCAATATCCTATTACAAAACGGTGTTGTTGCAATGCTTGCCTTTGGAGCCACCTTTGTAATTATATTGGGTCACACTAATATAGGATATGGTTCCGAGTTGGCGTTTATAGGTTGTATAGCCTGTCTGCTTATGATAAAACTTCAAGAGGTAATGCCACCGGTTTTGGCAGCTATCATAACTGTTTTGGTTGCTATGCTAACCGGGCTTGCAATTGGAGCTTGCAGTGGATTTATTATAACGAGGTTTAACATACCGGCATTTATAATGACCCTTGCAATTATGACAATGGCTCGAGGTGGAGCCCTTCTCATTACAAACGGGACTCCGGTGTCAGGGATGGATGATGCGTTTAACTGGATAGGGCAAGGATTTATAGGACCTATACCAACATCGGTTCTTATCATGATAATCCTGTTTATCATAACATGGGTGCTGTTGAACAAAACAACTTTTGGAAGGCACATATATGCAGTAGGTGGAAATGAGCATGCAGCAGTCGCATCAGGAATTAAATCTAAGATGGTAATAAGGAAGGCTTTTTTACTTGATGGGTTAATCACCGGATTAGCAGCGTGCGTGTTTATGGCTCGTCAGGCATCAGGAACACCGGCAGGTGGAGTATCTTATGAGTTTGATGCAATCACCGCAGTTATTGTAGGCGGAACATCAATATCAGGTGGTTCGGGAAATGTTGGAGGAACCATTATAGGAGCAATTATTGTAGGTATTATCAATAACGTGCAGAATCTGCTTCATGTTAATACTTACTGGCAGCAGGTGATAAAAGGGATAGTAATACTGTTAGCAATAATTTTAGACGTAGTAACTAAAAGAGCAGCTGAGAAAGCAAAAAGTTATTAATGAGCGGAGGAAAATGAATATGAAAAAAATATTAGCAGTAGCATTAATGAGCATTATGGTGTTTGGGTTAGTGGCTTGCGGAAGCAGTTCAGAAAGTAGTACTAATGAGGATGGAGAGAAGATATTCACAGTTGCATATTGTAACTCGGGAGATTCAGATGTATTTGACAAGTTAAAAAAAGATACTTTTAATACATTGGTTGGAGACGATACTACAATTAAAGTTATTAACTCAGAAGCAAACATGGATCCACAGAAACAGCTTAATCAAATAGATGATGCTATTATGCAGGAAGTTGATGTGATAATTGCAGTCCCAATAGATTTTCAGGAATTACACCTAGAGTAATATCAGCAAATGATGCAAATATTCCCGTAATATGTCTGGGAATAGAGTCTGAAGGTGGAGATTACACATTTGTAGGATGCCAGAATAGAGATGCAGGAGTTATGCAAGCAGAATATATGGCAGAGAATCTTGAAGACGGAGCAAAGGTTTTATATCTATCAGGGACACCTGGATTATATCACTCAGTGGAACGTCATGATGGTTTCTATGAAACTATTGAGGAACTAAGACCTGATGTTGAACTGGTCGCTGAGATGACGGGTGAATATACAAGAGATAAGGCACAAAAAGTAGTTGAAGATTGGTGTCAGTCATATGATGAATTTGATGCAATCGTATGTGCTAATGATCAGATGGCACTTGGTGCAATAGAAGCGCTTAAAGCAGCAGGAAGACTTGATGGAGTTTTAATTGCAGGAGTAGATGCAACAGATGAAGCTATGGAGAAAATAGAGGCAGGAGAAATGGCAGTGTCCATTCGTCAGTCAGCGGATGCCTTGGCAGAGAATTGTTATAATACAATCCAAATGCTCCAAAAAGGTGAGGACCCGGGAGATAGAGTAATAGTAGATTTCGAACCGGTAACTATTGATAATGTAGCAGATTATTTAAAATAAATCAGATGGAGGAATAGTAATGTTAAATGGAGAAAGAATTATTAAAAGACCACTAAGATGGGGAATGATAGGCGGAGGACGTACCGCAAATGTAGGATACAAACATAGACTTGGTGCACTAAGAGACAATACAGTTTATGAACTGGTTGCAGGAGCATTTGATATTGATTATGAAAGAGGCAAAGACTTCGGAAAAAACATCGGAGTATCAGAGGACAGATGTTATCCTGATTATAAAACAATGTTTGAAAAAGAAAAAGAAAGAGAAGATGGTGTAGAGGTGGTAAGTATAGCAACACCTAACGGAACTCACTATGAGATAACAAAGGCAGCACTTGAGGCCGGGTTACATGTTATATGTGAAAAACCACTTTTCTTTAAAGTGGAAGAGGGCTTGGAAATAAAAGCACTGGCAGAGAAAATGAATAAGATCGTAGGAGTAACATATGGATTTTCCGGAAGCCAATTGCTTCTTCAGATGCGTCAAATGGTTAAAAATGGCGACATAGGTGATGTTCATATGGTGGAACTTCAATATACACATGGATTTGCTTGTGATGAGGCCGGTGATGTGAAAAGCGAAGGACAGAAATGGAGAGTGGATCCAAAGATAGCAGGGCCATCGTTTGTTCTAGGTGATATATCAACACATACATACTATATGTCACATTTGATATGTCCGGAACTTAAATTAAAACAAGTTCTGTGTGATAGACAGTCATTTATAGGAAGTCGCTATCCACTAGAGGATAATGCATATGTTTTAATGAGATATGAAAATGGTGTTGTAGGAAGAATGTGGGCTTCGGCTGTTAATGCAGGATGTATGGATGGACACAGAATTAGGATTGTAGGTTCCAAGGCATCAATAGAGTTTTCTGACAATCAGCCAAATGAGTTAATCTATCAGGTTCAAGGACAGCCGATACAAAAGATGATACGTGCAATGCCATACCTATATGATGAGTGCAATGCTGATGAGAGACTCGGAGCACTTCATGCAGAAGGATTACCTGAGAGTTGGGCAAATATATATCTTAAATTTGCAATTGCTATTGAAGCAAAGAATAATGGTGATGACGAAACACTTGAAAATCTCGTATATCCTGACTTAGATGCAGGTATCGAGGGAATTAAATGGGTAACTAAATGTGTAGAATCTGCCGATAAAGGCGGAGTTTGGGTAGAATACTAGGAGGTTAATGATGAAACTTGCAATATGTACGGATGTATTTGCGGACTTATCCTACACGGATATGCTTGATAAGGTCAAATCACTGGGTATTGATGCAGTGGAGATGACCGCCGGAGGATGGGGTGCTAGAAAGCACTGTAATACTGCGGAACTATTGAGTAGTGAAGAGAAGTTAGAAGATTTTAAAAATGAACTTATAAAAAGAAACATGCGAATTAGTGCTCTTAATACTTCATGTAACCCTTTGTGGCCGTCAGCAACAGGTGACGCATATAAAGAATCAATGTATGCATGTGCAAACTTAGCTGAAAAACTTGGAGTGAAGAAGATAGTGGCAATGGCAGGTCTTCCTGCCGGAAATGCTAAGGATACTACACCGAATTGGATAACTTCTACAGTATCTTGGCCTGATTTTATGGCTCCGGCGTATGAATATCAATGGAAAGTTACTATCGAGTTTTGGAATGAATTTGCTTCATACTGCAAGCAAAAGAAAATAGAACAAATTGCAATTGAAGAATTTCCGGGAACTATGGTGTGGTCTGTAGAAACCATGCTTAAGCTTAGAGAAGCAACAGATCCTATAATCGGAATTAATCTTGATCCTTCTCACATGATAATACTGGGTGCTGATCCAATATCAGCAGCAAGAGCACTAAAAGGGTGTATATTCCATGTTCATGGCAAAGATGCGCGCATAGAAAGAGGTCTTAGCGACATAAACGGAATACTGGAACCTAGACCGGTTGAAGAAAGTGCAGATAGAGTTTGGAATTATGTTGCAGTAGGTTGTGGTAAGGATCTAAAGTGGTGGAAGGAATTCTTCTCAGTTCTTAGCATGATGGGATATGATGGAGACGTATCACTGGAAATGGAAGATCTTACCATGTCAGTAGAAGCAGGAGTGCTTACTTCAATTGATGCATTACAGCAGACTATTAGCAAGTAAAGGGAAATAGGTGAAATAAATGAAAATAGCATTTGATGTAGATGTACTGGCAAAGCAGATGGATATAAATCGGATGGTGCACCAGGTTGCAGATTGGGGTTATAAGTATATTGAGCAATCCCCACATCCTCGTATCAACCCTTTTTACAAACATCCGTTATTCTCGAAAGAGTGCGAGCAGGAATATAAAAAAGCACTTAGTGAAACGGGTATTGAGATATCATCTTTTATAGTAGTATACAGGTGGTCGGGACCTACTGAAGAACAAAGAAAATTTGCAGTAGCAAACTGGAAGAGGATTATCGAAATAGCAGCTGATATGGGTGTAAAGGTAATCAATACTGAACTATCCGGAGATCCTAATAATCAGGAAATATGTAATGGAATGTGGTTCAAATCGATGGAGGAGTTACTTCCTATAATAGAAAGAGAAAATATTAGGCTTGAGATACAGTCACATCCTTATGATTTCTGTGAACTAAATAATGAGACTTGTGACATGGTAAAATCATTTCGCTCAAAGAACCTGGGATACGTATACTCATCACCACACGGATTCTTTTATGATGAGGGCAAAGGCAATGCGGCGGATATGCTTAAGTATGCGGGAGATGAGCTTACTCATGTACTGTTTGCAGATACATTCAACCAAACTCTGGATTGCAGATACATTGCTAATCCACCATGGCTTAATAATAGTGGCAGTGCCGATATGACAATTCATCAACATTTGGCAATGGGAGAGGGAGACGTTGATTTTGATGCAATATTCAGAACACTAAGGGAAATGAACTTTGCAAAAAAACAATTAGAATCAAATGCGCCAAAAGTTGGAGGCGATAACATAGCCTGTGTATCTATGTTTGGTTTTCCGGAGAAGATGAATAAGCAGGCACCACAAGCCAGAGAAAGAATTGAAAGGGAATCGCTGGTATAGTCAAACTCTAATATCTTAAGATAGTGGAAAAACACCTTAAGAAAGTGGAAGAAAGTCGATGGTTCTACATGATATTATCTGCTCAAAGGAACATTAAAAAGCATGTATGGAGGAGATATCATATGAAACCACTAGCAATTGAAGGAAAAATAGTAGCAAGACCAATAATAGGATGCTTGACTCATTCTCACTTTTGGGAAGGACCCTGTCGTGCAGGACATATGGAAGATATGACTACGGAAGCAGAAACTAAGGCAGCTGATGAAGCCTATGCTAAAGCCTGTGAGACATTAAAGGAAGTCATTGACGAGGTAGAACTTCTTCCTGCAGTAGATGCGAGGTACGATGAGAAATTTGTAGTAGGTGAGGATGTCTTTGCACAGATAGAAAAAGATATGGACAAAGTTGATTTCTTCTTATGTATGAACTGGAGAATACCAAAGCTAGAGCGTTATAGAAAACCTATAGTAATCATGCAAAATGGTAATGAGGGAATAGATTTTGCGGCATATTGTAGAGATATAGGTGTTGAGGCATATGTGGCAATGGACATGCAGGATTTAAATGAAATAGCACATATACTATGGATTAGAAAGGCGGTTGCCAATACAAGAGCACTGGTGCTAACAGCGGGAGGACAGCCGACTTTTGGAATCCAAAGCCTTATTAGAGATCCGGAAATATTGCGTAAGAAATACGGATTCGAGGTTATAAAATTGCCGTTTCACGATATATTTAAATACATGGATGAAATTACAGATGAAGAAGCATTGGAAATAAGAGATAAATTCGTGAATAACTCCAATGATACTAAGGTAAATACAGGCTGGTTTTTAAATGATGTAAAATACTACCTAGCAGCAAAGAAAATGATGGATGTATATCAATGTAATGCATTTTCAACAGCATGTCATGAATTATGTACTTCTGAGATTCCACAGGACCGCAAATTCACACCATGCTTCTGCCACTCTTTAATGAAGGATGAAGGTATTCCAAGCAGCTGTGAAGAAGATTTAAATGCAATGATGGCAATGATGATTATGCAATATGGCGCGCATAGACCGGCGTTTATGGGAAATCCTAATCACGAGACAGATGAGCTCCTTAGAATTCATCATGCGGTACCGGCACTTTGCATGAATGGTTATGGAACGAAGCCCCTTCAGTATAAGCTATGGGCATTTACAGGCCAGGGATTTGGAGGAAAGCTCCAAGTAGATTTCACGGAAAATGATCAGGATATGGTAACTCTCGGTAGATTTAATCCGGCAGGTGATACCATGTGTCTTAAGACGGGAGAGGTTATTCGCTCTGAATATGATGATGTGTATTGTAGTCCATACTATTACATTAAAATGGATGATGTCAGAACATACATGCATAACCTTGCAGGCTTTGGACACCATCAAGTGTTAATTTTTGGAGACTATACAAAGATGATCAAGAAAGTAGCTAAAGTAATGGGATTTAATATACTGGAGGGGTAGCCTATGATTTATTTGAATCAAGCGGCATCTACTTTTCCAAAGCCACAGCGTGTACTGGATGTACACGCTGCTGCTCTATCTATGATGCCTGCGGGACAATTCAGAAGTAGTGGAGAGAATGAAAGTTATGATACTGATAGTTGCAGAAAGAAACTTGGAGATCTACTTGGAATTAAAGATTATCAACAGATTTTTTTTACTAGTGGAGCAACCATGTCTTCGAATGTGTTAATTTGTGGATTGGGACTGTCCAATAAGCATGTTATCACTACTGCAACAGAACACAACAGCATACTGCGGCCATTATTGAATTTCAATAAAAATGCAGTAGATATAGTGCCTTGTGATAAAAATGGAAATGTAGATATTATTAATATTGAAAACAGTATAAAAGATAATACAAAGGCAATTATAATAAATCACTGCTCTAACGTTACAGGATTTATTCAGGATATAAAAGCTATAGGAGATATTGCGAAGAAAAACAATCTGATTTTCATCGTAGATGCTTCACAAAGCGCAGGATGTATACCGATATTAGTTGATGAGTGGAATATTGATGCATTAATATTTACCGGTCACAAAAGTTTATTTGGTCCACAAGGGACAGGAGGATATTACATTAGCAAAGAGCTTGAGTTTAAGCCTTTTATGTATGGCGGGACAGGACTTGACAGCAGCAGAATATATTATACCGAGGGACCATATGAGTATGAAGTGGGAACACAGAATATTCCCGGAATAAAGGCACTTGAGGCTGGTGTCGAATATATTCTTAGTAGGCAGGTAAGGGTTATCGCAGATAAAGAACAGACTATGATAAGAGAGTTGTATGCAAGACTTGAGGAGATCAATGGTGTTAAGTTATATGGAATAAAAGACATTAACAGAGGTCCTGTACTAAGTTTTAATGTAGAAGGATTAAAGCCGAGCGATGTTGCATATATATTACAGAACGTATATAGTATTATAGTTAGAACGGGACTTCATTGTACACCTTTAATCCATAAATATATCGGGACAGAGAATATAGGGACAGTACGTGTAAGCATTTCTGACTTAACTACGCGAGAAGAGATAGATATGCTAGTGTTTGCCATTGTAGAAATAGCAAAGGGTGTGAGTGCTATATGAGAGTATTAGAAGTTAATTCATCTAAAGAAAGATGTACGGAATCCGGTTGGGATGCATATGATGTTGTTATCGAGTCGAATATTGACGAAGAATTTATTAGTGCTCTTAGGCCACTTGGTGCACTTGTATATATGCCAATGCTCAAAAAACCATTCTTTAAGGTCGAATCGGATTACTTTTTTTTAAAGGGAATTGTAGGAGATAACTGTTTTCGACTTGCTTCACATAGAGATTATAGTGACAAAAGAGATTATGTGATTTCGTTTATCGAAAGGTTAAAATTTGACATAAAAGAATCTGAATAATACATGTAGAGAATGGCAAATAGCTGATATTATTAAAAAAAATATATGGAGGAATGACATATGAAAAGAAAAATAATATCTGTATTACTAGTTTGCACCATGCTGATAACAGCAGTTGTTGGTTGTGGGGGAAGTAATAGCTCAAGCTCGGATTCGTCAGATGACGAAGGAGGTGGAGGTAGCTCTTCAAGCACTAAAACTCTAACAATCCTAGCAAGTCAGGACTGGATATATGATGCAGAGAAGGAACTCGGGAAGCAGTTTGAAGAGGAAACGGGAATTGCAGTAGATTACCAGATAGTGCCTGCAGATCAATATTACAATGTACTTATGACTAAGTTAAATAGTGGTGAAGGTCCTGATATATTTGGGGGACAATCAGGGTCATTTGATTTGGTAAGTCAGTATCAAATCGAGGATAATGCAGTTGATTTATCAAACGAACCATGGATTGAATATTATGATGAATTTGCGAAAGAACAAACTTCGGTTGATGGCAAGGTATATGGTGCAACTTTTTTTGATACTACAACAGACTTTTACATAGTGTATAATAAGAAAATATTTGAAGAGTATAATTTGGAAATTCCAACTACATATGATGAATTTGATAAGGTATGTTCGGAACTGCTCAGTGCAGGAGTTACACCTTTTTATGAGCCAATGGGTGACGGATGGCACCAGGGCATGTGGTTCTGTGAAATAGGCGGTAAATATGAGGACTTAATGCCCGGAATAACGGACCAACTCAATAATAATGAAATAAAGTTTGCCGAAGTAGAGATGTTTGAAACTGTGTTGGATCAGGTACAAGATATGGCGAATAAGGGATATTTTGGCGATAATTACTTGTCTGATGAATATGCGGATTTGGAAATTAGTCTTGGTAGTGGAGAATTTGCAATGAGTGCTTGTAAGCCCGGTACACTAGCAGCTATAGCTGAGGCCAGTGGCGGAACATATGAGGAAAGTGATTTTGGATTGTTCCTTTATACTACACTTGACAATGATGTTTTAAATGAACATCCATGTGGACCAAGCAGATTTATCTACTCGGGATCTGATAATATAGATGCAGCTAAGCAGTATTTGGAATTTATTACTACTAAAGATAGTGTTCAACATATGATCGATAATGAATCCAAGATAGAAAATTTGCCATATGAGCTTGGACAGGATCCGGCATATAGTGAAGACACACAGGAATTTCTGGAAACACAGGAAAAGAGGGGTGTGGTTTTCCAGGATGTTATAAAATATCTTAATCCACAATGGATGGAATTGTGTCAAGATATGGTATCTATGCTAATTGGTGATATGACATCAGTAGAAGTGCTGCAGAAAGTTGATGAAAGAAGAGAAACACAGGCTCAGGCAGCAGGTGATGAAGCATGGCAGTAACAGTTTATAGTATATGGGGCTGTCGAAAAATAACCGATTTTGACCTCAAAAATTGAAAATCAGCAAAACCCTGAATAAATCGTGCTTTATCACATGACGAATTAGTTCAGGGTTTTGTTTATATATATTTTTTTGAGTTATTATTATTTTAGAGCGACTAAAACAAAGGTATTGGATTAGACCTAGTAGCTTTTGTATATCAGATTTTTTCGCTCCTATTTCCCGACATCCACTTGAAAGCTATTTTTGTTTTCTGAAAGTTGATGGACTTAGTCCCGTAGCCTTTCTAAAGGTTTTACTGAAATAGAATTGGTCGGGATAACCAACGCTTTCACCGACTCTTTGGATAGGTAAATCAGTATATTGGAGAAGGCGTTTGGCTTCCTGAATTCGAATACCGGTCAGATATTTAATTGGCGTTTGACAGACATATTTTGAAAAAAGCTTAGTCAGATATGCCGAGCTAAAGCCAAGAGAAGAAGAAAAAGTGGTGAAATCAATATCATTCATATAATTTTCCATAATATATAATTTTGCATACTCTACGATGTCTTCAGATTTTTTTCCGAGGATTTTCACATCGTCGATTAAAGTATACTTTGTTTCAAGGTGCAGTCTAACCTTGTTTAGAATATCCTCCAAATCATCAGGATTAATTGGCTTTAACATATAATCAAATACATTATGCTTTAGAGCAATACGTGCATATTCGAAATCAGCATATCCTGTCATAATTAGAGTTACTATACCGGGATATTGCTCGTGAATGCTTTTAGAAAGCTCTAATCCATCAATTATAGGCATACTTATATCGGTAATAACTAAATGAATTACTTCTTTTTTGAGACAGTTTAATGCATCCAAGCCATTAACACACTTATGCGTAACTACAAAGCAGTTGTCAAAAGAATTAACGTGACGTTCCAAGGCATTAAGTATAAGTGGTTCATCTTCGACTATTAAAGTATTAAACTTGTCAGTTTTTGTCTTTGCCATTTAATGGTCCTCCTATTCTCACGAAAGCACCTCCTTTAAGTAGGTTGCCGAAATCGAATATAAATGATATTCCATATAAAAGATATAACCGTATAAAAATATTTAGTATACCCATACCATTAATTTCAAGGCTGGGCAAAAGTCCGGTTGCTAGTATTTCATCCATCTGAGAACGTAAAAGCTTTGAAGTCTCATTGTCAAATCCCGGTCCATTATCTTGAACATCTACATACCAATTAAAGTCATCTACCCAGCCCAATATTCGAATGTGCCAAGGTGGTGATATATGTGTGGAGAACTTTACTGCATTTTCTACTAACAACTGTATGCATAGTTTGGGAACATGGATATCAAGCATGGCATCATCAATGTTAAAGTCATAACTAAGGGACTCTCCATGACGAAGTCTCAAGATGTTCAAATATAATGTACAGTGTTCAAGTTCCTCCTCCAGTGAAGATGTTTGATCTTGATTTGAGGAAATATACCTAAGTATGGAGGTGATATCCAAGCACATTTCTTCAACAGAATCGCCTTTGCCCTCAGAAACTAAAGCACTTATTGTACTCAACGAATTATATAAAAAATGTGGGTTCATCTGAGATTGTAAAGCAAGCATCATAGCCTGCATTTCCTGCTCTTTTGAAACAACAATAGATTGCATTGAATCCTTACGAAGACGCATGGATTCATTTAAAGAATCTTTTAGCTTTTCAACCTCAATAACATATGAATTAGGAAGGTCTATTTCTTCCATGTTTGTGTTAAATTCTTTCTCTGTAAGTTTATGATATATCGCTTTAAGAGGTGCACTTATACGTTTAGACAGTACGATAGCTATCAAGAAACAAGCTATAACGGACAGCAAAAACAATAGTAGTATAGAGAGGAGCTGCTTATACATTGGCGCAAAGAGTACAGAGTCAGGTATAGCAACTAATATGTTAAAGTCGCTGTATGTGGCTGTGTATTCATAAGTGTGATTTTCAGATAATTCATCTTCGTACACCAACTGTTCTTTACTTGCCGAAGTGTCAGAAGATGGATAAATATTCTGATTATCCTCGCTGTAAACATAAAAAGTAAAGCCGTATTGTTCTGCAAGCTGCTCTGCACGTTGAAATACGACATCGAGGTATTTAACAACTTCCACATATCCTATGGGGTTGTGAAAATCATCAAAATACATTCGTATAAGCGAAAAGTAATATCGATTATCATATGTACCGCTTCCACGTGAGAAAAGTACATTTGTTGTTCCATGTGGGAAGTATCTGTATCCATTAGCTAAATAGGCATGTTCAAGCGTATCGGATGAAGAAGTATCAAAGCTTATTGGTCCGGTGTGATTTCCGGTGCCAAAACCAGTACCTTCGAGGTCATATATATTAACTAGACGAATAGAAGAATCAACCCCTTTAATTGATGTCATTGAGTTTGCCAGATTGTTTTTGTAGGTATTTAATTCAAAAGCTGTTGCTGAACTATTATTAACCAGATTTGAGAAATTTTGCTTAACATTAACGGAATGAATGATATTTAGACAAATGGTATCCATTTGCTTAATTTGTGAATCAATATCATCGGCAATAGTTTGGCAATTCTGCATCATTTCGTTGTTTAAGGATTCATTCATAGAGCGGTATTCTACAACCGAAGAAACAGCCATAAAAATAAATATGATAATAATCATATTAATTAGAAAATATTGGCTAAGTATTTTTTGTATTCGCCTGGTTTTCTTTTGCATAATGCCACCTCACATAACATTTGTCTAAAGAAGAGAAGAACTTGATTTTATTAAGTATAACATATAAATTTTTCGAATTGGTTGAAAGGTTAAAAAATGACATAAAGAGAAAGCAAATAGTCATGTTTTGGGAACAGGTCAGATAGTAGAATGACTATAAACAAGTATGAAAGGATGAGAGAAAATGAAAAAATCAAAGATATATCCATGGTACTTTGCACTTGGAGCAGTACTGCTTTATACAGCACTATGTGTTGTTCCGGGAATTATAGGTATAGGCTATTCATTTACCGACTGGTCGGCATATTCTAAAGAAGTAAATTTTGTGGGATTGAAAAACTTTATAAAGGTATTTGATCCCGGGCAGGGATATTTAGATTATATAGGCAATACACTTTTATTTACCGTAGTTACAACTACCGCCAAAACTATTCTGGGTTTAGGATTTGCATTAGCATTAAGCCGCAATATAAAAGCCAAGAATTTCCACCGTGGAGTTATGTATATGCCTTCTGTTTTATCTATTCTTATTGTAGGGTTAATTTTTACATCCATACTTAATCCAAAAAATGGTTTTCTAAACGAAACACTAAGTGCGATAGGGCTGGAGAGCTTAACGCAACAATGGCTGACTAATCCGAAAATAGCATTTTGGTCTGTAATGGGCGTAGATATATGGAGAGGAACAGGTTATATCATGACAATGCTTATAGTAGGTATTTTGGCTATTCCAAGCGTTTACTATGAGGCTAGCAGTATTGATGGTGCTAATGGTTTTCATAGATTTAAAAATATTACATTGCCTATGCTACGACCGACACTTGCTGTGACAATTATTCTTAATGTTCTTTATGGCCTAAAGGTATTTGATATGGTTTATGTACTCACAAATGGAGGTCCCGGACATACAACGGAGGTAATGTATACTGCCGTATTTAAGCAGTTTTCACAAGGCCTGTATGCCGAAGGAACCACGATTAGTTCAATAATGTTTGTGTTCATGGTAATAATAGGTTTCTTCATGATTAAGGTGTTAACGAAAGACGAGGTGGAGGAATAATGAATAAGAAAACAAAAAAGACGATATCGATAGTATCAAAAAATATACTCGCATGGGTGTTTTCACTAATAATGTTGACTCCTTTGCTATTGATATTAATCAATGCATTTAAACCTGCGGAGGAATGCTTTACGCTTAACTTTAGCTTGCCTAGTAGAATAACGTTTGAGAATTTCACAACAGTTATAGAAAAAGGGAAACTCGGGCGTAGCTTTTTGAACAGTTTTTTATATGCCGGAAGTGCTACTATTATAACAGTTTTGCTGGGATCAATGGCAGCATATATATTTTCCAGACGGTCTAGCAGGTTAACAAAAAGTGTATATATGTATGTTGTATTAGGAATAGTCATTCCAATCAACTATGTTGCACTTATGAAGGTTATGCAAATAACCGGTCTAAACAATAGCAGAATAGGAATAATTTTACTATACGCAGCAATGCAAATCCCGTTTACCATATTCTTAATCTATGGATTTATTTCAAAGGTACCAAGGGATATGGATGAAGCGGCGGTAATTGACGGATGTGATCCTATCAGATTATTTTTTCGAATAATTATTCCAATGATTAGGCCTAGTATGGTAACAGCAGGAGTATTATGCTTCCTTAATACATGGAATGAATTCGTAATGCCACTTTATTTTTTGAATTCATCTGAAAAATGGCCTATGATATTGGCTGTATATAATTTCTTTGGACAGTTTAGTAAAGAATGGAATTTGATTTGCGCGGATATCTTACTTACATGTCTCCCTGTAATAATAATGTATATAGTATGTCAGAAGTATATAGTTGGAGGTCAGACTGCAGGAGCAGTGAAAGGGTAGGTGCATTAAAATGCAATATATTAAGCATAAACAAATAAGTGACAGTCAGATATTAGTTGAATTTGACAAAGGTACTTTCAATATATATGGAATTAAAGAAAATATAGTTCGTATGGTTTATTCAATAAATAGAGATATAGAAAGTGCAAGCGAATTAATTGAAAGTAAGGAATGCGTTAAAATAGATGCAGTAGACGAAACAGAAAAGCTTTGTATAAGGACGAGTCAACTTATCATAAGCATTGAAAAAACATCAGGAGACGTAAAATGGCTAGATAGAAATACAGGTAAAGTGCTGCTTAGAGAAAAAGGTAAGGAGCTCAGAAAAGCCGCATTGATAAAATATACTACAAGAGGTGAGAAACCGAAAATAGAAAGGGTACATACAGTTGACGGAGAGAGAAACTTTGTTAAAAATCTCGTGCCGATAGAAGATGGAATAATTTACAAAGGGAAGTTAAAGTTTGAATTTAAGGATGAAGAAAGTATACATGGTCTGGGTCAAAGTGAAGAGGGGATATATAATTACAGAAGTCATGTTCAGTATCTTTACCAGCATAATATGCGTATTCCGATACCATTTATGGTTTCGTCTGAGGGGTATGGTATCTTATTTGACGCAGCTTGCTTGATGACATTTAATGATGATGAGAGGGGGAACTATATTTATTTAGATGCAATTCCTCAACTAGACTATTATTTTATTTCGGGGGATTCCGACACATGTATATCAGGATACAGAACACTAACAGGCAAGGCATCAATGCTTCCAAAATATAGTTTTGGATATGTGCAGTCCAAAGAGGCATATAATACTCAGGAGGAATTGATTGATGTTGCGAGTGAGTATAGGAAAAGAGGTATAGGACTCGACGTAATAGTACAGGATTGGAACACATGGGAAGACGGCAAATGGGGCAATAAAATAGTAGATAAAAAAAGGTATCCGAATTTGTCGAAAATGAACGAAGAACTACATGGACTAAATGTTCATTCGATGGTTTCAGTCTGGCCTAATATGAATAGTGGTACTGAAAATTATAAAGAAATGGAAGAAAATAATTTATTGCTTAATGACTATGCGACATATGATGCTTTTTCCGAGGAAGGTCGCAAGTTGTATTGGAAGCAAATGAATGAAGAACTTTTTAGTGGAGGGTTTGATGCATGGTGGTGTGACTCTACGGAACCATTTTCAGGTCCTGACTGGAACGGTGAATATATGAGAGAACCCTGGGAGAGGTTCAATCTGGTAGGTGAAGAGCATAAGAAGTTTCTAGAGCCAACAAAAGCAAATCTTTATGCCACGATGCATGCAAAAGGTATATATGAAAACCAGAGAAAAGAAAGTGATAATCGGGTTTTAAATCTTACAAGGTCAGGATATACATCTATACAGAAATATGGAACTGTTCTTTGGTCAGGAGATACGTTTGCTTCATGGGACACACTTAAGAAACAAATAACTGAAGGAATAAATATGTCTATTAGTGGGATTCCATATTGGACATTGGATGTTGGAGGATTTTTTACAGTCAAGGAAAAATGGGAGCATCGTGGATGTAATTGTAATACTGATAGTGAAGCTAAATGGTTTTGGAAAGGGGATTATGAAGACGGAGTAGATGACCTAGGGTACAAGGAGCTGTATGTCAGATGGTTATGGTATGCAATTTTTCTCCCTATGTTTCGTTCGCACGGCACCGATACACCAAGAGAAATATGGAATTTTGGTGAACCACATGAAATGTTTTATGACGCGATTGAATCGGCAATTAATTTAAGATATAAGCTAATGCCCTATATTTACTCACTTGCCGGCAGCGTTCATCTGGAAGATAAGACTATGGTGAGAAGCCTGATGTTTGACTTTGCCAATGATGAAAATGCTAAAAATTTATGTAATCAATATATGTTTGGCGAAAGTCTAATGGTTTGTCCGGTTACAAAACCAATGTATTATGATAGGAATAGTAAGGAGCTTAATACTGAAAAGAAATGGAGATGTTATTTACCGACCGGAGTAAAGTGGTTTGACTTTTATACCGGAAAGGAATTCGAGGGAGGTCAATATATAGTTGCTGACGCAGCTATTAATAAAATACCTATTTTTGTAAGGGCAGGATCGGTAATTCCAATGGAAGAGAAGCTCGAATATGCAAATGAACAGGTTGAGACACCGATTAATATATTCATATATCCGGGAGCTGATGCGACTTTTTACTATTATGAGGACGATGGAGAGAGTTATGAATATGAAAATGGCCGTTATAACTATATTCGGTTAAGCTGGTCAGATGAGAAAAATATATTTAAGATAGGGTCAGCAAAATATAACTTTAGTAATAGTCTGGTTGGTAGAAAGTGCTGTATTAGATTGAATAATAAAAGTATAGAATTTATCTATCAAGGTAAGGAGTTAGAAATATGCTTATAGAAGATAGAAGACAGCTGCCTGACGAGTTTCCGTTTGATATACAAAGATATACGGAAACAAGAGAGCGGAGCAATGTTTGTTCGACATCACATTGGCATAATTTTTTGGAGATAACATGTGTCTTAGATGGCGAGGTTAAGTATTATGTTGAAGGAAGAGAATACCACCTTCAAAGTGGGGATATTATACTTTTTAATCATCTCGAGTCACATCATTGGGAGGTTATTAGTTCGAAATTGGAACTAATGGTATTGGTGTTCTCATCAAGAATAATAAGTGACAGTATGAATATGATGGACCGCGAGTACTTGGTACCATTTTTCAAACGTGGCAGTAATTTTACTAACAAAATAAACGGACAAGGTGAAATAGGAAGTTGTCTTTGGCAAATGATTGAAGAGATATGCGAAGAAAAGTCCAATGAAAATCCCGGATACATGATTATGGTTAAGGCAGATATAATGAGAATACTTACACTTCTTATTAGACACTATCAAAGAGAAGAGCATAGTATTGACAATTCAAAGTCGGAAAAAGCAGAATTGAATCGAATCTCAGATGTTATTGAATATATGAAGTCGAACTATTTCGAACGTATTACGTTAGAGGACGTAGCTGCAAAGGCATGTATGTGTCCCAACTATTTTTCAAGCTATTTTCATAGAAAGACAGGAAATAGCTTCCAGGAATACCTTACTCGCATTAGAATGGATAGAGCAAGAAACATGCTTCGTGATTCAAATAGTGGAATTACTACGGTTGCACATGCCTGTGGAGTATCCAATATGTCGAATTTTTATAGGCTATATAAAAAGACATATGGAATTTCTCCGGGTATGGATCGCCATTAGTAGTATTACTTAGATTTGTTAATACTAGTATCGAAATTCTTGATATTGTTTTGGCGTGTATCCGGTTTTTTTCTTAAACAGCTGACTAAAATATCTTGAATCCATATATCCTACACTGCCGGCCACCTCATATATCTTTAGTGAGGTGTCCTTTAATAATTGTTTTGAAGCCTCAATCCTAATATTTATAATATATTCTTTTATTGATATTTTTTCGGAATTACTGAATAAGGTTGAAAGATAACAAGGTGATAAACCAATCTCTTCAGCTATTACTTCAAGGGAAATATTATTTTTAAAGTGAGTTTCGATATAGCGTTTAGTGTTATTAATAAAAGCTTGATTTTTATCGGTTCTGGATTTCCAAATTTTACTAATTAAAGTATATACATAGTCTTCAACAATTTTCTGAGTTTCTTCGAGTTTTGAACTTTCTTCAAGTTGCTTATGAATTGTATTACTTTCAGCCTTTAGAAATTCAAATTCTCTTATTATTGAGTTTGACAAATAAAAGTATAATTCAATATACTTGTTTTTCATAAAGTTGATATCAAGTCTCATCTGTAAAAGAGCTAATGAAAAAATCCTGAGTTGCTTTTGCGTGTGCTCTGTATCACATAGTTTGATATACTTCAGTATCTTTTCCTGCACGTTAGCAAAATCAGAAAAGCCATCGGTGATATTATCACGAGATTCAACATCCGTGATGCACACTATTTCACCATATCCCATATAGAATGAATAGTTACTTGCCAGGTTTGCATCTTTAGTTGCAGTGTTTAAATATGAAATGTCCTTTGTGGGCGAAGAGAGTCCAATGGAAAAATTACTATCATAGTTGAAAGTGATATATTGTTTTATTTTTTCAGAAAGTTTATTTGATAATTCATTAATAGCAATGTCGGTTTCTTCAGAGAGAATTATGATAACGGAGTAATCATTATAAAAAAACAGACTTTTAGTGTCCTTTTCAATAAAGATTGAAAATGTGTTAACCATTCTAGAGTTGGACTCTAAATTAGATTCTAAAGTATTATCTTTTTGTTGGCGAGTAAGATTGATATATATAACCTGATAGTAATTATTTAGTATATCAATTTGAAACAGACTCAAATTTTCTTTTAATTGCTTCGGATTATCGTGATAAAGATGTATCATATGAAAGAACCAATCTTTCATCAAAGGAAGAGAATGAATCAGCTGTTCTCTTAACTTATCACTGTTGTCTTTTTGCATTTCATCATCAATGAAAATACTATTAGCAACCTTCACCTTATTGTAGAGTTCATCCTCATCAATAGGCTTTAGCATATAACCAATAACATTGTATAATAATGCTCTTTGCGCATATTGAAAATCATCATAACCGGATAGAATAATGATTTTAGTATATGGGAGGGCAACCTTCAAATCCTCGCATAAATCAAGACCATTAGATGAGCCCATGCGAATATCTGTTATAACCAGATCAGGCTTTTTTTCTTTACAAACCTTCATTGCCTGCCAAGTACTGTTTGCGGTTCCGACTATTTCTAACGGTAAATTTCTATTGTATAATAATTCAATTAGATGATTTATTACTAAGTTTTCATCATCAACAAGCACTACTTTCATCATTTCTAATCTACTCCTTTCAAAGCATCTATTTCAAATTCCATACATACCGTGACACCACCATCTGAATTCTCTTCATAATAAAGCTTAAAACTGTCCCCATATTTATTTTGAAGCCTTTGATAAACATTTTGGATACAATAGAAGTTAGGTTTATCATCGTCGTATAATGTTCTTTGTTGTAATAAATAGTTTAACATTTCTGTATCAGAGCCTAATCCGTTGTCTTCAATGCGTATCAATATTTTTTTAGGAGTAGGCCTTACGATTAGCTTTATTACACCTGTATAGTTAATATCTTTGAAGCCATGTATTATTGAGTTTTCGATAAATGGTTGGATAATAAGTTTTGTTATTTTCAAATTTGAAAGGTCGTCAGATATATCAGTTTCCAATCTGACACTATTAGAATAGCGATATTTTACAATTTGAAAATACGATATGGCTTGATTTATTTCCTTGTCAAGAGGGATTAAGGTGTTTCCATTATTCAAACTGCTTCGGAAAAAATTACTAAGTGAAGTAATCATTGAAGCAGCATCTTTCTTTTCTCCGGTTGCTACAAGAGCATTAATAGACTCTAAGGTGTTGTATATGAAGTGAGGATTAATCTGTGATTGCAGAGCCTGCAGCTCAGCTTGTTTTAACTTAATTGCAGTCTCTTCTCGAGTTTTTATCAATTGCTCAAGCTCTATTAGCATGGACTTGTATGTATCATAGAGCTGTGTGATTTCAAGACAACTATCGGAAATAGTTTTAGTCTGTGGTTCGATTCGAGACATTGATTGACAAAGTGTTTGTATAGGTGAAGATATTTTTTGACTCATACGCATAGAAATAAAAAACGCAATAATGACCGTAACGATCAGTGCAACCAATATCAGAATGAGATTATTAAAAACACTTTTATATAGCTCTTGATAAGGTATTATACCTACAATGCTCCAGTTATTTGATATTGGCAGTTCAAGAATAAGATTTAAAGGGTGCTCTTTGGTAGCAATAGATTCGGCAGAAATAGTCATTGCTTCCTTACTGCGTCTATCATAATAATATAAAGAATCATCCACCATTAAATAAGCCTCACCCTGGTTGCCAAAGGAGAGTTCACTCAAATGTTGACTGAATTTTCGAAGTGATATTTCGGCACGGAGAATTCCGATGGCATGGGAAGGTGTATCGGTTGAATACAAAATGCGAGAAGCATTTATAGTGGAACCCATGCCCTCTTCAGTATCAATGAACCAATATGTATGTCCCTTGTATTCAAGTGTTGTTGTAAACCAATCGGATGACTCAACATTATTACTTGAGAAAACAGCATTACTATATTTAGTGCTATTTGAATATTCAGTATATGTTCCTTTAGTATCAAGTAAAAATAGAGACATTGAATCAATACTTTTTTTGAACAAGTCAATTGAAAAAAGAGTATCATTTATAATAGTAGCGCTTGCGGCAATAGATGTGAGATTAGCATTTGTATTTCTAGAGTGCTCTTGGATATCTGAGTTAGCATGTGTAAGTGAAAGATAATCTTCAATCATCTCAATGTGTTTATCAATATTAATCTTTGCTTGTTCAAGCGATTCCTGCGCAATTGTCTCTTCATGTGACAAAGTATGGCGAATATCAAAAAATGCAGTTAGTAAACCAATAAGCAATGAGCAAAAAAGAACTATAGAAATAAAGTTTTTCAGAATTATCTGATCAAATCGTTTTTGTCCCATTTATATATACCTTTACCCCTTCTGAACTGTTTTTTTCATTATACAATGTATTGTGAATGTGAAAAAGTAATTTGTATAAAATAGAAAGAAATCAAACAAAATAGAAAGTTTGTCATATTTTATTGAAGGAATAAATTAGTTATAATTTCAAAAACAACAGAAAGGAGACATGATGCTAGAGAAGAAATTTGACGTCATTGTTGCAGGAGGAGGGACGGCCGGGATATCGGCGGCATTAAGTGCTTCACGAGAAGGTGCGAGGGTTCTTCTTATTGAAAAAAATGCATATGTTGGAGGAACAGCAGCATCCGGGTTACCATTTATTGACTTCTTTACACGAAATAATGAACAGGTAACCGGAGGTGTGGCAGAAGAATTAATGCAAAGGTTATATAAAGAGAAGGCTGCACTTTCCCACATTAAAACCAAGGATGGGCATTTGAATTCTGTTACGATGATTGACCCGGAGTGGATAAAGCTGGTTACGGAGGAGATGCTGTTACAAGCAGGATGCAAAATCTTATACCATTCTTTCATATGTGATGCAAGAGTAAACAATAATGCGTTGGAAAGTGTAATTGTAGCTAATAAGGATGGATTAGTTGAATTAAAAGCAAAATTATTTATTGATACAACAGGAGATGGAGATTTAGCTAGATTTGCAGGTGCTGAGTATAATATTGGCAGAGAGGAAGACGGACTTTGTCAAGCTATGTCATTACTTTTTAAACTAGGCGATGTAAATGTGAAAAAAGTTACAAACTTATTTGGTGAAAATCCTATTATTGCTAAACCATATGGCGGTGAGAGTGAGTATAATTTACATGTCAGTGGGAAACTCACAAATTGGAATGATATAATTGAAAAAGATAAGATATTTCCACATTCTAACCACAATATTTGGGCAGGTACATTAAGGGAGAATGAACTGACATATGTTAATACAATTCGGGTTGCTGAAAAAAGTGCTGTGGATTCATGGGAACTCTCTGATGCAGAAATAGAAGGAAGAAGACAATTAAAGAAAATTATCAGGTTTTTCAATGAATACATTCCGGGAATGGAAAATGCACACATTACGAGTATTCAAAATGGAATAGGGATAAGAGAATCAAGAAGAATTGTTGGAGAATATATTCTTAATGAAGATGACATTTTGAGTGGAAGAAAATTTGAAGATAAGATTGCAAAAAATGGATATTGTATTGACATTCATGATCCCAAAGGGAATGGTTGGGGCGTTTCATTTATCAAAAGTGAAGACGCTTGTTATGACATACCCTATAGGTGTTTATTACCCAAAAGTATCGATGGCTTAATTATAGCGGGACGATGTATTTCTACAACGGCCAAAGCACTTGCATCCATAAGGATTATGCCTTCTTGTATGGCTATGGGTGAAGCAGCAGGAAAAGCAGCGGTAATATGTGTAAATGATAATGTGCGACCTAGAGATATCGACGTTGCAAAATTGCAAAAAAAATTAATAGAATCAGGAGCAATATTATAAGGAAAGGGAGAAAAAGATGAAAAAGAAATTATTAAGTATTTTATTAGTAGTAGTTATGCTTAGCATGGCGGGGTGTGGTAGTAATAATAGTGCTGATGGAAGCAGTGAAAAAGCTGAAAAAGATGAGATTGTGCTAGACTTTCCATCGTGGCAGGCTACCGAGCCCGGATTTCAAGAATTTTGGGAGGCAGCAATAGAAGAGTTTGAATCTAGACATGAAAATGTAAGTATTAATTTTTATCAAGTTCCGGTAGATAGCTATTCTGATACACTTACTACGTTGTTTGCATCAGGTCAACCACCTCATATTACACATTTGATAACAAGATATTTTGCGCAATTTCAGGATATGGGATGGTTAGAACCTATTAATGATAGATTGGAAGCTACAGATATATTAAACAATTGGACTGATCTGCAAAGCGCTTTAGAGGTTGATGACGAATACTATGGTGTCCTTCTTTTGGGTAATGGATATTCTATGTACTATAATGAGGCGATGTTTGAAGAAGCAGGATTAGATATTCCAACTGATGAGGCGACATTTTTAAAGGCAGCAGAAGCGTTAACACAAGATACTGGTGGAGACGGAGATCCCGATATATTTGGATTTGGTGCATGCCAAGTTACAGATACTAATTTCTATAATGAAGCTTCCACATTTGTAGTTGGAATGGGTGGTACATGGTCTGAAGATGGAGATTTAACATCTATGACTTCAGATGAGACGATACATGCGTTGGAAACATATCAGTCGTTGTTTAAGAATAATTATACACCTACAGGGTTAAAAGTAGAGCAAAAAAGACAATATTTTGTAGAAGGAAAAATCGCAATGATTTTCGATGGACCTTGGGTTGCATCACTTATAGACACAGCATCAGACGATGTTAAAGACAATCTAAAGGTGGCAGAGATGCCATTTGAATACACACCGGGTTCAGTGAGTAACAGCCTTCATATTCCGGCAGAAATATCAGATGATGAGAAAGAACTCGTATGGGAATTTATAAAAATGATTACAGAAGATGAATTTCAACAGTTATATGTTGAGGAAGTAGGATCACCATCACCGAATGCTTCTATAATTAATGATCAAATATTAGAAGAACAACCATTTATGGGGCAATTCATCAAAGATGCGGAAAATGCAAAAGAAATAATACCATCGGGATATGAAAAAGTATATGGTGAGTTCACACAAATGACTATTGATGCAGTAATGCAGATGGTTGTAGATCCTTATGCTGACGTAGAGACTACTTTAGAGACGTTAAAGAGTGATGTTGAAAATAATCTTCAGTAAATGGTCTCTTGGGTATTAGCATAAAGAGGAGGAATTATTTTGTTAAAGAGAAATAGAAGCTTGGCAGAAAAGAGAAATTATAGATTTGCGCTTTCGTTTTCTATACCTGCAGCATTGTTTTCGTTTATACTGATTGTCTATCCACTATTTACAACTATCAAAATGAGTTTTCAAAACATTAAGTTTATTGGAAGTTCACAGACGGGCGAGGGCTTTACGCTTGATAACTACAAGAAATTATTTATAAGTAGTGATTTCTGGAATGCACTAAGTAAATCAGTATTGTTTACAATAACAATACTAACCATTTCATTTTTACTTGGCCTGGGGTTAGCAATATTATTGAATAGAAAGTTTAAATTTCAAAAGCTCGTTAGGACACTTATTCTATTAGCGTGGCCTATTCCGGGAGTTGTAGTTGGATTGTTATTTACATGGATGTTTGATGGTAATTACGGGATTATTAACAGTATTTTGAAATCACTTCATATAATCAGTACAAATATTAAATGGACTGCGACTCCGACTACAGCTATGGCAACGATTATTGTAGCAACTATATGGAAAAGTTATCCGTTTTTCACACTATCAATACTTGCGGGGCTAAAAGGTATTTCAGGAGATTATTATGAGGCAGCAAGTATTGATGGGGCAAATAAATGGATGCAGTTCCTGCATATTACATTACCGGCACTTAGGTCAGTAATAGTGACATCTCTGCTGTTAAATGGTTTGTGGATATTTAGAAATTATGATTTGGTGTATTCGATAACCGGAGGTGGACCAAATCAGGCAACAGAGACCCTGCCGTTGCTTTTATATAATCAAGCGTTTAAGTATTATAATATGGGATATGCATCTGCAATAGGTATAGTTAGCTTATTAGTATGCACCATATTTGTTGTAGCGGCAATGCCATCATTAAAGAAACAGTTTCATTAAGGGGGATTTAACATGAAATCTAAAAGACATATTGGACAAAAAATATTGTTACTTATTGCCGTAATTGTTCTTGCTTTTCCTCTTTATTGGACACTGGTAACATCATTGACAGAAAGAAGTGCGTTGCTTGAGAACGTTAATGTAATTCCGAAATGGGCGAGTATGACCATGTCAAATTTCAAGACTATTATTGAGACAAAGCCGATATTGACATGGTTTGCCAATTCTTTAATCGTAACATTGTTCAGTACTGCAATATCAATTATAGTATCGACTCTGGCAGCATATAGTATGTCACGATTCAAATATAGAACCGTAAATGCATTAGGCTTCTTCCTATTGGTGGTACGTATGCTTCCGGAGACGCTATTGGTGGTTCCACTATATATAATGTTTACTAATATGAAATTAATTAACAACCATTTGTCGTTAATAATCAGTAATATAACATTTGTCATTCCATTTGCGACATGGATGATGAAAAGTTACTTTGATGGTATTCCGACTAGCTTGGAGGAGTCGGCAAGAATTGACGGGTGTAACAGATTTGAAGCAGTAAGACGAGTGGTTCTGCCACTAACAGTACCGGGCATTGCTGCAACTGCGACATATTCGGCCATACTTTGCTGGAGTGAGTTTCTATTTGCAAGGACATTTTTGGCGGATCCGTCTAAATGGACAATTACAGTAGGGATATCATCGCTGATAGGTGAGTATACGATAATATGGGGTGAAATAATGGCGGCAGCAGCAATTGCAATTATCCCAATAGCGTTGGTATTTGTATTCCTGGAGAAATATATGGTGGCGGGAATGACTTCCGGAGCAATTAAGGGATAGGTAAATAATAAAAAGTAGTACTTTGTTACCCATTGATATATAAAGGTTAATAAAGTACTATTTTGTTATTGTACCATCCTCATCCCATAGGTCATGCCAATCCTTTGCACCTTCCCAGAGAAATACCTGTCCTTTTACAAGGCGATTATTTCTTTCAAGGGTAGCAATTGTAGCCATTTCATCATCAGTCAAAGGATATTCAAGAGTAGATTGCAAATTAGCAGCATAGTTTTTTTCATTTACAGAGAAAGGTATAACTATTTCACCTCTCCTAATGGCCCATTTAAGAGCAACCACTGCTGGGTGTATGTCGTGTGCCTTAGCGATTGCCTGCATCTCAGGCAACTCAATATCAGCAATGTCTTCAGCCATAATGTCACGTTCAGGACGCTTTGGCGATCCAATAGGCATGTAGCCAATAGGATGAATTCCAAGCTTAACGGTGTAGTCAAAAAGTTCCTGCTGCTGGAAACAAGGATGAATTTCAAGCTCATGAACAACAGGTTTGATCCTAAGTTCATCATAGACTGCTTTGAGTTTAGGTATTGTCATATTAGATATTCCAATTCCCTTTACGAGTCCCTCATCTACAAGCTCCTCAATTTGTCTGTAAGTATCCAGAAATTCTTCGACGCTAAAGGGGATAGAGTCAGGATTACGTGCATCTACAGAGCAACCGGGAGCGTGATAATTAGGAAATGGCCAATGTATGAAATACACATCAATATAATCAGCTTGCAGATTACTAATGCTCTTAAGACAAGACTTTCTAACTGCACGGTGTTGGTCATTCCATACCTTTGTCATAATGGTTAGCTCTTCACGTTTAACGAGACCTTTGTCGTAAGCCTTTCTAAAAACATTTCCTATCAAATCCTCGTTGCCATAAACAGCAGCGCAGTCAAACATGCGATAGCCATAGTTAAGTGCCCCGGCTGCGGCGTCTGAAACTTGCTCAGGGCTAAATCTGTCTGAGCCAAATGTTCCCATTCCCATGCAAGGTACAATCATCCCATTGCTTAACTTTATTTTTGGAACTAAGTTTGGATTAATACTCATATTTTGTCTCCTTCAATATAATCAAAATAATTTAGATATATTTATTATATATGCTATCCGGTTATTCGGTTAGAGATAAACAAGACATATACAACACTAGAATGACGTAAAGTCGAACATAATATGACGTATATATGTTACAATACTTACAACTTGACACAAATACGCCGAGGCGTATTTGAACTTGAAGGAGATTTAAAATGAAAATAGCATTTAATGATATGGATATAAAAATCAGGATTGATAACATTGAGATTTCTGTATTGAATATCGTGTTGGAGGAGTTCGAGCGTTCCATACCGAAACATTCCCATGGAAGTAGAAGCTATGAAATGCATTATATATCAAGTGGATATGGAGAGGTAACTGTTGGAGAGGATACTTATGAAATTAATCCAAATACATTATACGTTACCGGGCCGCACATTGAACATGAGCAAATCCCCAGCAAAGAAAAACCCATGGTAGAGTATACTATCTATTTCAAACTCAAAGAAAATTTTGAAGAGAGATTAAAACGCAATAGTACAATGTTTAAGTTTAGTGAAACTGACTTTTGGTTTGGCCAAGATAATCAAGGAATACTACAAATTTTACATCAAATATTTGAGGAATTAGAATACACGAAAATAGGGTATAAAGAACATGTAAAAGCCTTACTTATACAGTGTATAGTTAAGCTTGTAAGGAATTATGGCCAAGAAGCACTTGCTACGGAAAGCGTTTTAAAGAAAGACTTAAATGATAGTAAAAGTTTAGTTTTGGAAGAAAGCTTTTTATATGATTTTGCGACTCTGACATTAGAAGAACTATCAGGAAGATTGGGACTTAGCACAAGGCAAACGGAGCGATTTATAAATGAGTATTATGGAACTAATTTTAGAGAAAAGAAGAAAGCAGCTAAAATGTCAGCAGCTAAAATACTACTTAAAGATATGTCATTAAATGTATCTAGTGTTGCGGAAAAGTTGAATTACTCATCTGTACAACACTTCTCTTATGCCTTTAAGAGTTATTTTGGAGAGTCCCCTATTAAGTTCAGGAGAAAGTGATAGATATGTTATGATTTAAGATAATTTTTTGGAGTCACACCTTTATATTTTTTAAAGGTTTTTATAAAGTAGCTTAAATCATTGAATCCACAGTTATAGGCAGTTTCAGTTATACTTTGATTAGTAGATAGCAACTGATAACAGGCTCGATCTATTCTGTAGTAATTCAAATATTCAATCGGTGTTTTATTTGTCATATCATGAAAGAATCTACAAAAGTATTTAGAAGACATATTCACACTTTCTGCTATTTCATCAAGTGTAATGGAATCTTGAAAAGAAGACTCAATGAATTCAAGAGAAGTCTTCAAATTCATAAGCCTTTTATGGTGTTTAGAGCTGCTAATGGTAGGTACTGTTTCGTAATATTCGTTTGAAAATATGATCCCGAACAACTGATAAAGGGCACCGAAAGAAACCATTTGATATCCGTTCTTTTTAGAAGCGACAGTATCAAATAGGAAATTCGAAATTGTTATAATATCGTTATAGTTATGGTCATAAAAATCACGTAGTATTATTTCGTGATTATTTATATTTCTAATAATCCTCTTACACAATTCGTTTTTATTCATAAGCATATTGGTATCAAATACAATACATTCATATATGCAATCATGCGGAATGCCTGAATGAACGGCACCACCGGGTATAAATATGCATGTATTCTCTGTGGCAAGAAATGTATGCTCATCAATTGTCACGGTAAAACTTCCCTTGATTATACGGATAATTTCGTATTCTACATGCCAATGAAGTGACATAACATACTGGGGGTGAGACGGACTGACATGATGATATTCAAGTGGGAAATCTTCGGTTCCACGTATTCTTTTTTCTCTGTAATTGACATACTGCATAAAAACTCCAAAAAGTGAATATTGTTATATTTTTTTCCATTATAACACAAGAATAGGATTATGTTAAATGATAAAATGGAGTTACCTTTAGAATAATATAAAAGGAGGGTTAGATATCATGGCAAATACTGAAAATCGCGTACTAGCATTTGACTTTGGGGCGTCGAGTGGAAGAGCGATACTTGGGACCTTAAAAGATGATAAAATTGAAATGCAGGAAGTTCATAGATTTTCAAACGACCCGGTTGTAGTAGGGGACACTATGTACTGGGATACTCTAAGACAATTCTTTGAAATTAAACAAGGTATTATAAAAGCTAAAAAGAGTGGGGGATTTAACAGTATAGGGATTGACACGTGGGGTGTTGATTTCGGTTTGATTGATAATAATGGCAGACTGTTAGAAAATGCAGTTCATTATCGGGATGATAGAACAGTTGGTATGCAAGAAGAGGTATTTAAGGCGATTGCAAAAGAAGATATTTATAATCTTACCGGTAACCAATTTGAGAATTTCAACACTATTTTTCAGCTATATTCGTTAGTGAAAAAGAGGCCGGAGCTTTTAGAAAAAGCTAAGATACTGCTTCTTACACCGGATTTGTTCAACTTCTTTTTAACAGGTGTTAAAAGGGCTGAGTACACCATGGCGACAACAACTCAGTTAATGGATGCTAAGAATAAAGTATGGTCAGATAGGTTAATCGAGGGACTAAGTATACCAAAAGACATTTTACCGGAGATAGTGCCCAGTGGAACAATAATAGGAAATATAACTGATAGAATTTGCGAGGAGCTGGAAATAGACCCTGCAAAGGTGATTTCAGTAGCATCACATGACACACAAAGCGCAGTAGTTGCTGTTCCAACAGAAAATGAAGATTTTATTTTCATTAGTTGTGGAACATGGAGCCTTTTTGGAACAGAAATGAATGAGCCGATTATCAATGAATATACATATGATATTAATATAAGTAATGAGGGCGGATATGGAAACACATCCACATTGCTTAAAAATATTATTGGCTTGTGGTTAGTCCAAGAAAGCAGGAGACAATGGATTAGAGAAGGAAGTGAATACAGCTTTGGGGAACTTGAAGAAATGGCATCTGAAGTAGAACCTTTTGCAAGTATCATTGATCCGGATTCACCTGAATTTAATCCGGCAGGCAATATGCCAAGGCGGATTAAGGAGTTTTGCAGACGAACAAATCAAAAAGTTCCTGAATCAGCAGGTGAAATAGTGTGTTGTATTAATCAGAGCTTAGCACTTAAATATCGTTACACTCTTGAGCAAATAGAAAAATGTACAGGTAAGAGATACGAAACGATAAATATGATTGGTGGTGGGATACAAAGCAAAATGCTATGTAGGATGACTGCAGAAGCTAGTAATAGAAAAGTTATTGCAGGTCCAATAGAAGCAACTGCACTTGGTAATATCGCAACTCAGTTCATGGCACTTGGTGATATTAAAGACTTAAGGGAAGCGAGACGAATAATATCTAATTCAGAGCAGACGGTAACGTACATTCCAACTAATATAAAAGCTTGGGATGACACGTATGAAAGATTTAAAGAAATAATAAAATAATAAAACACGAGGAGGTAAATTGAAATGGCAAAATCAAGACTAGTAGGAGATTATCCTGTAATAGGGATCAGACCAACAATTGACGGCAGAAGAGGAGCGCTCAAGGTACGTGAAGGCTTGGAAGATCAGACCATGAATATGGCAAAAACCGTAAAAAAATTGTATGAAGAGAATTTGAAATACAGTAATGGTGAGCCTGTAAAGGTAGTAATAGCTGACACTACCATAGGACGAGTAGGTGAGGCAGCAGCATGTGCTGATAAATTCAAGAAAGCAGGAGTAGATATAACGATGACGGTTACACCGTGTTGGTGTTATGGTTCTGAGACAATGGACATGGATCCACTTACCATAAAAGGTGTCTGGGGACTCAATGCGACTGAGAGACCCGGTGCGGTTTATTTGGCTTCAGTTTTAGCTTCACATGCACAAAAGGGTCTTCCGGCGTTTGGAATATATGGTCATGACGTTCAAGAAGCTACAGATACATTTATTCCTGATGATGTAATAGAGAAACTTCTTAGATTTGGGCGTGCTTCGGTCGCAGCCGCAACTATGAGGGGGAAATCATACCTTCAAATCGGATCTATATGTATGGGAATAGGCGGATCGATTATTGATCCTGCATTTATTGAAGAGTATCTGGGTATGCGTGTTGAATCCGTTGACGAAGTTGAAATTATACGCCGTATGACAGAAGGCATATATGATGAAGCAGAGTATAAGAAAGCGTTAGCATGGACAAAAGAGAAATGTATAGAAGGCTTTGACAAAAACCCTGAAGAGTTACAAAGAACACGTGATGAAAAGGATCAGGACTGGGAATTTGTTGTTAAAATGATGTGTATTATCAAAGACCTCATGAATGGAAATAAGAACCTTCCGGAAGGTTGTGAAGAAGAGATGGTTGGACATAATGCGATAGCCGCAGGATTCCAGGGTCAAAGACAGTGGACAGATTTTTATCCTAACTGCGATTATCCGGAAGCGCTTCTTAATACTTCGTTTGATTGGACGGGAGCAAGAGAGCCATATATACTTGCTACTGAGAACGATGTATTAAACGGTATAGGGATGATGTTTGGTAAGCTATTAACTAATACACCACAAATGTTTTCGGATGTACGTACATACTGGAGCCCGGAAGCAATTAAAAAAGCCACAGGCTATGACCTTGGCGGAAAAGCAAAAGAATCAGATGGGATTATTCATTTAATCAATTCGGGGGCAACTTGTTTAGATGCAACCGGAGAAGCAAAAGATGCCGGTGGTAATTCTGTAATTAAACCATGGTATGATGTTACAGATAAAGATCAAGATGCTATAATGAAAGCAACAACTTGGAATCCTGCTGATAATGGATATTTTAGAGGGGCAGGTTATTCTTCAAGATTTGTAACTAAGGCAGAGATGCCTGTAACAATGATGAGACTAAATCTTATCAAAGGTCTTGGCCCTGTTGTTCAGATTGCAGAAGGTTGGACGGTGGAACTTCCGAAAGAAGTAACAGACGCTCTTTGGAAGAGAACAGATTATACATGGCCTTGCACTTGGTTTGCACCTAGAGTAACAGGAGAAGGAGCGTTTAAGACGGCTTATGAAGTAATGAATAACTGGGGCGCTAATCATGGCGCAATAAGTTATGGTCATATTGGTGCTGATATAATTACTTTCTGCTCAATGCTTCGAATTCCGATTTGTATGCACAATGTAGATGAAGAGAAAATATTTAGACCAAGTGCTTGGAATGCATTTGGATCAGATAAAGAAGGGCAAGATTATAGAGCTTGCCAGACATATGGACCTTTATATAAAACAATTAGATAAATCCGAAGCGAAAGTGAGGCAATTATGTTAAAAGGAATACCAAAGATATTATCACCCGAACTACTTATGGTTCTGTGCGAGATGGGACATAGCGATAGACTTGTTATATCTGATGGAAACTTTCCGGCGGAGAGTATGGGAAGGGATGCAATAGTTATTCGTATGGATGGACATGGTGTGCCGGAGATACTGGATGCGATACTAGAAGTCTTTCCACTAGATACATATGTTGAGAATCCTGTAAATCTCATGGAAGTGATGAAAGGTGATGATGTAGAGACACCTATTTGGGATACGTATAAAGACATAGTATCAAAGCATGATAACAGGGGTGGTAAAGCAATTGGAAATATAGAAAGATTCAAATTTTATGACGAATCTAAAACAGCCTATGCTATAATTGCAACAGGAGAGAGCGCATTATATGCAAATATAATGTTGCAAAAAGGTGTAGTAGTAGATTAGCTAATTTGTAAGAGATTGAGGGGAAAAGCTCCATGCATAGTGTGCATGGAGCTTTTTGGTGCTATAATATTATTAATAGGAGGCATTGTAAATGCTAGATGAAAAAATAAATAAATTAAAAGAAATAATTGATGACAGTAAGAACATAGTCTTTTTTGGAGATGCGGGTGTATCAACTGAAAGTGGAATACCTGACTTTCGTAGTGCTGACGGCTTATATAATGAGAAAGGTTCACAGATACCGCCGGAGCAAATAATAAGTCATAGTTTTTTTGTCAGCCATCCGGATAAGTTCTATGAATTCTATAAATCAAAGATGCTCTATCTTGATGCTAAACCAAACGCTGCACATAAGGCGCTTTCCAATCTTGAAGATGATGGTAAGCTCTCAGCCGTAGTCACACAAAACATAGACGGATTGCATCAATTGGCAGGAAGCAAGGTTGTGTATGAACTTCACGGAAGCGTACATAGAAACTATTGTATGAAATGTGGAAAGTTCTACGATGCTAAATACATAAAGGCATCTAAAGGAATACCTATGTGCGAGTGTGGCGGTATGATTAAGCCGGATGTTGTTTTATATGAAGAGGGGCTTGATTCTAAGACTGTAAGCGATGCTGTAAGTGCCATTAGAAAAGCGGATACACTAATAGTTGGTGGAACTTCACTAGTAGTATATCCGGCGGCAGGATTTCTTGATTATTTTAATGGTGAAAATTTGGTCGTAATTAATAAAGGAGAAACAGGAAGAAGCCTCAATGCAACACTTGAGATTAACGATAAGATTGGTGAAGTATTTGAAGGACTAAACTCTAAATAATCCGTTGTGTGGCTAATCGAGTCTGTGAAAAAAAGTCTGTAAATACTAATCTTCTATGATAATTATAGAGCTGGTAAGCGAGAATTAGCTTTCCAGCTCTTATTTCATTTATACTTTAGATGAAGTGACATGTCAAT
>JBKEBP010000264.1:0-10033 GCA_047973235.1 Suipraeoptans sp. | reverse complement strand
CCGTTACTTCTGCATTATACTTATCTTTTAACCTAAGTGCTGCTTCAAGACCCGCCTTATCATCCGGATTCATAATCGCAAGCATTGCTCCACGATTAAGTGTTCCGTCCGGATTAAACTGCACTCCGCCTTTAGTGTCAGGCACTTGTTTTATACAAACTACTACTTTCATAATATTACGTTCTCCTTTGTCGTTATAAATAAGGAAGCTCACTCTTCATTATACTTGAGCTTACTAAGTGCTCTAGGTCAGCAAATCAGCCGATATAACCATTCTTTGTACTTCCGAAGTTCCTTCGTATATCTCTGTTATCTTAGCATCACGCATCATACGCTCTACATCGTATTCTCTGATAAATCCATATCCGCCATGGAGTTGTACTGCTCTATGTGTTACTTCCATAGCTGTCTCTGATGCATATAGTTTAGCCATAGCTGCTTCAACACCATATGCTCCTCCACCATCTTTTGCTCTAGCTGCTCTATACACCATTAGTTGCGCTGCTTTTGCTCTAGTTGCCATATCCGCTAACTTAAATTGTGTATTCTGGAACTGAGATATCGAACGACCAAACTGCTTTCTTTCTTTTGTATAATTAACACTTGTTTCAAGTGCTCCTTCTGCTAATCCAAGCGCTTGTGCCGCTATACCTATACGACCACCATCAAGTGTGTGCATTGCAATACCAAAGCCTTTGCCTTGTTTACCAAGAATATTTTCTTTTGGAATTCTACAATCTGTAAATATCAACTCATAAGTAGCTGAACCTCTGATACCCATTTTCTTTTCCTTAGTACCAAATGTAAATCCGGGTGTTCCTTTTTCAACGATAAAGGCAGAGATTTCTTTCATCTTTCTACCCTTTTTCTCCACGATACCTGTTACAGCTATTATTATATAAACATCTGCATATTTTCCATTTGTTATGAATATTTTGCTTCCGTTAAGTACCCACTCATCTCCGTCAAGAACTGCCTTCGTCTGCTGTCCTTGTGCATCTGTTCCCGCATTTGGTTCTGTTAGACCAAATGCTCCCAGTGTTTCCCCTTTTGCAAGTGAGGGAACATACTTTTCTTTCTGAGAATCAGTTCCATATGTCATAATCGGGTCTACACAAAGTGAGGTATGAGTTGAGACAATAACCGCTGTTGTACCACATACCTTTGCAAGCTCCTCAACACACATCGCATATGTGAGATTATCACAACCCTGACCGCCGTACTCTTTTGGCACAGGAATTCCCAGTAACCCATACTTTGCCATCTTCTTTACTGTCTCTTGCGGAAATCGCTCTTCTTCATCAATCTCTTGCGCAAGTGGCTTTACTTCTGTTTCGGCAAACTCTCTAAACAGAGTCCTTGCCATTTGGTGCTTCTCGCTTAAATTAAAATCCATTTATTCTTTCCTCCACATCTGGTTATCTGTTCCACTTCATATGGAACCTTTCTTCCCAAGCACTAATTAGTTCATCTCTAAAGTCCGGATGAGCTATATTAATTAATAGTTTCGCTCTCTCCCTTACCGACTTTCCTCGTAGGTGCGCAATGCCGTATTCCGTCACTATATACGAAACATCATTTCTACCTGTCGTTACTACTGTTCCCGCATCAAAGCACGGTACGATCTTAGAAACACTTCCTCCTTTTGCAGTTGAACTCATTGCGATTATCGACTTGCCACCCTTTGACATGTTGGCACCTCGTACATAATCCACTTGGCCACCGGTCCCTGAAATCTGCATAGTTCCTACAGTTTCTGCACTTACCTGGCCTGTAAAATCAACCGCTATACAAGCATTAATAGAAATGAGGTTATCGTTCTTAGCTATTACATAGGCATCATTGGTATAATCGGATGGCGCCATATATACAGCCGGATTGTCATCAACAAAGTCATATAACTTTCTGGTACCCATTAGAAATGTTGCAACCATTTTCCCCGGATGAAGGTTTTTCCTTTTGTTGGTTATAATTCCTTCTTCATATAACGCCACTACGGTGTCTGAAAACATCTCCGAGTGAATTCCCAAGTCCTTTTTATCTTTTAGTGACAACAACACAGCATCCGGCAGTGCTCCAATTCCCAACTGAAGTGTATCACCATCATTAATAAGACTTGCGCAATTCTTTCCTATTGCTCGCTCAACATCAGATAGTTCACCTGACTTTAATTCTATAAGCGGTGTATCCGCTTCTACAAGGTAATCAAACTCGCTTACATGCATAAAACATTCGCCGTGTGCTCTAGGCATATTTTTGTTAATTTGAGCTATTTTGAGTCTTGCACACTTTGTTCCTGCGAATGTAAAATCAACCGATACACCAAAACTTACATACCCATGTTTATCCGGAGTGCTAACCTGAACCATTGCCACATCAAGTGCCATTAACCCATCTTCAAAAAGACTTGGTGCTGCAGATATATATGTCGGAGTATAGTCTGCTCTTCCATCCATTATTGCTATTCGCTCGGTCTTATTACCTACAAACATTGAATTATGGCGTATGTGACCTTCAAATTCTTTATTGCAATATCTGCTTTCACCTTTTCCTACCATATGAGTTGTTTCAACGTTTTTATAATTCTTGTAATTCTCACAAAAGGCATCTACCAAAGCTAAAGGCTCTCCACATGCGTGTCCGATTAGAACTCTATCGTCATCTTTGATATATGTAACCGCCGCAGCCGCACTGACCATTTTATCCTTATACTTTTCTCTATAATTTTCCATACCATTTCCTCTATTACCTATATACAACGCATATATATTGTCTTAATCTGATCAACTGTAAGATTAACGGGATTATTTATAAGAAGTCTTTGCTGTGAATCTACAACAGTAGCTGCCATTTCTGCACATATATCTTCCGTTACATCAAACTCAGCCAACTTCTTTCTATCTAATATATATCCGAGGAGATCAAACATCTTGTCGATTGATTCGCTTTCATCACACTCAAATACTTCCGCAAGTACTTTTTCCAGTTCTGATAAGTTGCCGCCAAGCTCTTTATCCATCTTAAACGTTTCCTCAAACACCATATATGTAGCCATACCATGAGGTACATGGTATATTCCACCAATCGGGAATGCGAGTGCATGTACCGAAGCACAGCCTGCATTTACAAATGCAATACCTGCCATTGTTGACGCAACCATATAATCTTCCATTTCTTCCGGTAATTCATGCTTGCCTGTTTCTCGAATCTTCATATATCCCTTAAGGATTTTATTTATAGCTTCTTTTCCGAACATTCTTGAAAATGGTGTTGCTCTTCCTGGTGATACTTGTGATTCCGCTGCATGAATAAGTGCATCTATAGAACTAGCTGCAAACACTTCATAAGGAAGTGATTTGAGCATATCCGGTATAAGTGCTGATTCATCAGGGAATAGTTGCGGTACAACTAATCCAAACTTTGTTCTCTTCTTCTTGAAATAAACTATTGAAATATTTGTCACTTCACTTCCTGTACCACATGTAGTTGGTACAGCAATCAGCTCTCTTTTCTTCGGAAGAGTTGCACCTTGTGCATATAGCTCATCCAAAGTATAACCATCACCAAACACTAAGAGTTTTGATATATCAATTACTGTACCTCCACCAATAGCTATGATTCTTGTATACCCCTTGCCCTGAACATCAGACAGCATTGCACTTACCATCTCATCATTTGGTTCACCGTTACCATATTTTTCCTGATACAATACATCACACGGAAGTTCTTTGTCTCCCATTTGCGGTTTAAGAACAAACTCATTTGTAACTATAAGATCTGTTTTTCCTAGTTCCTTCGCTTCTACAAATCCTACTAGTGATTTGTAAATTTCAATCGTTGGTTTTACTGCAAATCCCATAATATCCTCCTATTTTTCTGTGCTATCAAGCAAAATTTTTGTATTGCATTTTTTACTTATCAAAGTAACTATCCGTAACGTCATGAAGCCACATATATCTTTCATCTTCGTTTCTATCCGTTTGATGCCAAGGATTACCATCCAGATGTCTTATCATCCATGTTGTGTACATTTGATATCCCGGTGCTACAGCCTGCGGATGTAACTCTCCACCGGGTATTGCAGAAAAACTACCGTCAATACTTTTATAGACATCATCACCTACAAAACTCGCTCCAAATCCCTCAGGTCTATCAAATAAGAAATAATACACCTCCGGTTGAGGATGACGATGCGGCAGATATCCCGACCAGTTTCCCTTATCATTTAACACTTCTCCCAGCACCATGTTTGAATATGGCGCAATGTCAATATCAAATATTGTATTCACACGTCTTTTTGCCACATTTCCAAACTTGTCCTTACAAGAATATTTCCAAGGCGCATCTTCAGGTTTATATAATTTCATTTCAAAAACAGCGTCGTTCTTCGCTGATTGTACCAGGACTTCCGAATCCTCTCGCGTTTCCACCACTAACTCACTTCCACTACATAAGTGCACACACCACGGTCCCTCTGTAAATACATCTTTTCTTGATGCTTCGTACTCTCCACTCGACATGCAAAATGTGATTTTACCTTTAAGGAGCAGCACAGCAGTTTCTTCACCTGATTTGTTAAATACTTTTTTCTCTCCTTTGTTTAATCGAAAAACACGAACATCCATCAACATATCACTATATTCATTGTCATAGGTTGTCAATATTCTTTCGCCCTTGTTATCAAACTTAGGATAACCAAATACATTTTTCATCTTGATCTCACTTTCCATTTAGTAATCTCTTGCTTCTTTTCTACCTTCCATTACGCCCTCACAAGCCTCTCTCACGCTCGCTTTATCAGATGTAGTAGCGATTCCAACATTCCACCATGACTCATAGCCATCCGTCATAGTCTTTGGTATAACCTTTAAGTCAAAGAGGCACGCAACATCCTGCTTCTTCGCATCCTCCAGCGCCGCTTCAAGTTCTTCAATAGTCTTGCATGTATATGATATCAATCCATAACCTTTTGCAACCATAGCATAATCTACAGGTATCAAATCTCCGACCGGTTTCTTTCCATCTGTATATCTAAACTCAGTTGCAAGACTTCCAATACCATGGTTCATTTCCAGATTGTTAATGCATCCGAATCCGCAGTTATCAAATACTAGAATATTAACCTTTTTCTTCTCTTGCATTATTGTCCCTATTTCGCTATGAAGCATTTGAAAACTCGAATCACCTACAACTGCATACACTTCCGCATCAGGCTCAGCCATCTTAACACCTAGCGTAGCTGCAACCTCATATCCCATACACGAATATCCGTATTCTGCATGGTATCCACCTCTTTTATCCGTTGTCCACACTCTCTGCATACAACTAGGAAGTGAACCCCCGGCCGTTATCACTACTGCATCCTTATCTATTACTCTTCGAAGCGCTGCTAATGCTGCTGATTGAGATATTTTACCACCCGTAAGCTTAACAAACTCCGGTACAGTTCTTGGATCTCTCGCTTTAATAATCGGATCAAAATCTTCGCCTGTATATCTAATATCAGCAAGTCTCATCATTTCAACATCCCAAGCCTTTTTAGCCTCTGCCAACTCATTTGAATATGTAGATTTGTAACCTGCGGCCCGTAATTTTTCAGAAAGTGCCAATACCGTTGCTTTAGCATCTCCTACAGCTTTTGTTGCATCCATCTTATAAGCATGATATCTGTTATTATTAATTGTAACGAACTTCACATTTGCATTCTTAAATAGTCGCTTTGATCCCGTCGTGAAATCACTAAGTCTAGTTCCTATCGCTATAACAACGTCTGCGTCACGAGCAATTATATTTGACGCATACGTTCCTGTAACACCTATACCTCCTAAACAATAAGGATGGCTGGACACACATGCACTTTTCCCACCTTGACTTTCACCAAACGGAATTTGAAATTCCTTGCAGAAGTTTTCCACTTCTTTTCCTGCACCTGAATACCTAACACCACCACCAACTACAACAAGTGGTTTTTTAGCCGCTTTAATTATTGACGCTATATCTTCCAATTCTTCTTCAACTGCGACAGGTCTTGTAATTCTATGTACTCTTTTTTCAAAGAAATAATCCGGATAGTCAAAAGATTCTCCTTCAACATCCTGCGGAAGCGAGATACAACAAGCACCGGTTTCCGCGGCATCCGTCAAAACTCTCATAGCATTTATAAGTGCCGTCATAATCATCTCAGGTCTGGATATTCTATCCCAATATTTACAAACCGGCTTAAAAGCATCATTAGTACTTAGTGCTAAACTACTGCTTTGCTCCAGTTGTTGTAGTACCGGATCCGGTTGTCTTGAAGCAAATGTATCCGCCGGAAACACGAGCAAAGGTATATTATTAACCGTAGCCGTCGCACAAGCAGTAACCATATTAGCGGCACCCGGTCCCACCGAAGATGCACATGGTATGATTTTTTTTCTATCGTTTTGCTTTGCATACGCTATTGCCGTATGGCACATTCCCTGTTCATTTCGACCCTGCATAACTCGTATATTTCCGGGATTCGTATCAAGTGCTTCTCCAAGTCCAACTGCTATACCATGACCGAAAATTGTGAAAAAGTTCTCTACCAGCTTAGTTTCAACACCATCCACAACTACATATTGGTTATCCAGAAACTTGACTATTGCCTGGGCAGTTGTCATTTTTGTTGTTTTTTCCATTTCATCCTCCTAAACGCGAGCTATCATCTCGCCATATAATTCTTTTTCTTCTTTTATAAACGCTTTAACCTCTTCAGGGTTAGGCAATGTATCCGAAGATGTATTACTCTTAACCATCATTGCCGCCTCGGCCGAACCAAACTCAAGGCAATCTATTATTTCCCAACCTTGGTATAATCCATATAAAAATCCCGAGCCGTATCCATCTCCACCACCAAAACCTTTTCTAGCTTCAACCGGGAATGGTTTAATAGAAAATTGTTCTCCATCGCATGTATATGCAGTCGAGCCTTTCATACCATGCTTTATTACAACAATCTTTGCATTATATTCCTGCCAGAATTTTGCACTTTCTTCGTCTGTCATACCCGGTTTAATAAGCTTTTCCGTTAAGTCGAATTCCTCTCTTGACCCCATAATAATATCCGCTTCTTTAGCAACTGTAGAATAATATATAGATATCTCATCTTCACTCTTCCAACTATACGCTCTGTAATCGATATCAAATATAATCTTGGTGCCTAAACGCTTTGCGAGCATTACAGCCTTAATCGATGCCTCTCTGGATGGGCTTGACGATAGCGCTGTTCCGGAAATTAGAATCGCTTTTGCGTTTTTGATGTATTCTTCATCTATATCCTCTACACATAACTGTAAATCTGCAGGTGTGTTCCTATACATTAAGATGCTGCTTTCACTCGGAGATAACATTTCGGTAAATGTAAGACATAGCTTTTCTCCATTTTCTGCCTTGGTAATTCTACTTGTATCAATACCTTCATTGTCAAAGTAATCCACAACGTATTCACCAAACTGATCATCAGATACTTTTCCAAAAAATCCTGCTTTCATTCCATGTCTTGATATTCCCACTGCGATATTTGCAGGTGATCCTCCAACAAACTTTTCAAACATGTGTACCTTCTTAAGTGGTTTAAAATCTTCCTGTACTTGATCATTATATGCAGGGTTTAAATCAATCGCCACTCGACCTACTAGGACTAAATCCATCTTTCTGCTTTCATCCAATTCAAAATACTTCATTTCTTCACCTCGTTTTGTTGTGCTTTAAGTGTGCTTTTTATATTAGTTATAGTATCACACATTCGCACACGCGTGCAATACGTTTATGCACACTTTTGGTCTTTTCTCATTTTTGCACAATTTTTCAGTGTTTTTTTAGTAATATTGACCATTGTACACATTCAAAAAGCACGCTTTTAAAGCGTGCTTTTTAGTTCTCTTATGTAGTTGCTCTAGACGATGTATTTTGTCTTAATAATTATGTCCGTGTAATAGTATTCTTTTGCAGGTTGTGTATCACCTCTTAGCAAATCTACTAATATGCACAAGGATTTATAACCTTGCATATAACCATTTTGATCTATAATAAAATCAAATCCATCTTCTTTTAGTCCTTTTACATTTTCAGGTGTCAAATCATATACTATAACAAATGGTCTTTCTTCACACTTTAAACTTTTAAATGCTTTTGTAACACCAGCTTGTCCTGCGGAAAAAACAACTATTCCCTTCAATTCAGGAAATGTCTCGATGCTATTTTTAACTATTTTTTCTACTTCAGCACTTTCATCAAATCCGCTTTGAACACCAACAATATGTAGTCCGGTGTAGCTTTTCTTTAACTCATCTGTAAACCCTTCAACACGCATATTATTAACACTGTTTCCAAAATGCCCGGTAATCGCAAGTACTTGGCCCTCTTTTTTTGTTAGTGTTCCAATCAGTCCTGCTGCTGTTCTTCCACTTCTAATATTGTCCATTCCGACAAAACAGCTTCTTCTTGTTCCAATAATATCCGTATTAAATGTTATAACCTTTATTTCCTTATCTACAAGTTCATTAATCTTATTTCGTATCGCAAGGCAATCCACCGGCATCATAGCTATCCCAGCCACGCCTTCTTTCTCCAGTTCCTCAAGTGCAGCGAGTTGACTCTCTTCACTTACATCGTTACATTCCTTAATAATGACCTCTGCACGTTTGGCCAATGTTTCCTTTATAGCATCATTGATACCTTTTCTTATTCCGCTCATAAAGGGCGCTCCTGAGAGTTGCGTAACTACACCCATCTTTAGTCGTTCATTTTTTTCATCTTTCTTTCTTCGAGGCACATACCCTATTTCTTTAGCTATTTGTAGTATACGTTCCTCAACATCTTTATTTATACGACCACGTTTATTTAATGCTCTATCTACAGTGCCTCTTGACACTCCTGCTATCTCAGCAATATCCTGAATGGTTCCTGCCATATGACATCCCCCCTCGCTTTAGTGAATTTTTGTCATTATAGCACACACGCAAAAAGCACGCAAGTTATTTGTGCTTAATACCTTTCATTGAAAACGAGTATATGTTTCTTGACATTCTCATATGTGCCTTGTATCATGGCTTCATTTAAGCCAAAATAATTGGGGCTTTCAGAATCAATAAAATATTTCCTTGCCTCTTTAGTCACACTATTAAAACTCGCAGTCGCAATATTGACCTTCTTAATACCGAGAGATATTGCCCTTCTAAAATCATCATCCGTTATGCCGCTGCCGCCATGTAAAACAAGTGGAACATTTACATTTTCACTTATCTCTTCAAGCACATCAAACCTCAAAGTCGGTGCCACAGGATAGTCTCCATGTGCATTTCCTATAGCAACTGCAAGTGCATCAATTCCGGTTCTGTCTACAAATATCTTCGCATCTGTTGGGGACGTGCATTTTATACCATGATCCTCACTTCCGTCCTCACTCCCACCTACTAGTCCCAGCTCAGCCTCTACCGTTGCACTATATGTCTTTGCTTTTTTTACAACGAGCGCTGTCCTTTCAATGTTTTTGCTAAACTCATCACGTGATGCATCAAGCATAACCGAAGAAAAGCCAAGATCAAGTGCCAGATCCACCGTTTTCATTGTAATACCATGGTCTAAGTGAACCGCAACATCCACTTTAGCTTCCTTAGCCGCAGCAACCATCATCGGTCCGATTAACTCCAGCGGCGAATGTTTAAGTCTCACTTCAGCTATCTGAATTATAATTGGTGTATTAAGTTCCTCTGCCGCTTTAATAGCCCCCATAATCATTTCCATATTACCTACGCTAAACGCGCCTACACCAATATTATTTCTACCTGCACGTTCAAGTAATGATTTCATTTCTACCAATGCCATTGCTAATCTCCTTTTTACTAGGTGGGGCTGTCGGATAATACGCTCAAAGACTTCCTACGATACTAGATGGTTCCATCCCATGTAGATGTAACTTCTTTTTTAGCTTCTTCTTCGTCGAACCAACGAGTTGTAACAACTTTTGTCTCTGTATAGAAACGATACCCATCTTTTCCCAGGCAGTGAA
>JBKEBP010000252.1:0-1856 GCA_047973235.1 Suipraeoptans sp. | reverse complement strand
TGATTATCAGTTTACTACGAAAACAAACGTTTTAAACACCACTGATTATCAGTAACTTAAAATGTATAACTTATAACTTGTTGATAATCATATATCCCAAATCTTATTGCGTATAATGTCTGATGATTATTTTATTTTTTGTCCTTGTTGCTTTAGCGCTTACCCTTCGCCTGTTTTGGACAGGCGTATGGATGGTTTCCGTCCTTTTTATCTTTCCGGGCTGCAAAATTAGAGAAAATATTTGAAAGAACCAATCGGATAGGGATAAAATTATGTGAAGATGCAGCGCATATTCAATGTACCAATGCTACATTTTTATAAAAAAGGATTGTCAATTCATTCTCCATTGCATGTTTTGAAGTTTTCCCATATTACCCCGGCGGGAAAGGTCCCGCACGTATTATGTCTCTATATTCAGACGAAGCATACATCGATTAATTGGTCCAGGCTAATTAACTAAAGCCACTTCATTTGCCAAACAGCCTTTTTGCAAGCGACTTGGAAAGGGAATAAAAAGAAAAACAGAGAAAATGAAAAGAAAAGTTTTGCGCTTTGAGAAAAACGTTCTATATTTGCACCCGCAATTGAAATAGCAAGATCATTTGCGATGGGGTTCACGCCCGAAAGGGCCCATTCGTCTATCGGTTAGGACGCAAGATTTTCATTCTTGAAAGAGGGGTTCGATTCCCCTATGGGATACATTTATACAAAATATTAAATATAAGCGACAACAGAAATGGCAAATCATAAATCCTCTGTAAAGAGAATCAGACAAACCAAAGTCCGTCGTCTGGCGAACAGGTACGTGTCACGCACAGCCAGGAATAAAGAGCGGGAATTACGTGCAGTCACTTCTAAAGAAGAAGCCCGGAAGATGTACCCCGAAGTTTGCTCCATGCTCGACAAGTTGGCCAAGAAGAATGTGATACACCAGAACAAGGCCAATAACCTGAAGTCGAAGTTGGCAGCCCACGTTAACAACTTGGTTTGAAATGATCAAGCACCTGGTATTCTTTAAGCTGGCAGAAGAGGCTGAGGGGAATACCAAGGCAAAGAACATGTTCCTTGTCAAGGAAATGTTGGTGTCGTTAAGGGAAGTGATCCCCGTAATTAGAAAGATAGCGGTCTTTGGGAATCATCCTCGGGCATCTTTTGGGAATTATGATGTTGTACTCGACAGCGAGTTTGATTCGTTGGAAGATTTGGAAGTTTATGTGGCACATCCCGAGCACCAGAAGGTCGTTGCATTTATCACAAAAGGAAAAACCGGCAGGGCAGCCATGGACTACGAGTTCTCAGACATAGCATATACATTTAGGCGGCAAAAGCGGACGGATTCGTCCGCTTTTGCCGTTTACAGCCTTTTCTTGGGAAATATTGATATTGTTGTATTTTCTTTGCGGGCATATAATTTATTCATCAGGGTATTACAAATGGGTGCTATCTGATTCCTTTTTTTCTCTTTCGATAGTTTTATCAAAAGTGCAATTTCTTCTTGTTCCAATTCAAGAATACGTTTATATAGGGTAGCTTTTTCATCGATTAATTCAATAACCCGATTGACAGGATTGTTGCTGAGATTACCGTATGTATCGCTCTCTTCTTCAAAAGAATTATTTCTAATAATCGTTGTCACAGGATCTTCCTCTAATTCCGTAATGAGTTCTGGGGCTATATTTAATGCTTTTGCGAATTTTCCTATCATGTCGTCGTTGATAATTCTTCTTTGTTCATAAGTAGATACTTGGGTTTGGCTAAGTCCCATTATAGATGCCAAAGCATCTTGTTTCATCCCTAAAGTATGGCGAAAACGTTTAATAGCATGTCCATGATGAGTGATTTTTTCTGTCATATTT
>JBKEBP010000239.1:0-34803 GCA_047973235.1 Suipraeoptans sp. | reverse complement strand
CTATGCGTAATTGGGGACAGGTATATGGCGAATTAAGCATCATGTACAAAGACAGACTTCCAGAATAAAAGCGTCAATAGAAGGCGGGAATATCTCGCCTTCTATTGACATGTCACTTCATGTAGAGTATAAATGAAATAAGAGCTGGAAAGCTCATTCTCGCTTACCAGCTCTATCAGTATCATAGAAGTTTAGTCTTTACAGACTTTTTTTCACAGACTCACGCAGGTAGTCGCAACCTGCGTTCTTTTCTTTGATTAGCCCTATCCTATAATCAATTTAACATCGTTTTTCTCTAAATACTCTTCAAATTCCTTATTATTAAGCGGCTTATCAGTTACTACATAGTTCAAGTCCTTGAATTTCCCGAACTGGATTAAAGCATCCTTTTGAAACTTTGAACTATCCACAGCCAATATAACGATTTCTGCTGCTTTTATCATACAGCTCTTTATGCTTGCTTGAAAAGGTGTAACACATGTAAGACCCTCCGGTAATCTGGTTCCTGTCGTCCCAAGTACGCAGTATTTCACCTTTATTGCCTCAATATATCGCTCAGCTTCAGGACCTAACAATGCTTCCTGCGGGCCATTAAGATACCCTCCCGTTACGTTAACCATTATATCTACATTTGACATAGCATTAATAACGGCAACAGAGTTCGTAACCAAGGTCATATCACTTTTTCCAACCAACTGATATGCGCAGGCTAAAGCTGTAGACCCGGAGTCAACCAATACAGTGCTGTCATCTTCTATAATATCGGCAACCGCCTTTCCAATCACAACATTCTCAGTTGTGAAATGCTGGCTTGCTGCTGACTCATGTTTGATAATCTTAACATAGCCTCTGCTTCTTGTAACAATATGATTTTGCTCCATGTAGGTCAAGTCTCTTCTTATCGTAGCCGGACTTCCATCCAACTCTTCAATCAGTTCTTGAACCTTCATACTTCTTCTCTGTGTAAGAATTTCTATTATCTTTTGTCTTCTTTCTTCCATACCATAAACCTCACTGCTTTTCGCTTATTCCCATAGCATTATAGCAGTTCTGTGGGGTGTTTGTACAGATTAATTCTCATTTCCAATCATATTTAATCATTCTTTTACTATTTATATATTTTATCACCTGTGTATTCCTCATCTTCAATCAGCGCATTCCCAAGAGATTCATCCACAATCAACACATTTACATAACCACCTTTTATAGCGGCCTTAGCAATATTTTTTTTGCGTCTTCCCATTGCAACTGCTATACAATCCGGTATTCGCTTAAGCATTGGTAATGGTATAGCTATAGTTCTATCAGCAATATCCAAATCACAGATATTTCCATCAGAATTAATAAAACTTCCACATATATCGCCACTTAAGTCGTTCATCTTCAATTTTGCTCTATCGCTTGAAAAGTCGTGCCACGAATCGCTTTGAACAGGCAGTATCGTATCCGACTCTCCCAGACCCAAAATAGCTATATCAAGACTTGTCAGTTCCTGAAAATGCCTTTTGTTTGCAGGCTCTTCCAGAAGCAAATCTCTAAGTACTTTAGTGTGGACAATGAGCGGTGCATGAACTGCATGCGAAACTCCTCCAAGTGCTTTTGCCATATTATATGTCAAAAACGACGAGCAGCTACTTATCTGATGATTGATATCACCTTGCATTTGAAAAACCTGCACACTGTATCCTTCAATTGGCCTTAACAGCTTGGCCGAGCTCTTTATCATCGCTCCCGCCGAAACACCAATGCGCACATTCTTAGTCACTATTTTTTGAAGATAATCCGACAAGGACTCACCAATTGCAGCAGAGATATCTTCGTTATCGTAGCGATCGCTGACAACACTAACACGCTTTAGTCCGTATTTTTTTTCTAATCGACTACCAAGTTCATATTGGTAAGCCGCAGTATTTTTAATATGAATAGACACTACTCCGTCATCTATACAGGATTTTAGCATCCTCGACACAGTAGTTCTTGACAATCCCATCTTGTCAGCTATTTCTTGTTGCGACATTTCTTGTCTATAATATAAATTTGCAATTTCAATCTGCATATCCAAACGGTTTGCGGTCATAAGCACAGCCCCCTCTTTACAACATATAAAGGAATTATATCACATCTCTTTTTCTTATTACAATAACCATTATTAAAGCAAAGAGCAGCATACCACCCTGCACAAGATTCTTCAACCATAAATCACCGGTTATCATCAGTAATCCTTGATTAATCAGTGCGTATAATACCGCTCCCACCAGCGTCCCGGGAACATTGAACACACCTATCTTTCCATAAGTAGCCCCTAAGAAAACAGTCGTAAGCGCAGGTACAAACATATTTTCACCCAGCGTTGGTGATGCAGCATTCATTTGCGACCCTTGCATAATGCCGGCTAGCCCACATAAAACCGAAGTAATTACAAATCCTTTGACTTTCTGTACCTTTGCATCAATCCCAATAAAATCACACGCTCTCGGATTTGATCCAACCGCATATAAATACTTACCATCCCTAGTGTATTCCGTGTAAAACAGAATCAGTGAACCTACAATTACTAAAATTACTACCGGCATTGGAATTATACCAAATAAGTAACCCTGACCCATAAATGTAAATTCTTTGGGCCATGCAGCCAGATTATTTACATTTTTACTATTTGTCAACGCTTTTGCTATCCCTTTAACTATATACGAGGTTCCAAGTGTTGCTATAAATGCTGGTATGCCTATAAATACGTGCAAAAAAGAATTATATAGTCCTATTACTCCAAGTATAACAAGTGTTAATAACAAAACACCTAAATAACTATTTATTGATTCACTTCCAAGTATTATTGCCATCAAACAAGAAGCAAGTGAAACCTGCGCTCCTGCAGAAAAATCCAACTCACCCGTCGCAAAAATACAAGTAAGTCCCACACCCATAACGCCAACTATGCAAGCATTGCTCAAAATATTTAGTAGATTTGTTACTTGTAAAAACGTAGACGACAATGCTCCAAAAACAAATACGATAATTATCGTAAAACATAACAGCCAACGTTTTGTGAATATCTCCTTAACTTTTAGCATAATATTTCTCCTTTCGTTAACTGTCTAGCTTTACACTAGGAAGACCATCTTCTTTGATAATCGCAATAATTGCAACTGCCACAGTTAGAAGAACGCCTTGCACGATGTCTTTTATATAAATAGGATATCCCGCACTGATTACTCCATTTTGAATCACTATCATAAGTATTGCCGCTATGACCGTACCCGGTATATTATATTTGCCAAGCTGAAGGAATGTCGCACTAAGTATAGTCGCCGCAATCGCAGGCATCAAAAGCTCTGCCCCCATGGTAAGCGATATACTGTTATTGTACGACGCCGAAATCATACCGGCCAATCCACAGAATACACTACTTATAACAAATGCCCAGGTTTTCATTTTAGATACTGAAATACCTGTATTATTTGCTGCTGTTGGGTTTGAACCTACGGCATACAAGTGACGTCCAAACCTTGTTTTTTCGTATACTATGTGCATAATAATAGCAAGACCAAAAAACACAACTACTGCCACAGGCAAAATGCCGCCTATCTTCACCTGCATAAGATTGAACCCATCCGGCCAATGTTTAGAAAACAATGTAGTACCATTATTAAGTATCTGAAGAAATCCCTCCATAACAGTCGCAAGAGCAAGCGTACAAACGAACGTAGGCACTCCGACTTTAATAGTTAGAAATGCCAATATTAAACCAATTATTACGGAAACAACAATCCCAACAATAAATGCCAGTATAAGACTATTTGAACTTTCAGATGCTACAAAACGGCCAAATACAGCACCTATAATAGTACACTGAGCCCCCACCGAAAAGCTCATCTCACCTGAGCTCATAAGAATCATATTCCCAATTGCAAGCACACCTATAATGCTGCTAAGTGCCAATAAATTCATAACATTGTTAAGCAAAAGGAATCTTGGCTGCACTAGCTGAAAAATCAAAGCAATAACTATTAAAGCAACCAGTAAAAAGACTCTGGAAACGCTCTCTTTAATACCCTTCTTCCTTCTAATATATTTATTATTTTTCATCTATGGTTTTCCCCCTTACTGCAACGCTAAGAATATCTTGCTTATTAAACTTATGTCTTTCAAATCCTTGAATAATATTGCCGCCGGAGAAAACATATATTGTATCACACACATTAAGCAATTCATCAATTTCCGAAGATATGAATACTACCCCTATACGTTTTTGCTCATTCTCACAATCGGTTAAATTGCGTATTTTTTGGTATATTTCAAATTTGGCACCAATATCAATCCCATTAGTCGGTTCATCCAAAATCAAAAGGCTTATATTATCTATTGAAATCGAACGTCCTATAATAATTTTCTGAATATTTCCGCCCGATAATCCTGAAATACTTTGTCCGCTAGAATTATATTTCACGCCATTGCCCTCAAGTATATCATTTGTAAACTCTCGGCTTTTTTTACTCTTAACTACCCCTATCCCTTTTCCTGCAAGCCTTTTCTTTAAAAATAGGTTGCATATATTGTCTATTAGCGAAAGTGATTTAAACATCCCATGAGCCCTTTTCTCGGGCGTCATAATCATCCCTTTACCAAGCATCATAGATGCACTATTTTTTGAAATTTCTTCTCCATTGAAAACAAATGTCTTTTCCGATTTTTTTAGTCCATACAGCATTTGAGCACATTCAGTTCTGCCCGCTCCTACTAAACCATAAAAACCTACAACCTCGCCCTTTCTAACACAGAAATTCAATTTGTGGTCTTTTTTGTCATAAGACGCTTTGTTCACATCCAAAATAAGCGGCTGCTTTGAAAAATCTTTTTCTTTTACTTCAACTTTTCCATGTGATTTGCCGGTTCTAAGCATCGCTGTAATCACTTGTAGTTGCGTGAGATTCTCTACTTTATCAGTAAGTGTATTCTTTCCATCTGTTAGAACAACAATCTTGTCGGAAATAGCAAAAAGCTCCTCGATTTTATGTGATATGAAAATAATCGAAATATCTATAGTTTCTTTAATATCTTTTATAAAAGCGAGAAACGGCTCAACCTCGCTCTCTCCAAGCGACGCTGTTGGTTCATCCAAAATAAGTACCTTAGGATTTGTATAAAACGCCCTCATTATCTCTATTAGCTGTTGTTCACCGGCTCCAAGCTCCTCTACTGGGATATCAAGCGGTATATTAAGATGTAGTTTTTCTCTTATCTCTACAGCCTTTTCATATGCCGTCTTTTCGCTCAAAAGTCTTTTACCCGGTTCATTTCCCAGACAAATATTTTGTGCACCCGTTAGCATACCAACAAGATTTCTTTCCTGGTAAACCATACTTATGCCCGCCTTCATTGACTCTGTCGTGTTTTGATAGCTGACTTTGTTTCCTTCGAAATACATATCGCCATCGTCAATAGAATAGACTCCTGTAAGCATTTTACAGAAAGTGCTTTTCCCTGCACCGTTTTCACCGATTATAGAAACGATCTCTTTATTATGTACTTCAAAATTAACATGATCAACAGCTGTAAAATTCCCAAATCTTTTGGTTGCGCCCTCAAACCGGAGTATAGCTTGATTTTCCATATTTTCACCTACCATTCTGTATAAAATAGTTATACTTATAACTCTGCACATTTGTTCTTTGATGATATCATATGTTCATTTTTGTTGTCAATAGTATTTTCGTTTGTGCATTATGCCCTACATAATATTGTATTGACAAACTTATTTGTGCAGTTTATAATCATGACATAATACTTTACGCGTCATATGTTCACGCGATGATACATTTGACTATCGACATTATCAAACGACAGGAGGAACTTTTATGAGAAAAAAATTAATTTGCACTCTACTAACAATCGGACTGATTGTATCACTCAGTGCATGCGGAAGTTCAGATTCAGGGTCAGATTCAGATACATCTTCTGATACCTCATCCGATACGTCCGAATCCGACAGCGCAGAGGTTAATACCGAAGCTTTTGATGACTACGAACGTCCGGTAATAGTAGCTGAAGATGAAGTAAGCGTAATTTACCTCATCTCTAACATGACCGATGAAAGTAACATTCGCCCTGAACAACAAGCTGCTATAGAAGCTGCTCACAGAGGCTGGGACTACCAAGTTATTAATTATGAAAGTGAAGATAATTTCAGAGAATATTTTCAAAATGCTATTAGTCAAAATCCAACCGCTATCATTCTGGGTATAACACAATCGTTCGACTCTTTCCAAGATCTTGTTGCACAGGCAAGAGATGCCGGAATCGGTATCTATTCAAATGATAACAGTGTAATAGATGGTGTTATCTGCAACTCTTCAATGGATGGCGCCGATGCAGCTACTGAATTGATTAAGCAAGTAGAGGCAGACCATGAACCGAATCTCAAATTCGGACTATACGAACTAACAATGGCAGAAGTTATAACCGTTCGTGTTGACGCTGTCAAAGCTTATGTAGAAGGAACTGATTTGGAAATACTTGACATTATGGATTTGGCTTCTACGGGAGACCTAAATACATCCGGCTATACAATCGCTCAGACATGGCTGCAGCAATATGGTTCTGAAATGGAGTACATATTCTGCAGCGCCGATACACCGGCAATTTCAGCAGCTGAGGCAATTACACAAGCAGGTGATCCAACCGGTGCGACCACATTTGTATCCGGTATAGATGGTGGTTCTACCACATGGAGCTATATAAGAAATGACACCCCACTCAAATATACTTACTCTCAACCATTTGAATATTTTTCTCATATGACATTTGAAGTAATTAATGATATTCAAGTTAAGGGATTGAACCCAGGTGATGCCGGATGCACTATTAGTGCAGTTGGAGAATACATAACTTCACCGGGAATCGTAACCACCGTAGACAATTGCCCACAACCTGGCGATTCTATTCATTCCGTATTTGATTACTACGGCGGCGACCCCGACGATGCCGATGCCTGGTATACATGGACTGATGGCCCCGGAATCTATCAGGTTACTGAATAATTTAATATAGTAAACGTAGCAGTCGCGAAATAACCGATTGCGACCTCGAAAATTGGGGTATATAATAAAAGTTGGGATATATAAGATTTAATTCTTATACACCCCGACTTTTTTGTTAAAATTTATTTAGAAACGAAATAATCCGATTATAATGTTCTTATTTTCTTTGCCGGAATACCTGCCACAACACAATTATCCGGAACATCTTTTGTTACCACTGCACCTGCAGCAACAATTACATTGTTTCCTATTGTCACACCGGGGAGGATTGTGCAATTACCACCTATCCAGACATCATCCCCTATTTTTATCGGTGATGAGTTTGCCATTTTCTTACGCCTTGACTCAGGAGACATAGGATGGCCCACAGTTGTAATAATAGTATTAGGCCCAATCATACAGTAATCTCCTATATGAACATATGCTATATCCAAGATTGTTACATTGTAATTTGTAAGAAACCCTTCACCAACATGAATATTTTTTCCATAATCACATTGAAATCCCGGTTGTACATACACATCTTTTCCAGTACTCCCAAAAATTTTTTTAATAGTAGCAAGTTGCCCTTCATAGTCTTCTTCACTTATCAAACTATACTCTTTGCACATTTTTGAAGCATTAATTTTTCTTGCCGCTACTTCTTCATCCAGAAAGCAGTATTCGAGTCCTGCATCCAATTTTTCCAATTCCGTCATAGCACACCCCTCCGCAAGTAAAAATTATTTTTTTATAGCTATTTTTTTAGCATATCGACTGCCAAGTTGATCAACAACAACTGCAATAATAATAATGATTCCCATAACAACGCTATGCCAATATGTATCTATATGCAAAAGATTCATTCCATTCCTTACAACCGCCATTAGAAGCGCGCCTAGCAAACATCCGGACATAGAAGCTTTTCCACCATTAAGACTTGTTCCTCCTATTACTGCAGACGCAATAACATCCAACTCATATCCCTCTCCAGCTGTTGGCATAGCCCCTTCAAGACGTCCTGTTACAAGAACTCCTGCCACTGCGCATGCTACTCCCGTTAAGACATATGCCGAAATACCTATTCTATCAACGTTTATTCCAACTAGTTTTGCAGCTTCCGAATTACTTCCTATAGAAAGACAATATCTTCCAAATTTTGTCCAATTAAGAATATATGCACAAATCAGCCATATAATCAGCGCAATAATGACAGGCACCGGAACTACACCTATATACCCCTGTCCCAGCGCTCTCATAATAGGCATATCAACACCAGAAATCGGGACTCCTTTTGTTGCCACTTTCATAATACCTCTTGTCGTTGTCATAATTGCCATTGTTGCGATAAACGGAGCTATTCGCACTTTGTAAACCAGCAGACCATTAACACACCCTATAACTGCCCCCAGTACTAAACCAATTACAATCGATATAATTACCGGTGTTCCTCCAAGCATTAAGAACGAAACAAGAATTCCAACGCAACCATACGTAGACCCAACCGAAAGATCTATACCCCCAAGGCAAAACACAAAGCATGCTCCAAACGTCATGATACCAACCCAAACTGTTTGCCTTAGAACATTTGTAATATTCTGTATTTTGAGAAACGTCCCTCCCGATCCGATGGTCACAACCACCACCAATATAACGAATACAAAATACGCGCCCATCTCAAACGGGTTTATCTTTTTTGACATACTTTTGTCCTCCTGTCTCTTGAACCGTATAATATGCAATTTCTGCCTCCGAAGTACTATCTCCATCTAAGCTTGCTACTACTCTTCCTTCATACATTACTAGAATATTGTTGCATATACCCATAAGCTCCGGACTTTCCGAGGAAACCACAACCACTGCCTTTCCCATCTTACAATATGCCATCAGCATCTTATATATCTCAGCCTTTGCTCTAACATCAATACCCCGTGTAGGCTCTTCTACCAAAATGATATCCGGTTCGAATAACAACCATCTTGCAATTAATGCCTTTTGTTGGTTTCCGCCACTTAATTGACCAATTAGCCAATCCGACGATGGTGTCTTAATATTTAAATCCTCAATATATTTATTTGCTATTTCAGTAGCTTGTTTTTTATCTAGTTTCCAAGGTTTCAGTTTGGTCAAGTTGCTAATTGTGATATTCCATTCTACCGATTGATCAAGAAATAAACTTTCAATTTTACGTTCAGCTCCCAAAAATCCAATCCTACTTTTCATTGCTACACCAGGGTTCGACAATTCTTTTTTATGTCCATCAATTATTATTTCACCTTGGTCCGCTTGTAATGCTCCATATATTGTCCGAAGAACTTCACCTTTTCCGGCTCCCGATAACCCGGCAATTCCCAGTATTTCACCACGTTTTACTTTAAACGAAACATCTGAATAATAGCTTTTCTTTGTAAGCCCTCTTACTTCTAGTAATGCTTCTCCGAAATCCTTATGCTTCTCGGGATATTGCTCTCCCACTTTGCCACCAATCATTTTTTCAATCATATAATCTACAGTAATTTGTGACGCATTCATTTCTTCAACCAATTCTCCGTCTCTCAAAACGTATATCCTGTCTGATATTTCCTTTAATTGTCCCAATTGATGCGATATATAAATCACTGTATGATTATCATCCTTTAGTTTTTTTATAATACGAAATAACTGTTCTTGCTCCGCAATTTCTAACGGCTCTGTTGGCTCATCCATAATGATAACCGCCGCATTAGAGTATAAACACCGTCCGATTTCTATCATCTGACGCTCTGCCAGACTGAGATTTCTTACCGGAGTTCGTAAATCAATCCGTACATCTAATTGCTCGCGAAATAACTCTTCGGCAATACTTTGCATCTTTCTTTTATTTAATTTCTGAATTATTCCGTTTTTATGTCCAGCTATTTCATTACTGATAAATATATTCTCAACAGCATTCAATTCCGGAAATACTGACAATTCCTGATATATCATGTTTATTCCAGCTTTGTGAGCCATACGAGTATTCTTAAATTCTTTTTTAATACCATTGACATAAATCTCGCCTTCTGTCTGCGAATAAACACCACACAATATTTTCATTAAAGTTGATTTACCAGCACCATTTTCACCAACAAGACCAATAATTTCACCTTTATTCATATTTACACTAACATCTTTTAAAGCATAGTTTCCTGCAAATTTCATTGAGATATTTCGCATTTCAATTACCGTAGTAAAATCTTCCATCGAAATAAACCTCCATTTCTCTTTAAAGATTGTAGGCGACTTCTCTAGTTGCCTACGGTAATGTTTACTCCTTTTCACCTTCACCATACTGAAGATAATCAAACTCTCCAATATTTGTTTCATCATATGTCGTTGGACTCATGAAAATTGTCTTTGGAATAACTTGTCCTTCAACGCAATATCTTTGGACAGCATATACCATGTTACGCCCCGTAACATAGGTGCATGTATCAACAGTTGCTATATAGTTGGTTCCATCAGCTACAAAGTCATAAATATCCTTCATATTATCATATCCAAATATATCTATTTGAGTATCAAGACCTGCAGATTTTACAGTCTGATAAATGCCAAGACCCATATCATCAAATAGAGTTACAAATCCATCCATATCCGGATATGCTTGAATTAAATCTTCAGATACGGAAGCCGCATCAGCACGCGACCAATTAGCTGCTTGTTCATCAAGTATATTTATATTACTAAATTCTTCGATTGCTTCGTAAAATCCTGACATTCTTTGTCTCGTAAACGTATCTCCTGCAACTCCAATAACAAAGCATAAATCTACAGCATCTTGATCCTTATAATATTCACCAACATATTGTCCTAACAGATACCCTCCATACTGTTGGTCATATCCGATGTTAGAAACGTAGTAATCGTTTTCAAATTCCGGTGAATTAAATAAGAAGACCGGTATTCCTGCATTAGTTGCTTCACGTATAACAGGCATTAGAGACGCTTCGTCTGCAATTGTTAAACATATTGCATCGTACTCTTGTGCTATCCATCCTTCAACTATAGTAACCGCCTCATCCGTTGCAGTCTGACTGCTTGGTGCTTGATAATCAAATTCTATGTCATATCCAGTTTCACTTAAGGTATCTTGAATGCCATACCAAATACGATTATAATAAACATCTACTGCTGATGGGCAAAACCCTACTTTTAAAGTATGGTCTGTAACCTTTTTTGCTTCCGCCTCAAGTCCACTCCTCACCGTTTCAGTAGTTAACATCCCGGGGAAATTCTCTTGATCGTCAAACACACTTTCCTCTGCAGCTTCACTTTCATTCGTTGAGGATTCCGTATCCGAACTAGATGAACTATTATTCGACTCAGGAACCGATACACATCCTGTAATTATAACCATTATCACTAACACTAAACCTATTACTATTCTCTTTTTCATACTAATCTCCCATTTAGAATTCCGGTGCTATCATAAACACTGATTTTATAGTCTTTCCACTGTAATTAATAATTTTATACTTTTCGCCTTCTGGTATAAACATAAAATCGCCTTCTTCAACATCAAATGTTTCAACTCTATCAGGCAAATAAAATGTCATTGGTCCTTCTAAAACATGGAACACTGCATCACCCGGATGTTTGTCATATTCAGTTTGCTGTGGTCCGGCGCCTCCAGTTAATATTTTAACCGTTCCGAATTGTACCACATCATTGCTTGCCCATACAGAAAGCAATCCCGGTGTTCGTGTTCCACTAATCATTTTTATTCCTTGTTCTTCCGTTAATCTATAAAACCTTCCCGCTTTACGTGAATCCGGTCCGGAAGCAGGAAATTTACCAATATCCGCTCTGATTCCCTCCATTATTTGTCACCTCTCTCCTCATATTTATAGGTTTTAAGTGTGCCGGTATATTCTACCGGTGGACCATCATCATCCCACATTTTAGGTGCTACAACATAAAGCATTCTAGCTTCATTTGAACCAAAATTGTAACCTATATGAGGACAACCTTTTGGCATTAGTATCCCTTCGCCTTGACTAATCTGCATAACCTGACCACTTGACGGTTGAAACATTGTCACCTCACCTCTCATAACATAGTATATTTCATCTCCACCGTGCACATCGGCTGGTGCAAAGTGCGAACCTGGTGATAATTGATATTCACCTACAGTCAAACTGTCAGTGCTGGCTATTAACCAATTTAAATCGCTAGTCTCAGGGCATTCGTCAGTATATAAGAACTTCTTTAAATCACTCTGTTTCTGCATACAAGGTCTTCGTTCTCCTCTTAAAAACGGATAATTGCAGAAATATTCTGGAGTATTTCCCATATTTTCACCTCTTAATCATTTAAGTTTTTTAGTATCTCTTTGATGTGATCCCAAACCATCTGAACTGTTGTCCACTTTAATCTTTCGCTTGTCATATGTACATCATATGCAACCGGACCTAGCGAAATCATTTCAAGTCCCGGAATTTTTTTGTGAAAAAGCCCCAGTTCCAAACTGGAATGTGACACTTCAACTTCCGGCTCATATCCATACAGATCCTTAAAAGCCTTCTTAGCAGTTGCCAATAGTGCTGAATCCGGCTTGTATGGCCATTCGGGACAATCTGCAAAAGTTTCTACTTCCGCTCCTACCAAATCTGCCAAATCACACATTTCTTGTAATATGTTATATTTTCTAGAAGTAACTGCACTTGGTATAGTTGATAATATGCGCACTTCATTATCATTCGTCTCAACCATAGCAACAGTGTTTGAACTTTCCACTAAACCGGGTATTTCAAGACTCATACTTTTCACTCCGCAAGGCATTAAATGAAGCGATTTGCATATTTTCTTTGTGTCGGAAAATGACATCATCGTCTTAGGTGACTCTACTGAAGTAAGTGAAATTTTAATGTCCGGATCCGCAATCTTGTACTCGTTTTTGATCTCCTGTGTAACTTCAGAAACAATAGTTTTCACCTTATCAACATCTTCTTTTTTAATCCCTATAACGCTTTCCATGTTCCCGGGAATAACATATCGATTAATTCCACCATCCAGTTTAACTAAACGGACTTCGCTCTCTAGGGAAATACGGTTCACAATTCTTCCATAGGTAACAAGTGCATTGACTCTTTCCAAATGAATATCAAATTCAGAGTGTCCGCCCTTACCTCCAGATAAACTCAGATTTAAAAAAACAAATTCATCTGTTGACCTTTCAAAAGAAATAGGTATTTTATAATATGCTGATATGTCACCCGCACATCCGGCAAAAACGGTATCTGGTTTATGCCAATTGAAATCCATCAATCGTTTGCCAGTAACATTCTTAGGATTAAACACTATCCCCCCTCTTTTACCAACCTCCTCTTGTACAGAAATGATACACTCAATTGGGGGATGTGGTAGATCCGAAGCACCTAACACGCACATCATAAACGCTACACCCACTCCATTGTCAGCCCCCAATGTTGTCCCGTCTGCACGTATATAGTCTCCATCTACTACTAACCGAATCCCTTCCGTCAGCATGTCTTGAGACACCCAATCCTCTTTATCCAAAACCATATCCATATGACCATGAAAGAGAATCGGTTGTGCATTTTCGTATCCTTTTGTACCTTTTTTCTTAATTAGCAAATTATAGTATTCGTCTTGATAAACCGTCATTCCTCTGTCTTCTGCAAATTTCTTCAGAAAATCACTTATTTCCTTTTCATGATAGGATCCTCTTGGAATTGCACTAATTTCTTCGAAATAGTCAAAAAACTCTTGCGGTTGCAAACCTGTTAAAACACCCATAATAGTCCTCCTTTTCTAGCTAGCTAAACCCTTTCTTAGATTTGTTTATAAATTTGTGTTATTATTTATAAACATAATTTAGCACGTTTATACTTTTTTGTCAATAGAAATGGCAGATTTCATATTTTTTTATGCATATCTCACAATTTCTCTCTTCCATTTTTTATGTTTTCGATATCTTCATCTATAATTCTTGTAAATCATTTATAAATAATAAGGTGTCGATGAACTTTCGTTCATCGACACCTTATTATCAATTCTACTATTTATTATTCACGAGGTTTCCCTACACTATTTCGCTTTATTACCTCTCCATTAATCTCTACCTTGGCATAGAATTTACTTCCACTTTGAATCACGCGGATGAGCTGCTCTACCGCCTCGGCACCGAAACGTTCTCGTGGTAGCTCCACTGTAGTTAATTTGGGATCAACTAATATGCAAATAGGTCTGTCATCAAAACCTATCAAAGAAAAATCATCAGGTATACGATATCCCATCTCCTTCATTGCTCGCATAGCACCCACTGCTACCAAATCATTATCTGCAAGAAACGCAGTCGGGAGTTCTTTTATATCGGTTTTTTTTAAAATCTCTTTCATTCCTGCCTCAGCTTCTTCATGTGGATATCCGACTGTGTAAGAATATTTTTCAGGTTCTTCTAACCCTAATTCTCTTATAGCTTCAAAGGCGAATTTTTTTCTTTCAATAAAACTATTAATATTTAATCCACTTGACAAATACCCGATTTTCTTATGTCCTAGCTCATTCAAATATTCTGTAGCTAAAAAGGTCCCTTGTTCATTATTAACCTTCACAGAATTAATTAATTTGCTTTTAAAGTAATTATCAAATAGGACAAACGGAATACCTATGCTTTCAAAACAATTCAACTCATTTTCTTGCATCTCGGTAGCAAAAATCACATATCCAGCGCATTTCGAATCTTGTATATATCCAATTTGATTATCAATATCTTTTCTGTCAACATTAATAACAACTAGATTATAGCCGTGTTGTCTCGCTGTTAACTCTATACCATCCAATATCAATGGGAAAAAGGAGTTTAGTCCGAGTAGCTCTCCATTGTTTTTATATATAACAAATCCAATAGTTTTATTTGCATCAATTTCATTTGCTTGCTCATGTATTAAATAATCGTATCCTAGTTCTCGAATTTGCCTCAGCACTTTTTCTCTTGTCTTATCACTTATTCCAGGCTTCCCGTTTAGCACCAAGGATACCGTTGCCGTAGATACACCTAGCTTTTCTGCTATATCTTTCGCTTTTACAGCCATATATATTGCCTCCAATCTTTATTTACATCTATTATAAATATTATTTATAAATTAGTCAACATATTTATAACCTGAGTTCCGCAAACTAAGCAGTGGAGTTACCCTTGCTCCACACGGGGGCATCTTGCAGGTCCTGATAAAACTTTTCGCTTGGATGAGATTGAAGGATATTTATACACCTATTAATTCACAACATTCGTCGGGTATTTATCTATAAATCCTTTCATATTCTCTATTGCAATATCCATCAATCTACTTCTGGACTCTTTTGGTGCCCAGGATATATGCGGTGTAATAAGGCAATTTTTCGCTTGCAATAACGGATTATCTCCCTGTATTGGTTCTGTTGATACAACATCCACTCCTGCCGCTGCTACCTTTCCACTATTCAAAGCATCTGCCAAATCCTTTTCATTGATAAGTTGTCCACGTGAGTTATTTAAAATAATCACGCCATTCTTCATTTTCGCAATGGACTCCTTATTGATAATTCCTTCTGTCTCTGGAAATAGCGGACAATGCAAGGCTATTACATCTGACTCTTTTAACAACTCTTCTAAATCTGCATATCTGCAAGTCTCTGTTATCAAATCTTGATTCTCATATGCATCATAAGCAAGAACTTTCATCCCCATTGCCTGCGCAATTCTTCCTGTCGTTTGACCGATTCGCCCATATCCTATAATACCTATATTCTTCCCGTCTAGTTCAATGAGAGGGGAATCCCAGAAACACCAATCCTTACAGTTCTCCCACTCGCCTGCATAAACCGCTTGACTGTGATATCCGATATGATGACAAACCTCCAAGAGTAATGCAATGGCAAACTGCCCCACCGCTGCTGTTCCATAGGTCGGAATATTAGATACAGGTATATCCTTTTTACGTGCCGCTTCTACATCCACGACATTATAACCTGTAGCTAAAACACCAATAAATTTAAGCGCAGCACATGCATCAATAACCTCTTTTGATAATGGTGTCTTATTGGTAAATACAGCGTCTGCATCTCCAATTCTTGTGATGATTTCCTGCTTATCCGTGAGCGGTGTCCTATCATATACAGTAAGCTCACCATATTCTTTCATTCCATCCCAAGACAAATCTCCCGGATTTAATGTATATCCATCTAAAACTACTATCTTCATACCCTTACTCCCTTATATCCTTTACGATTTTTCCTTTTCTGATAGTCATTACTACTCGCTGTGTTGCAGTCATGTCTTCTAATGGATTACCATCCAGCACAGCAAAATCTGCCTGCAATCCCTTTTTTATTCTTCCCACAATATCAGCTCGACCAATTGCCTCTGATGCCACAGATGTCGCCGCTCTAAGCGCCTGTACATTACTCATTCCAATCTTTGTCAGGTTAATAAATTCTAAGGCATTGGTTCCAACATGGATTCCAAGTGTTCCTGCATCGGTTGAAAATGCAATTTTACATCCTGCCGCATGTGCTTCACGAAGGCTATTCCAGTGATTTTCTGCTGTTCTTTGCAACAAATCAAGTGTTGCTTGATTCTTAGCTGCTTCTAACTCTTCTGACGGTGTTGGAGTTGGTGATAATAATGTTGCAAGAATATATTTATCTTGTTTGATTACCATATCAATTCCTTCTTCATCAATTCCTGTTCCATGAACAATCAAATCGCCCTCCGCCCGCAGGAAACGTTTAATCGATTCCGCACCTCTTAGATGTGCATGCACTGGTGTGCCATAATTATGCGCTTCATCAATAGCTGCCTCAACTTCTTCAACCGTGAAATCACAAGCTTGTGAATTTCTTCCAATCATGCGAATCGGTGGGCTCAATTGTAATTTAATATGATCGACACTATGATACATCAAATCGCGAACTGCTTTTCTCATTCCATATGGACCATAAGGGTCAACTGAGAATCCCGGAAAATGTGCTTTATTCGTCGTAATCTGCTTCCCTGCAATAAAGTAATCCGGCCCATCGAGATACCCTTTATTAATCGCTTCTTTTAGAGCACACTCAATATAACTATTACCACCGCCATCAATTACAGTTGTAAAACCTGCATCCAGCATTCTTCGACAATTGTAAGCACCTAAATATGCAACTGCTGCATCTGCAGTATCAAGACGTTCTCCACCAGGCGAACTCATACTAAGAGAAGTTTCTTTGTGTGGAACTTCTTCAAGCAGCATATGCATGTGACAATCTATAAATCCCGGTGTAATTGTATAACCTTCTAAATCAACCACTTTGCAGTTTTCTAAATTTCCATCAACTGCCTGTGTTACATCTTCAATCTTTCCATCTTTCAAAACGATGCTGTATCCCTTTAATAGGGTTTCAGATTCTCCATCAAAGATAGCTGCGTTTATTAAAATAATATACTCCGCCATATCTATACCTCGCCTTCCTGCACTAGGTTTTGTTCCAACTTTGCATCTTTCTTTTTAATAATCTTATCCAGAAATGCAACCATAACCGGACAAAGAATTGCTGTCATTACACATGCTGCTGAACACTGTGCTGTTGCCGTATCTGCATATGGAGCGAATGACGGATCGGCTGCTGCAATTGCCGCTGGTGTTGCTACAGAGTTTCCTGCTGCCGTCCCTGCTGCTGCCCCTACTGCTGTTTTCTTTCTCAAAATCAAACCGTACAATAAATTCACCAATAATCCTGAACACAATAGAACGATAAGACCTAATAAGATACCTGAAAGTCCCGCTTCAATCACTGTGAAGAAACTCATACCTGAACCAAGTACAAATGATAAGAAAATAATAACCAGTGGTAATGCTTTTCCACATAATTCTTTGAAATCCTCATCTAAATTTCCCCAAACAAAACCAATAATAATTGGTAAAATAGTCGCCAACAATGTCATAAATGGAATACTTGCCATTCCTGTTGCACCAAGTGCTACCATTGTTAAAAACGGACCATCATTAATAGATAAAACAGATACTGCACCTACATCCGTCGCATCGCCAAACCGTGCCGCTAACGTTGCATAAATAGAACCCGAAGAGTTTGTCAAAACAGCAATTAAAACTACTGGTGTAATTCCAAATATTCCATCCATTCCAAATGCTCTGGAAACTGCCCAACCAAGACCCGCTCCAATTGCAAACTTCAATACGGTAAGTAACGCGCCCTTGTATAACGGTGCTCCAACTTGCTTAATGCTAATGGATGAACCACAGCAAATCAAGAATAATCCCATCAATGCGGGTGTTCCTTCTTTTAATAATCCTGTTGTAAATCCACCAATCTGTAATGCTCCTGGTACAAATGTGTTAAGCAATGCCCCCACCAATAGAGGAATTACCATGATTCCTCCTGGTATCTTATTAAATAAATTTACTATTTTAAATTGCATAAAAATGTTCTCCTTCCTTATTTTTCGACAGTAACTCCTGCGCTATCCTCATACGCACGAATCAATGCTCCTAAATCTTCCTGCCCATATCCTTCCGCGCTTGCCCATGTAAATATTTGTTTTACAGTCGAACTTACAAACATCGGAGATTTCACATCTTTACCAATATCAAGGGCAATAGATAAATCTTTGATAAAAATGTCAATCGGACCTCTGGGAACAAAATCACGCTTCATTATTAATGGGAGTTTATCACGAAATACATCGCTACAACCTGTGCATTTTGTAATCACTTCATAAATTTGATCTGGTTTAAGACCAGACTTAACCGCCATTGTGACCGCCTCCGAAGCAATTGCCATTCCAGTCGCAATCATAACCTGATTGATACTCTTCATAACTTGACCATTACCAATTTTCTCGCTCACATGATATGTATTACTTCCTACTGCAAATAAAATATCTTTATTACTTGCAAAGACGCTCTCTTCGCAAGCCGCCATCATAATAAGTGTACCATTAATAGCACCATCTTTTCCGCCACTAACCGGACAATCCATATAGTTTATTTTATAACTCATAGCAATCTCAGCTAATTCTCTTGTTTCTTCCGGCGAAATTGTACTAGAGACTACTATCGTCATATTTTCGTTTGCGTTTGCAAAAACTCCTTCTTCTCCCAGTACTACAGATTTCACCTGTTGATAATTCATAACCATTACAAAAATCGTATCTGTTTTCCTACTAAGATCAGCAAGACTATTTTCCGGTACTGCACCTATTTTTTTCGCCTCATCTAAAGCTTTTTTAGAAATATCATACACATGTACTTCATAGTCTTTTGCTAAAAGATTCTTGACCATATGATATCCCATATTTCCCAAACCAATAAATCCAATTATCCTCAACTCTCCTCCTCCTTCCTTTTTTATTTATTGCTGAGCATAGAGTATGCTTCTACAATCTTTTCCACTGTGATTCCGTTCAATTCCAGTAGCTTCTCGTATGGTGCTGACTGACCAAATTGATCCTGTACTCCAATTCTAGCTACTTTTCCAATTCCTTTTTCTGCTACGACCTCACATACCGCACTGCCTAGTCCATTGATAATATTATGATCTTCTACTGTGATAATCTTTCCAATCCGAACGGCCGCATCCATAACTACCTCCTTATCAATCGGTTTAATAGTATGCATATCAATCAATTGCACGCTAACCCCTTTTGCTTCAAGAATTTCCGCTGCTTCTTTTGCGATACAAACAGTGTCTCCATTTGCAATAATAGCAACATCTTGACCAGTCTTCATTACATTCGCTTTTCCGATTGTCAGCTTTACATTTTCATCATATATATATGGAATCGGATCTCTGGTAAATCTCAAATATACCGGTCCATCATACTCAGATGCTTCCTTGATTAAATTCCGGGTTGCATAATAATCTGCACCCATGATTATCGTCATATTCGGTATAGTTCTTAAAATCCCCATATCCTCAATACACTGGTGGCTTGCACCATCATTAGCTGGAGTTAATCCACCATGAGAACAAGCAATTTTTACATTCAAATTCGGATAACAGATTTCTTGCCTAATCTGTTCCAACATTCTCATTGATCCAAATGCTGCATAGGTACTAACAAAAGGAACTTTTCCAAGTGTTGCAATTCCGGCCGCCATACCACAAGCATTCTGTTCCGCAATCCCTGCATTAATATGTTGTTTCGGGCAAGCTGCTGCAAAATCCAATGTCTTACACGACTTTCCAACATCTCCGTCAATCACGTAAATATTAGATTTCTTCTTTCCCAATTCTAGGATTTCATCTCCAAAAGCATCTCGCAGTGCTCTTCCTTCTATACCCATTATTTTAGTCCTCCTTCAACTTCTTCCATTGCTAATTTATACTCTTCATCATTCGGTGCGATCCCATGCCAAGATACCACATTCTCCATAAAAGATACTCCACGACCTTTTACTGTATCGCACACAATTGCTTTCGGTTTTCCGTTTTTCTCTTCACGTACCTGATTTAATACATCCACAATTTGCTGCATATTATGACCGTTGATTCGGTATGCCTCAAATCCAAATGCTGCAAACTTTTCACGTAAATTAAGTGTTGGCATGATTTCTTCACAAGGTCCGTCATTCTGCAGTCCATTGTTATCCACAAAAATAACCAAATTATCTAATTCATATTTTGCTGCTGACTGTGCCGCTTCCCAAATCTGTCCTTCGTTACATTCCCCATCTCCAACAACTGCAAAAACACGATATGTCTTTTCTTCTCGTTTGCCCACAATTGCCATTCCAACCCCGCAAGATAGCCCTTGACCCAATGAACCTGTCGAGATATCCACTCCAGGGCATTTCTTCATATCCGGATGCCCCTGCAAGATAGAACCATATTTTCTCAATGTTTTTATTTCTTCCATTGGAAAGTAACCTTTCATAGCAAGTGCCGAATATAAAATTGGACACACATGACCTTTGGATAAAATAAATCTATCTCTATCTTCCCAATTAGGGTTCTTAGGATCTACATTCATTTCATTAAAATATAATGCTGTAACAATATCCGCCGCTGAAAGAGATCCTCCCGGATGCCCCGATTGTGCTTGGTGAATCATTGTTAATGCTGTTTTTCTGAGTTCAATCGCTTTCTTTTCTAATTCTTGTACATTGCTCATTCTCGTTCTCCTTTAAATTTCTCACTTTGTTTTCAACATCTTAACATCTGATGTTGATGTTCTTAAAAAAATGCAGGTTTACCTGCTTATAAAATCCCTACTTAGAAATTACTTATCTGGCAATAAAGCTTACATATTCTCTTGTTTCTTTCAACATCATATGTTATGATGATTACAGTATAGAATTATTCATCAAAAATATCAAGCGGTTTTATTTAAACTTAACATTTTTGTAAGAATTCAACAATTTCAATCATTGGATTTTGTACATAAATACATATGAAAGGTTGTGATTTTGAGATGGAACATCAATTTTTAGCACCAATCTATAGCACTTCAATCGTACAGCAAGTTATCGATCGATTAAGTCAAGCAATTATTGCCGGCGAGTTAAAGCCCGGCGATAAGATTCCTACTGAACCCGAACTAGCCGAATTATTTAAAATAGGAAGGAGTTCTATTCGCGAAGGAATTAGAATACTCATTGCTTATGGCGTCTTGGAAATTCGCCGCCCCGAAGGCACCTTCGTCTGTGATGATTTTTCCGCAAAGATGATTAATCCCGTTCTGTATAATATTATCTTGCACCAAGAAAACTCTTACGATGATCTGATTGGACTTCGCAAAATGGTTGAATACGGAATTATGCGTGCAATCATTAAACAGGGCGTTACAAAAGAAGATATCAACCTCGTTCAGCAAAAAGCCGATGAATTGACTAATATATTAACCACCGCTCCCCAGAACACAGATGCGATTCTAGCAGCTGATATCGATTTTCATGATACATTAGCCAAGCTAACTAATAATTCACTTATACAAATGATCAATAATATGATTGTAGAACTTACCAAAATTTCACGGGAGCAAACGATAGAAAGTGTTGTCTCATCCGGTGATGCACAATATCTTACTGACACCCATTTAAACATTGTAAAAGCACTTGCATCAAATGACTTGAATGAAGTTGACAAATCACTTGATAATAGTTATTTCTTTTGGAAAGACCTTTATAACAAATAAACCTTTACAAACATGGATGCCTCCTATAAAAATCGTGGAAGCATCCATGTGTTCCTCATAAGTTTAGAGATTAATGTGTCCATGATTCTGGGTACATATCAAAATTGTGGAGTGTTTTTCATGCAATCTCTTTCATCTCTTCATCGTTTTTTACTCCATCATTTACAATATTCGCTGTTTTCTGCTGTACTGTATGCACAATACTTTCTGTCAGATCACAATCTTTAAACAAGTGCTTTCGAATAAAAAATAATCCCAGCAGTCCCGTTATGCACAATACCATCTCAAGTGGTGAAAAATGTCCAACTACCATCTGTCTTGCAACAGCAAAAATTAATACTTCTGTTGCAATAGCTACGGAATGTTTCACCAGCATTTTCACAAGTTCAATGGCTATAACTATAGTAAAACAGGTGGATAGAAATTCAGTCAGTGTTTCACTTACGGACAGATCCTTCCACAAAAGATTTATAGACAGAACAACTTTAAGGCTTAATATAAGGACTGCCAGCACGATGATGAACGAAATCATCAGCTCCAAAGTATCTGCAAGTTTATATACAGTTTTCTGAATATTATTTTTCATAAATTTATCGCTTCTCTGACACGTTTTGCAACTGCCTTACTGACTCTGGAATCAAAGGCAGAAGGAATTATGTATTCCGGCTTCAATTCTTTTTCGTCTATAATCTCCGCTATAGCATAGGCTGCTGCTATTTTCATCTCATCCGTGATATTTCTTGCTCCGCCATCCAGTGCACCCCTGAATATTCCCGGAAAAGCCAGTACGTTATTGATCTGGTTTGGAAAATCAGATCGTCCGGTTCCCATGACCACCACTTTGCATTCCATCGCCTCGTGGTAGTCGATTTCAGGTGTTGGATTGGCCATTGCAAATACAATAGGATCCTTTTTCATCGTTTCTATCATTTCTCTTGTAAGAGCTCCTGCTATGGAAACTCCCACAAATACATCGGCTCCTTTTACAGCATCTTCCAGTGTTCCTTTTTTATTATCCGGATTCGTAATTTCAGATAGTTCTTCCTTATAGCGATTCATACCTTCTTGTCGTCCGGAATAAAGAATTCCTTTACTGTCACAGGCAATCAGATCTTTTACACCCAGTTTATGCAACATTTTCAGAATTGCTGTTCCTGCGGCACCCGGTCCGTTCAAGACCACCTTTATGTCACTCATCCTTTTTCCGGTCAGTTTCAATGCATTGATGAGCCCTGCCGCTACCACAATCGCTGTTCCATGCTGATCATCATGAAATACCGGTATATTCAATTCTTCTTCCAGGCGTGCCTCAATATCGAAGCATTTGGGTGCAGCTATATCCTCTAAGTTAATTCCACCAAATGTAGGTGCTATATTCTTTACCAGACGAATGATTTCTTCCGGATCTTTTGTATCGATACAGATTGGCACGGCGTCCACATCTGCAAAGGCTTTAAAAAGCACGGCTTTTCCTTCCATTACGGGCATCCCGGCCTCGGGGCCTATATCTCCCAGTCCGAGGACTGCGCTTCCATCCGTTACGACCGCAATCATATTTTTCTTTGCTGTATACGTATAGGCTTTTTGTCTGTCCTCTTTAATTGCGAGACAGGGGGCAGCTACACCCGGCGTATATGCAATCGCCAAATCTTCTGCATTTGCAAGGGGCATCTTACAAGAAACCGAAAATTTACCACCATATGCTTTATGTTGTTTTAGTGCTGCTTTTGCAAAGTCCATCTTACTTCGTCCCCCATTTTTCCACTGCTCTGTCTACAAATTCTGCACATGCACCAACATAGTTCATTGGATTTATCGTATCTCTGATTACATCTTCTTCAATCTTAGAGGTGACCCGCTCGTCTTCCAGCAAAATATCCACCAAAGGCATGTTCTGCTCAAAAGCCTTCATAGAGCCTTCGTAAATAACTTCATGCGCATCCTGTCTTCCGAGATATCTTCCCAGCACCAGCATAATACGTTCTGATACAATCAGACCCTTCGTCATAAACAGATTCTCGCTTATCTTATCTTCATGAACAATCATTGCATTCAGTATAACTTTCATCATGTCGATGGCACCGTCCAGCATAATACATATCTGCGGTATGTAGCTCCACTCAGTCTGCCAGAACGTCATATCTCTCTCATGTTCCTGAATCATAGCTCCAAAGGAAAGGGCAGCATTTGCCTGTACGATCCTTACAGTAGCCACAATATTTTCGCAGACCATGGGATTTCTTTTATGGGGCATTGTACTGGAACCTACTTTACCCATGGCGAAACTTTCTTCTATTTCTGCAATCTCGGTTCTCTCCAGATTAATAAATTCATTTGCAATCTTTCCGACAGTTCCTGCAATCATGGAAACCACAGAGGAAAATTCCGCAAAGCCATCCCTCGCTACATGCCACGTCGTTACCGGAACTTCCAGACCAAGGAGTTCACACATGCCTTTCTGAACCTTAATTCCATCGTCTCCTAAGGATGCGAGCGTTCCTGCGGCTCCTGCCAGCTGACCAACAAGATAACGATGCTTCCCTGTTTCCAATCGCTCCAAATGACGTCCAAACTCATCTGCCCAGATTGCAATTTTATACCCCAAGGTAATCGGCAGTGCGTGCTGCCCATGGGTTCGTCCTGCCATTGTCAGATTCTGATACTTCTTCGCTTTATCCAAGCATAAATCAAGTAATTCCTGTACCTGTTTAACCAAGATTGCATGTGCATCCTTCATCTGAAGAACTACAGCCGTATCCATAATGTCCTGTGTCGTTGCTCCCCAGTGAATATATCCACCTGATTCCTTCGAACAAGCCTTTTCAAAGCATCGAATCTGCGGCATTAATGGATGAGATGTTTTAAGGAAACCTTCTCGTACCTCATCAAAATCAATGTTCTCCCATTTTGCCTTTTCTTTTATCTCTGTAGCTGCGCTCTGCGGGATTACACCTAAATCTGCTTCCGACTGTGCAAGTGCAGTCCAGGTGTCCAACCACTTCTGCATTAACATCTCATCTGAGAATACCTCTCTCATTTCTTTTGTTCCATACTGATCTTTAAATAGTTTTGAATCGATTACGAATGATGCCATAGTTTTTCCTCCGTTTTTTGTGTGTTCTATTAGTAGAATGGCCATTTGAGTGGCAGTATAATCATGCTTAATATGAATGTAATCACCATAAGCGGGGTTCCTGTTTTTAGAAAATCCTTAAATTTCAAATCACCCGGTTCCATTACCATAGTATTGGACGGTGTTGCGATAGGTGTCATAAAAGAGCTTCCGCAGCCCACGACAATCGCCATAATAACGGCTCTTGGATCTGCGCCTATAGCTGCTGCAATAGAAAGTCCAATCGGGAAAAGAAGACCCGCAGCTCCGGTGTTGCTCATCACCTGCGTCATGATTGCCGCAGCGATAAAGAGTACGGCCGTAATCAGATATGGACTCGGAGATTCTCCCAGGACCCTGCACACTGCATCTGCTATCAATGTGCTAGCACCGGAGGTCTCCATTCCTTTTCCCATTGCCAAAATTCCTGCAATGAAGAAAACGGTTGACCAGCTTACTGCATTAAATGCTTTTTTTTCAGTTAAGACACGGCCTGCCATCAGAATAAATACAGCTAAGATTGCAGTCACTTCCCCACCGATTCCGGTTTGCTTGCTAAACATAATACCTAAGATAAATACGGCAAAGGCAACCAGGGTAATACAGACTTTGTATTTAGGTACCGTGCGTGCATCACTGCTGTTATCTGCACTATAATTTTCATCTTCTTTTATTCTTGTCGGCAACAGTTTCTTTTCAAATAGAATGATAAAGATTGCTCCGCCAATTGCAATTGGTATTCCAATCCATGCAAATTCAAAATAAGAAAATATTTCATGACCGCTGTCCGCTAAAACACCATTTGCAAGCAAGTTAGGTGGTGTGGACATCAATGTATTGGCACCTCCAAAATTAACTGTTAATGCCAGCAGCATGAGAATCTTAGAGCGACTAACCTTTGTAATTCTTGCGACCGAGATCATGATAGGCATAAGCGCTGCTGTTGTTGCAAACCTTGGCAGAATCAGACCGACTAGTACCGTTGTAGCAATAATAAGTAAAAGTACTATGCGCTCCGAATCTTTCTGTTTTGAGCTAATATTTTTAACCAGTACTCCAATTCGGTCTGCAATACCGACTTCCAGTATTGCGGCACTTATGGTATACGCACAGGCTACCTGAATAACCGTTGCATTTCCAAGATATGACAATGCTGTCGGCGCATCCAGTATTTTAGTCAGTACCATTATAACGAGCAGACCTAAGCCTACGGTACCGATTGGAAGCAGTTCTTTTACAAGGATTATTGTAATTATTCCAAGAATGATAAGTGCGATTACTGCTGAATTCATTCTTTCCTCCTTTTTTTACGTGAAGCTATTGCTTCTTAGTAGATGTGTTACTGACATGTCATGTTTCTTTGCAAGTTAAGGATAGCATATTGACTTACTATTTGTACAATTGTCTGATTTTATAATGCTATAAAACAGATTTATAGAAAAAAGGGCATAAGAAAGGGGCTGTCGCTTCGAGATTTTTCAATCTCTAAAGCGATAGCCCCCAACATACAGTATAATTATAACTTCTCATCTAAAAATTCAATCAGTTTCCTTGCACTTGCAGACAAATATTTATCCTTCCTCCAAAATGTGCCTGTTTGGAAGTGTATTGGATCAGCTAGAGGTCTTACCACGATATCTCTGCTTTGACGAAGGATACTTCTTGACCCATCTAAGGTAAATGAAATACCCAGGCCCTGGGAGACAATATCGAATACAGTTGCTTGTTCTCTTACATGCCGCGGATGTGCTTCCAATCCCTTTTCTTTTAATGCCTTTTGGAAGAGTTTTTCTGTAAACGTTGTATTCTGCCGGTACATCACGATATGCTCGTTCACTAAATCTTCCAGTGAAGGGCGGTCTTCTTGCGTGAGTGGGTGGTTTTTATGGAGAATGACCATCAGCTCATTCTCAAACAGGATATGACTTTCAATGTTTGGGTTTTCATTGACGTCAACCACGCCAAATCCAACTTCTACTTCCCCTAATTCTAATGCTTTTAAAATCTCAATGGTTCCGCTGTCTGTAATACTGAGTTCAATATCAGGAAATGTTTCATTAAAATCCACAAGAAGCAGTTTCCACAATCTGGAGCCTATCGTAGAAGGGAATGCAACACGAAGCCTTTTTGTGTGGGCGATTGAATAGTCACTCATCAACTGGATCAAGTGATCTGCATCAAGAAGCAGCTTCTTAGCCTCAGCAAAGAAGATTTGTCCTTCTTTTGTCAGTATCAGTTTTTTATTGTCACGTTCAAGACACTTTACCCCCAGCTCATCCTCTAATTTTTTTATTGAGATTGTAAGTGTTGGCTGAGATACATGTAGCTCAATTGCTGCCTTTGTATAGCTTTTTAATCGGCATACCATACAATAATACTCCAGCTGTCTAAGTTCCATACTTCACCCCTTAAATTCCATACTTCTCCTGTTTGAATCCACTTTTTAACGTACTTTTAATTATATGTCAAAAACGAAAGAAACACAACCTGATGGCATTTTTACTCTGATGCAATAAGCTTTCCTCCGACAAAGCGAATATTTTTCAAAATATTTAGATCATCTAATGCCATCACATCCAAATCGCCTAGAATTATTTCTAGCTTTCGCATGTCTTTCTTATGAAAAACTGCATTATATGTAAAGTCACCTGCATAATACTTAACTTTTCCTCTAGCCTTAAGAAAATCATTAATATCACCTGCCACTTCACTCTTACTACAATTCAATATTTTCGCCATTGCACTTTTTCTTTGGTCTTTCTCAATATCAATTATGATTTCTGTAAAAGACAAGTACACAAAAAAGGCCATAGTATAGTAAACTTGCTTAATCAAATTCAGTTTATAGTCTTTGGCCTTATTGTATAACTCTATTGTTCGTTGTTTATATGTCTCACTTTTTTGATCATTTACCAGTGCTTTTTTTCTTAAAAAAAGTAGTTTTTCTTTCATCCCATACTATTTCCTTTTCCCAATACACCTCAGCGTATATAAGTAATCATATCAGCGTTGATTTCATCTAAAGAGTGAGCTCCACACATCATCATGGTATCACTTAGTTCGCTGCATAATTTATCAACTAAAACTTTGGCACCTTCTGCTCCTGCACCATATATTGCAGTTACAAATGGTCTTCCGATAAGCACGCCATCAGCTCCGATTGCCAAAGCCTTAAAGATATCCTGACCTGAGCGAATGCCTCCATCCACAAGTATCTTCATAGAATCACCAACTGCCTTCTTTATATCGGCAAGCACCTCCGCCGTTGCGGGACATCCATCCAGCACTCTGCCACCATGATTGGAAACAACTATTGCCTTAGCACCGGCATCTCTAGCCTTCATAGCTCCTTTAGCAGTCATAATTCCTTTTATAATAAACGGTTTATCTATGCTGCCGACTATTTCTTTTAACTCATCCACGGACTTGCACCCTGCAGGTGGTGTTAAATTTTTCAAAAATGGTAATCCGGCACTATCTATATCCATGGCTACTGCCATAGAGTCAGAGTCTTTAATCTGATTTAGCTTACCCAAAAGAGTTTCTTTGTCCCATGGTTTCACAGTTGGAACACCATATCCTTCGTTAGTCTTAATTGCATCTGTTGCCCCTTTCATAACCTCAGGGGCAACACCATCTCCCGTGAATGCAGCTATCCCTGCACCTTTGCAAGCCGGTATAAGTATATCATTGTATTCCATATCTGTATACTTCTCGCCGTAGTGCATCTTCATGGCACCTATAGGTGCTGCAAAAACCGGTATTTTAAAGGTATGTCCAAAAAGATCAAATTCTGTAATAACCGGCTTATTCTCAGTAATAGTATCCATGTTAAGTGTCAGGTCATGCCATGCATTGTAGTTCCTTATTGCTCCAACACCTTGACCCTTGGCTCCCGGTCCCGGAATTTTATTCTTGCAAGCTCTTCCGTCACAGACCGGACAGGCTTTACAGTATGGTCCTATATTTTTCCTAGCTTCTTCTAATACTTCTTCATATGTCATTATATTTCCCTCTTTTCATACTATACTTCGCTATTTTAATATACTATGGATAATATAATGCCATTTAATATTTATTTCAACCGTTATTTAATCTTCCCAGATAAGTATCTTATTTTCTCCTTCTTTCAACTCAACCAATGGTCCTATTATATCATATTCATTTCTTATTGTACCATTATAGTCGCTGTCCAATACCAGTCTACTTCCATCCGGATTTTCAAATGCTTGTTCTACAATTCTAACCTCTCCTAAATCCTCTGTTGCAATAGTTTTCCCTTTACAGTTAAATAGTTCCTTATCGATAGTCACTTCTAAATATGTCTTCTTGCCTTCAGTCACAATTTTCACGTTCGGATTAAATGAGCTGACAAGACTTTTATCATACTTGTATTTCATGGCACCATTTAGATAGGCATTGTCTCCCATATACACAGCGTCCTTAACCGGTTCGAAGCTTTCCAAGTCACCTTCAGCCTTACCAATCAGATCCTTATATTCTTTATAAGATGACGGACAATCATTGTAATCAGACGTTCCACTTACTGCCTGGTGTGTATACTCTTTAGCGCCGCCAATAAAAATATTCTGATACCAACGATCGTCACCTCCATATACGAATGTAGTTCCCATAGGTTTTGTGCTATGTGGATAGTGATAAGGTGTTGCCCTGTTAAGTACCGGCTCCCTTCGCATAGTCCCACAAATCAAGTTGTTGACATGCGCACCTCCCCATGCAATATTGTCGTAAAAATACTCTGAAGCAAAAATGTTGTTATCCACTAGATGAGGACCATGTGTAACTTCTATGAACAAATCTCGGTCGTTTTCATAGAATAAATTTTTGCTCACTCTGGCACCTTGTGCCTGCCAATCGAGCCAGATTCCAAGAGTTGTATTGTGAATATTATTGTCATGAATATGCACGTCTATAGCCGCATGTAATTTAATACCTGCTATTTCATATCCGTAATATTCATGTTTAGTTGCAATTCTGTATATATGATTATTGTAAATTTCACTAAACGCACACCCTAAATGCCCCACTATTGCATTCTGACCACAATCATAAATCACATTATTTCTAATAATATGTGAGCCTATAGTTTCTTTACTCCACCCGATATTAAGCGCCTTAAAAACTGCTTCCATTTGATATTGGTATCCGGGCTTTCTTTGTCCTTTTGTACAGTCATTATCACCTGTTGAAGCTTCTTTTCCAATACTAATAGCACTACATTTTGCATCATGAATGATATTATCTTCTATAATCCATCCTTTACTCCAATTTGGCCCTATAAGCCCGGGCTGATTACCGGTTGGCGGTGCCCATGGCGATGCGGCTTGACACATTTCAAATCCACTTACAGTAATATAATTTATTCCTGTTCTATCCGGATAGAAACAAGACATACGAACATTTATTTCTACTGTCTCTTCATTTGGATTTGCTTCTTGGAAATTTGCATAAATAGTCGTCGACTCTTCTTTAACTTCTGCAAACCACTGATATAGTGTCGCTTCCGGATCTTGTATTGCTTCTTTTTTACCAGTCCAAACCGGACTAAATCCTTCAGTTCTCTTAATCGGATTTTTAATAGCTTCTAATGATTTCGCTTCATATAGTGACTGACCATTTAAGTATACATCTCCTGTATGTACACGGTAATCCAGTGGATCTATAAACCAGTCACCAAATAGCTCCTTCTGAAATGGATTGTATTTTCCAAAAATCTTATTATCTATATCTACCTTCCATACGTTACCTTCTAACATAACCCAGCTATCAATAATCTCAGACCCTTTTATTACAGCTTTTTCGCCTTTAGCTGACTTATAAGTAATTCTCATCGAATCACTACTTCCACCATTGTATGGCTCTACGCATTCTCTGTAGACACCTTCATGAACTGTAACTATATCTCCCGACTTTGCAATTTTAGCTGCTTCATTTATTGTTTTAAAAGGACTTTCTTTTGAGCCGTCCCCTTTTATAAGTACACTTCCGGATACATGATATTCTCTCGCCATTTTACAATTCCTCCTTAATCTAATTAATTTTATTTAATAAATGTCTTGTACTACATAACTTATTTAGCCCTTGACTGCTCCTGCAGTCATCCCCTTTACAAGTTTATCTTGCATAAAAATAAACAAAATAATCATAGGAATTACTGTTAATGTTAATACAGCCATAATCATTGGTGTATTCATTGAATACTGACCTTGAAATTCCCAAACAGCCAATGGAAGCGTTCTACTCTCTGCAGACTGTGTCAGTGTATAGGCAAAACTAAACTCATTCCACATGTTTACTCCATTATATATAGCTAAGGTCGCAAGACCCGGTTTAGATAGTGGAAAAATCACTCTAAAAAACATTTGATACTTATTGCAGCCATCTATCATTGCGGCTTCTTCTATTTCAACCGGAATTTCCTTCATAAAACTTGTTAATATAAATACTGATATAGGTATTGCTGTTGCAACATATGGACCGATTAAAGCCCATATAGAATCATATATTCCCAAATTATTTGACATCCTAAATATCGGAATTAAGGTAATATGAATCGGTATTGACATGCATGCCACTATAACTGAATATATTGGCTTAGATAATTTGAATTTGAAACGTGAAAGTGGATAAGATGCACAAGCTGATATGAATAGTAAAAGACCTAACGATATTGCAAGTACAATTACACTATTAGATAAGTACTTGAAAAATCCGCCTTGTAATACGGCACTATAGTTATCAAAATTCAGGCTCTCCGGTAGTGTAAAAATACCTTTAACCAACATTTCAAATTTCTCTTTAAACGAGTTGAGTACCATGAACACAAATGGTATTATAGCTATTACCGTCCATACAATTCCAAGTATCCATGCAGCAGACCAACTGATACGTTTCTTTAACTTACTATTTTTCCCTGTCAACCCGCTACACCTCCTTTTTTCCTCTTAAAACTCGCATAGTTAGCAGAGATACTATTGAAATAAGAATAAACATCCCGCCCGCTACTGCTGAGCCATATCCCATATTAAACTTAACAAATGATTGCTTATACATATATGTTGCCATTAACTCAGTAGATGTTCCCGGGCCACCCCCTGTCATAACATAGACCAAATCAAAGTACTTAAGAGATCCTACCATAGACAGTATCGCCGCACTTTTGATAGATGGTTTTAAAAGTGGTAATGCAACCTTCCAAAAATACTGTCCCTTTGTAGCTCCATCTATTATCGATGCTTCATAAACATCTGTGGAAATATTCGTATACGCTGCCATACAATAAACCATATAAAAAGGCGTAAACTGCCATGCTATTACACCTATTACTGTATACAAAGCAGTATTAGGATTTCCTAATAAGTCAATCTTTCCACCTCCGAAAACCTCAGAAATTGTACTAATAATCCCACCATTAGTAGCAAGTGCATATGAAAATAGGAAACCGATTGCTACTGAAGACATTAGTAATGGGATAAACCATAATACCTTGAAGATAGACATCTTTCGTCCGCCAAAATCGATAAATGTAGCAAGGGCGAGACCTATAGGTATCTGTATACATATTGATAAGATCATTACTATAATATTATTTTTAAAAGCTGTCCAAAAACTAGTATCTCGAAATAGTTTTAACCAGTTATCAATCCCAATGAACGTTTTGTCCGGAGATATCCCATTCCACTTATAGAGACTTGTTATGAATGTATCTACAATCGGATAAAATATAAAAATCACCATTAGAATTGCTATCGGCAGTAAGAAAACGATCGAGGCACGTATCGTTTCTTTCTGTCTTTTCTTTCCTAATGTTAGTTGGCTATTCTTCATGTTTTGCTTCCTCCATGAGACGAATTTTGATAATAAATAATCCCGGGAATCACTCCCGGGATTACCAATTTATGCCTTTACATTCAATTAGCTTGCTCATCCAAGTATTCCTGCATAGCTTCCTGGAATTTCTTGGCTGCATCTTCTGAAGACATCGTTAACCCGAAAAGTTCTTGTGAAGTATCTAAATGTGCCTGTGCTACTGAAGGTGGCAGGTATTGATCATACCAAAGCTGAGTTGATGAAGCCTCATTTGCAGCAGTTATAATATCCTGCGCAATTGGATATGTAAGCTTCTCCTCTACGCCTTGAACAGGTGGTATTTTTCCACTCTCAACCATAAAATCAACTACTGATTCTTCTGAAAACATAGTTGCACATTCAAATGCAGCTGCCAGTTTATCATCTGTACAATTGAACGATATGAAATTGTCACCGATGGTTCCAATCATAATTGAAGCATCAGCATCGGACCCTTCTATCTCAGGAAAAGCGAACCAGCCTACTTTCTCGTAAAATTCTTCACTGTCTTGTTTAAGAAGACCTGTATACCATGATCCGATTAAATCCATAGCTGCTGTTTCCTGGTATAACATCTGACGAGCTTGGCCATCATCTTCACTTAGTGAGTTTACTCCTTCAGGAAAATATCCATTTTCGGTCCACTCGATTATTTTATTACCTGCATATATAAAGCTTTCATCCTCGAAGCTTCCACTTCCGTCAACAGCTGCATTGAATGGCTCCAATCCACCATATCTTGCAGCGAGATTCATGAAATACATTGATCCTGTCCATTTTGCACTATTTGCAAGTGCAAATGGAGTAATTCCATTTTCCACAAATGTATCACAAACCACCTCTAACTCTTCTACTGTCTCAGGTACACTTAACCCATATTCTTCAAACATTTCTTTGTTGTAGAATATTCCGGATAATGAAACATTCATAAAGGGAACTGCATATATTTCGCCATTATAGCTAGCCTGTGCTACAGAGGCCTCCATCAGTCTATCCGGTAACTCGCTATCATTAAATAGTTCCGTAATAGGTTGAGCAAATCCTGACTCAATATACTCATTCATAGGTCCACCTGACCAACTAGTATACATATCCGGGCATTCCCCTGAGCTCATAGCAACAATAAGCTTCTCCTTGTATGTATCGTTTTGAACCGGCACACTTGTTATTTTATACTCCGAATCCGTTGTCTCATGGTACTTTTCAATTGCCATGTCATAAATCGCCTTATCTACTTCTTCAGTTCCGATATTCCAGAAGATAATCTCATTATCTCCACCTGTAGTTTGACTCGTGTCTGCATCCGAATCATCGCCTGATGAACCGGAACTACCACCACATCCTACTAATAATGATAAACTCATTACCGAAACCATTAAAAAAGCCATTACTCTTGTCTTCATATGTTTCCCTCCATCTTTTTTTGTTATGGAAATGATATCATGCTTTAATTTCATATAAAATTTAATAAAATGTCAAAATACTAGAAATTTCTTACTTCTTACCACTGACTTGCAAAACCTTTCTTTAAGTTTTCCAAACTGTCTTTTGATATCAACAGCTTCTCTACTCTATTGATAGAAACGGAAACATAGTCACTACTATAATCATGGAATATTACCTCTACATTTTTCATACCTTGCTCG
>JBKEBP010000138.1:0-1685 GCA_047973235.1 Suipraeoptans sp. | reverse complement strand
CTTGTTGCGATTATCATCTACATTCATAGACTCCTTCGCTACAACACTATTTGAAATTTCAAGGTTGTTGTTCATTATTTAATTATCAAGGTTCGTTATGAGCACTTAGCGACCGTTCTTTGGTCGGTTACGTGCGATACATGTCATCAATACTTTGTGAGGTTCTTTCGAACTTAGTATTGTGACTCGTTGCCTTCCCTCACGGGTCAGCCTAACTATAGTATCATTTCCACTTAGCAACTGTCAAGAGAATTTGAGAAGTTTTTTTTAATTTTTTCACGTTCATTTTTACCACAATATCTGCTACTTTTTTAAAGCACAAACCACAAAACTTAGAGTCATATTATACACATTTTGAACTGTATATAATACTATGCTATAGCACTCTTTTCTATCAGCTACTCCCGTTCAAAAAACAAAGTGCATGCGTAGCAAAATTAAAAATATACAAATACATAGAATATGTATAAGAAGAAAGGAAAGAAATTGTGCAGTAGTTTCTAACTACTGCACAATAAGGTCTAACTTATTGGGGTCACAACCGTTTCTGAGCGGAGAAGGAGGGATTTGAACCCTCGCGCCGCTATTAACGACCTACTCCCTTTCCAGGGGAGCCCCTTCAGCCGCTTGGGTACTTCTCCATGCTTATTCATATCCGTAAATAAATATACACGAATACGCGGGAAAAGTCTAGTAAAACTATCTTATAAAATTCGTATTTACTTTAGCATCATTTTTGGGAACGTTGATTCCTGATTGTTTTCCTGCCTCAATACACTTTAATAGCCATGCCATATTCTTTCCTAGATGGTTCATAACTTGCATTCCCTCAATATCTTGTTTGACTTCTTCGGGGGTATTGCCATGTACCATTGTCCAATAATCAGACGAAACTATCGGCATTTGATTAATAGTAAAATACTTAAGTAGTACGTCCAATGTCGCTGTTGTACCTGCTCTTCTTGCCGATGCAACTACAGCTGCCGGCTTGTACTTCATGTCTATATTAGACTGTCTGGATAGTCTATCCATTACCGAAATAATTTCTCCACTTGGAGATGCATAATATACCGGTGATCCAACGACAAAACCGTCAGACTCTTTCACCTTCATTGCCAAGTCATCTATGCCTTCCTTTGTTGAATCTATCGCATGTATAACTTCCGTATCAATACCTTCTTCATTCAATGCTGTAGCCACCTCGCAAAGGGCTGTATATGTACAACCGGTTTCTCTTCTACTTCCATTTAATAGTAATACTTTCATAGAATCTCTCCTCTCTACTGTGAGTATTATACTACATGGCTAATCGGTTGTCATCTTCCAGATTCTCATTTTCTAGCGAATTATGTTTCTTGTACTCAATCACGATTTTATCTATGATATTTCCCGCTTCTTCTCGTAAGTTTTGTATCACATTAATATTCAATCTTTGGACTCGCCTAGCCTCTTCTCTAGCCTCACCGATTATACGCTTTCTCTCATTCTCTGCATTTTCCAGAATATCTTCTGCTTCCTTTTGACTCTTTTCCTTCAAACTTCTATTTAAATCGATATACTCTTGTGCCGTTTTTTGTGCTGACTCCATCATTCCATTTATCTTAACTGAATATTCAGCTAAGTTTCCGGAATCATTAACCTCTGTCTTCAGCTCATGCATTTCCTTTTCTTTCTGTATTAAATCC
>JBKEBP010000249.1:0-7235 GCA_047973235.1 Suipraeoptans sp. | reverse complement strand
AAACGGTAATAACACCAGAAGTTGCAAGTTTATTTGAAGTTGATAGAAGAACTATTCAACGTGATATAAATGAGATTCGTTGTTATCTTGCTAATCGTAAGGCTCTTGATGGGGGAGTTGTTGATTCCGTCGTGTTTAGTAAGAAAATGGGCGGTTATGTTCTTGAGAGTGTAGCCTGAGCAAGGCTGAAAATGTAAGAGAAAGGGGCAAAATGGAATTTTATGGAGATAAAATCGTAATTACTAAACATGCTTAAATGCGTTAAAGGAACGTAATGGTTGGAAAAAGAAGGCTGTAGATCGTATGATTTCACGCGTATATAGTAATGGGGTGAGATTAGACCAGGTTAAAGGCTATCTTAAAAAATGGCTGAATAAAAAATATGATTATTGTAATGATGGTGACGAATATGTGTTGTTTGGTGAAAAACTTTACATTTTTAATAGGATGTCTATGCTGACAGTTCTTCCAATACCAAACAGAAGCTATTTGATAAGAGAAGCGGTAGTGTAAAGTAACGTATGAAAACCCTGAGCCTAAAAATCGGCTCATTTAGAACCTTGAAAATTGCTAGATATAGTTTTTTGGCTTGCTACCGCCGCCCTTGACAGCATGACAAAACAATGCTCCGGCATCTCTGCCGACGGCGAGGAAACTCAGGAACAGAGATTACCTTAAGTTTCGCCGTCATTTCGAAGCATTTTAGCACTGTTTTGCCATGCCATCAAGGGTAAACCGGAACGAGTTCCGGCGGCTGGGCTTGTGCCTCTGGTTCCGAAATCTAGGAACAGATATTTCCGGAAGCTTGCTGTTTCTGCAGTTCCAGGATGGTCTGCTGACCAAGAAAGATTAGAAGCTGCCATTTACCGGGCATGTTGTCTGCACCTTTTAAGAATTCGACATCGTTGAGAGGTTTTTTATAAGCAGTAACTTTATGAGGTCTCAGGAAGTTGTAGTAAGCAACCCAGAGAGACAGATTATAATTAGCGCCGTCATAATTGTCGTAGCCACAAGTTACACGATAGGAAGCCTTGAAGGTGCGGTTCAGTCGCTCTATCATCTGCTTGAAGGGACGGAATTCTTTGGATGTTGCATCATCATTGGTGAGACCAATTACCTGGGTTATAACAAACTGGAAGGCATCGCCGAACTCCCGGAAGAACTGTTGGGCGGCGAGGGGGTAGGCACTGTAACCATCAGCAATAAAGCGGAAAATTTTCGGAAGTTCCTTTAAGTGACGGAAAGCCATACGCATTGCTAGGATGCAGGGACCGACACTACGGTTATCTGAAACTTGATAGCCAATGATGGAACGGGACACTGAATCCATGATGAGCCAGATATAACCCTTAATTCCACGAACCTTGATGTATGTCTCATCAGCAACCATTACACCACTTTGTGGGTATTCATAATGGTCGACAAAGGGTTTTATAACAACAGCGGCAGTCCGGGCATAATTAGCTACCATCTGATGGGATATATCGATACCGTAGAGGTCTTTCAATGCCTGTGAAGTCTTACGAAGAGACAGACTTAGGTTTACATGAAGAGTAAGGCAAAGTGACATGATATGGGCATCGTTTTTCCTGAATTTCAGGGATGAGGCATTCTTCGGAAGAGAATCGAGGCTCATTTTAAAGAAGTTCACGGTAAACTCACGATAGAGGTAGTGCAGCTTATATTCGTTTTTCTTATAATCTTTCAAGTCATCATCAGGTACTTTGGATTTGTTGTGTAGATAATAAGAGCATTTTGGATTGACACATTTGTGGATAGTAAAGTATTTACGGTCTTTCTTAGGAACAAGGGCATGGGAGCAGTAAGGGCATCTCAGGGTGTATTGTTTAGAGAAGCGGTTTTCCTCAGGGCTGAATTTTGCATCGCAGACTTTACAGCAGATCTGACCCTTAGAACCATTGTTCTTATACAGATAAGGCATAGGGGCATTGCAGCGAGGGCATTTACAGGATTCAGGGATATCACATTCAGAACGTCTTGCAACGGGTTTAAGCACTTTGCCATAGCGCTGCTTGTAGTAATCCAGAAGCCATTGATATTCAACGGTTTCGTAATAAATCACCTTAGGAAGGATATCGGTTTTGAATTTCTGATACTTAGGAGAATGGCTGTCGTCAAAAGCCCACTGCTTCAGAGGAATATATTTAGCTATAAAAAGTAATAACCAGCAGATTTGTTTGTACTGGTATTGAATAACTGATAATAATTGGTAAATAATTGAAACCATAACAATGACATCCTTTCGTAATATTTTGTTTTGGCGATTCAATTATTGACGAAAAAATAGGGGGTCATTGTTTTTTTGTGAAAAAATATGATGTAACCCTTGAAAATAAAGGTTTTGAAAGAAAAACGGGGTGTCAGACTTGACACTACCAGAGAAGCATAGGAGGTATTTATATGATTTCTGTAAATGACAATGTTAATGTAAACGGCAGAACAAGGAGTGAAGAAATCAGAAGACTTCTCTTGGCTCGAAATGTGAAAAGATTATGCCACCTGACTCAGATTAATAATTTGATTTCAATTTTATATGGAGAGGAAGGAGTGTGGGCAACAGACTTTATTGATGAAGATAATCTGTTTAGAAATGATACGGAAAGGCTTGATGGAAAAACGGATTATATTTCAACATCAATTGAATATCCCAATGTATGGTATTATCGGAATAAGAAATATGCGAACCCAGAGGTTAGTGAATGGGCGATTTTGTTCATTGATCCGATAGTTTGTGAATTAGAAACCTCTTTATTTTGCCCTGTTAATGCAGCAACAAGTCATGGTGCTTATATTGGAAGAGAATATCAACAGTTATATAAGATGTTTTCAAGTGATTTAGGAAATAGAAAACGCACTGTCAATATGCTTTCGTGTTGTCCGACAGATGATCAGGCAGAGGTATTAATATACAAGAATATTCCGACTAAGTATATTAGTGGTATTGCTTTTGAAAGAGAGCACACAATGAAAGCTTTTAAAGATTTATTTGAAAAGTATAATGTGGCATATCCTGATTTGTATGTCTCGAATGAATTATTTGGGACGGCAATGAGTAGCAAGGTAAGAATGGGATTGAGACCTGATGAAAAACTAATGATTAAAGGAGGGGAAAAATGGCATCAAGACCTGTGTTCATAGCAAAGAACAAATATCCATTTTATGAAATTAATGAGGTTGAATTTGATTATTTTCCTGGTTTTGCAACTTCTCAAAAACAGAAATCAATTAGGTCATTACATGATAGTTTCACAATGAAAAACCCAGAAAAGAATATTCTTGAAATATCGACAAAAAGCACAAAAGAAATAGGTGTGAGTTTAAGTGCGTTTAATCTTTCACTCAATGTGGAAGGAGAGCGTATATGTGTTGAATGCGCATTTCAAGGAAGTAAAAAATTTGAAAATTCAGGCCCGTTTTCAGATATTTACAAGATGAATCCATGGGAAGTGAAAAAAGACTCTCGCTTAAAGGAAGGAGGAGCAATCGTGAGCTTTTCCTTGAACGGAGAGGTGTTTGGAAATGAACCTAAAGATTTTTTCTATAATTGGACATATATCAAGGCTCTTTATGAGAACAAGGAGTATCTTGAAAAAGTTAAAGCTTATTCATCTTTCACAGATATTGAATTCAATCCCAAAAAATCTTTGAATTGCCAAGCTAAAGCAATAGCAATTGCCATAGGATTGATGCAGGCAGGAATGTTAGAGTATTGCATGGAAAATAAAGAAAATTTTCTCAAGCTGGTATATGGTGAAGCAAATGTAATGTATGAACAGTTGAGTTTGTTTGGTTAACATAAATGTATTATATACCTAGGATTTCAATGAAAAAAACGGATAACATAATTGACAAAATTCGCTTTTGAGAATAAGATTAAAGTATGATAAATCAAATAGAAATAATATGCAAACTTGAAAAGACTTGTAGAATGGTAAACAGTTGCAATTTATGAACTCTAGCATCGCGCAGGCGGTGCTTTTTGTGCATTTATGGAGAATGAATATGGAAGGATACGTAACAGCAAAAGAAATGGCAGAACGTTGGGGGATTTCAATTCGTAGAGTACAGATTTTGTGCATAGAAGGTAAAATAGACGGTGCTTCACGTTTGGGGAAGGTATGGGCTATTCCGGAAAATGCAGAGAGACCATTTGATGGACGTGTTACTACTGGTAAATATCGTGATTGGAGAAAAACAACAATCAAGTCTGATGGTCAATAGAGGAAAATTAGTTAGCAATTGGAAAAACAAAGGAGAATGCAAATATGATTATGTATACAACTAAATTCCCAACAAGTGATTTGTTGTCTAGAGAAGAATTTATCAAGACCGTTATTAAGTGGAATCAAGGAAGCCAATACGACAAAATAGAAGGTGTTGAGTGGGATGGACAATCAAATGATTTGAAATGGAGTTCTGAAAAAATATCTTTAGAATTTCAGGAAGTGGAAACAGATGGAATAATTTCTTCAAGATTAAGAAAAGAGGATGAACATGGCGTTTGGACTACTGATTTTGTTTTGAATGTAGAACGAAAATACTTATCAGTTTCAGTGGAACTAGTGACGACTGAATTTACTACTGATTTTTCACCTTCTTTTTATCCACCATATTTTGTAAAGCTGATAGTATACGGTGGATATGCAGGAAGTGATGCGGATTTGTTAGTATCACAAAAGGCTTATAATATAATAGATTGTGAAACCTTGACTGAAAATGTAATCCAGCGAAAAACGAAAATGATGCTGCCGATTGTATATATTTCACGACTAGTTGACAAGGAATCAAATCTAAATGTAGATGATTTGGCATTTAGACTCCAAGGTGTAGCGCATGTTATTTATGAACCCGAAAACTATGAGAAAAATGTAAAAGTAGATATTGCAGAAAACAAGGATTACTTTGGAAAGGTATTTATTTTTTATCCGAGTAAAAACAAGAAGAATGGAATGCTTAGTTATTTTGATACAGATCAAAGTAAAGAATGGGTTGAAAACAGAATAAGTAATGATGTTTACAGTTATATTAATCAAAGAATTCGTAAGAATATTGATACATGGGATGGAGTCTTAAATGAGCAACTTCATTTTCAGAATATTGAATTGTTAAAAACCAAAGAGTCGGTTGAAGAAGAAAATGATCAATTATATGAAGAGTTTGGGAATCAATTAACAAAAATGGAAGCAACAAATTCCAAGCTAAATGGTGAAATACAAAGGCTAACTGCTGAGGTACAGGGATTAAGATTGAAGATGGCAGATAAGGGACAAGTTCCAATGTTATTATCAGGGGAAGAAAAAGAATTCTATAGTGGTGAAATAAAAGAAATTGTTTTAGAAATATTGGACGATTACTTGAAGACTTGCTACGAAGGAAGTCGTAGAGAACATGTGATAAGTGATCTTATTGAAAACAATGAATTTATGCATCTTCCTGAAAAGAGAAAAGAAACATTAAAAAAAGCGTTGAAGGGATATAGAACATTGAATGGTTCTCTCAAGAGTGACCTTGAGGCACTAGGTTTTGAAATTACTAGTGACGGAAAACATTATAAGTGGTCATATTTTGGTGACAACAGATACGTAGCTACTGTATCAAAAACTTCAAGTGATGGAAGAGCAGGAATGAATATGGCAGCTACAATGGAAAAATTGATGTTTTAATTAGATAGAAGACAATATATGTCGTAGTAGGTTCGTAAAGTAATAATGGATATTAATATAAAAATAACCGTATAATGGAGGAATAGTGACATGGCATTTAATCCAAATAATTATAAAGCACCAGAAGTAAAAAAATTACCAGTAGTTTTGTTGTTGGATGTGAGTGGAAGCATGAAGGGGGCAAAAATCGATAGCCTTTATGATGCTACTTGCGATATGATTGACACATTTGTAGGCGCTCAAATAAAAGAACAAAGTATTGATGTGGCAATTATTACTTTTGGAAAAGAAATTAAACTTCATACACCATATACACCAGTTAAAGAACTTCAAGCAAAAGGTTTTGAAAGGTTCGAAGCTGATGGAATGACGCCTATGGGAACTGCTATACAAATGGCAAAGGATATGATTGAAGATAAGGGAGTGACTCCATCAAGAATTTATCGCCCAGCTGTAATCTTGGTCTCTGATGGTGAGCCTAATGACGATTGGAGAAGTGCAGTAGCGTGTTTCATTAATGATGGTAGATCCAGTAAGTGTCAGAGATTTGCAGTTGCAATAGGTGATGAGGCTGATAGAGGTGTATTAGAAACATTTACAGAGAATGCTGATAATGTATCTTATGCTGCTCAGGCTTCTGATTTGGCTGATTGTTTTAAAACAGTGAGTATGTCAGTTACTACAACAACACTTCAGCCAGAGAAAACCACAGAGCCAAAAGCTAAAGTAAAGACTCCTATTGCTACTAGTATGCCACAGACTGCAGATGATTCAGATGATGATTTTATGTAGAAGAGGTAGGTTAAGATGGCAAAAAAATTAAGCATATTAATAGATACATCAGGCAGCATGTCGGAGGATTGCAAAGGAGCAGTAGTAAAGTATGTAATTAACACAATAAACTCCGAACTGCAAAATAAGAAAGTTCCGTATAAGGTATACCTGATAGGGAAACACGTGGAAAGCTTGGAAGAAACTGCGAATGTAAAAATATCTTATGGTGGTGAATTTTCTTTGTCTGCATTAAAAAGTATTTTTAATGATTGTAGTGAGGATGATTGCTATGCGTTAGTGAGTGACGGTTGCATAAGCACTGAGATTGAAGCCTTTTTATCTAAATATAAGAGTCAGATTATTTCAGTTGCAATAGGAAGTGATGCGTTAACCAACAATTTACAACGATGTTCGAGAGGTAAAAATGTATATGAAGCATCGGATATTATTGCAGCTTTAAGAGAAATTTGAGAAGGAGTTAATAGTGATTACAGGTGGAATATCATGTATAGGAAGCTACCATAATATCAATCAAGATTATTACATCTGTACAAGTAGTGAGGATGGAGTTGTATTGGTCTTGTCTGATGGAATGGGAAGTAAAAAATTCTCTCAGTTTGGATCAAAAGCAATTTGTGAAACGGTTTGCAAGAAATTCCAAACTGAGAATAGGAATCTAAGCGAAATACAATGGAGAACTTTTCTAGAAGAATGCCATGAAAATGGAAAGAGATTGTATCTGAATTTGATGTGACACAGTGCTATGCGACAATGATT
>JBKEBP010000184.1:0-11791 GCA_047973235.1 Suipraeoptans sp. | reverse complement strand
ATCCGTACTTCTCTTCAAATTGCGATAGTGCTTTTGGACTTACAGCAAAATCATATGATCCCCAGTCTGTAAATAGATTTCTGTTTCTATCGTTACTGCCCCATATCCATGAAAAATTGTAAAATAGGGATGTAAAGCGAACCACTGTTGTATGTGGATGTGTTTCACACCACTTAATCATCCATTCTATCAGATATTCCTGTGTCGCCATATGAATCGGATCAATCTGCATTAAGTGCTCTTTATCCCAATCGTTTGTCACATGGTTGTACATAGATATTTCTTCCCATATACGATATGTCATAAAGCTTACTGTATATGAGTGATATAATTCGATTCCTTCTATTATTACGGTTTCACTAGAGGCATCATATCTCCACTTGCTTTTTTCAACCTCCTCTTGTGTAGTTCTATCATATACCTGCCAATATCTTATGGATTCTTTGCTACCATTAACCTTGAACTGTTCTTTAAAAAAATCTTTCATCAATTCAACTTTTAGTACAGACTCTATTGCAACAATAGGCTGTGTTGCAAGAAATGTCTGCTGCAATTTATTCTTGTTTTGGCTCGCCCACTCATTATGGTCTCTTATAATGCAAATCGTAGAATAAATTCCATATCCTGACTCGATTATTTCCGGAGACAATTCCGTTCCATCACTGTCACGAATAACGTCTGCGCCCCACTTCCTTGCCATCTTTAAAGTAAGTTCTTCATATCCTGATTCCCCTGGTAGGGTAAAGCCCCCTTTTAATTCACTCATGCTACGCTATCCTCTATTTTCTTTATTTCCTCAGCTGTAAAATCCGCATGATTTGCTACTGATATATTTTCAAGTATTTGCTCCGGTTTAGATGCACCAATTAAAACAGAACACACTTCATCATCCTTTAAAACCCATGATAAAGCCATCTGTGCCAAGGTTTGGCCCCTCTCTTTCGCTAAGTCATTAAGTCTGTTAATTTGCGACAATCGCTCAGTTGTTATTTCCCCTGCTTGAATATATCTAGGATCCTTTGCAATCCTACTATCGTTTGGAATTCCATGCAAATATTTATCTGTAAGCATTCCTTGAGAAAGTGGACTAAATGCAATGATTCCAAGGCCTTTTTCCTTACATAGCTTCTTCACTCCATCATCTTCTATCGTTCTGTCAAATATTGAGTATCTTCTTTGATTTACAATGAAAGGGCAATGTCTTTCACTTAACATGCGAATCGCTTCTTTGGTGTACTCCTTATCATAATTAGATACTCCTACATATAATGCTTTACCACTTCTAACTATATCCACAAGTGCTGTCATCGTCTCCTCAAGTGGCGTTTGTTTATCCATTCTATGATGATAAAACACGTCAACATAATCAAGATCCATTCGTCCAAGGCTCTGGTCAATACTCGCCATTAGATACTTACGACTTCCGTAATTCCCGTAAGGCCCATCCCACATGTCATATCCTGCTTTTGTAGTAATTAAAAGTTCATCTCTATATGGTATGAAATCCTCTTTAAAAATTTTGCCAAAATTACTTTCTGCACTTCCATACACCGGACCATAATTATTTGCAATGTCAAACTGAGTTATCCCATTGTCAAAAGCAGTTCTGCACATTTGTTTCATGTTGTCGTAGTTATCTTTTGTCCCAAAATTATGCCATAATCCAAGAGAAACCGCCGGAAACTTAAGTCCACTTTTTCCAACTCTATTATATTTCATTTCTTCATATCTTGCTTTAGATGCTGCATATACATTTGCTATATCTGCCATAGTATGTCCTCCTCTTAAACTTTCCTAATATATATTATATATTGTTATTATTCAGACAACTATTATAATTTCACACATTTCTTAGGATATACGAACTTTTCTATTCCATAAAAGCGTTGGCTTGATAATATAATTGCTTCTCTAGAGCTGTAATTATCCAACTTATATAATTCTTACAGTTACTCTTATAACCAGCTTCTTGATGGATTGTCATTAGACAGTAATCAAACACCAGCCTTCACAAGCTCCTTAGTTCGTATCATACAACATGCTGCTATCATTATTATTACTCCTGTAAGCAGTAGAAGTATTTCTACTGATACTACATCTGCCATTGGACCAAAAATAACCATGCCAAGGGGCATCATAGCTGTGTTTATCATGGTAACAATACCAAATACCCTACCGATATAGGCGGGTTCTACCTTCTTTTGAAGCAAAGTCATAGCGGGAGTGCTCATAATAGGTATGGCTATGCCAAATATCCCCATTAGAATCATGTAAAGTGTAAAAGGCATCCTAAACCCAAGACCCAAAGTACATATTCCCATAATCATCACTGACAGGAACATGGAATATACCTTGTTTTTCATGCCTCCCCAAAATGTTATAAGGATACCTCCTACAATCATTCCTACAGAAAACGCTACCTCTATTGCTGATAGTCTCCAGTATGTATCCCCATAGTTTCGAACTACTTGAATCGGTGTCAAAAAAGCTGCAGGGGCCATCATTATATAAAAAATGGTTGAAAACAGAAAATACTCTAACAAAAATCTTGTCTTCTTAATATATGTGAATCCCGTCTTCATCTCTTTAAAGTAGTCGTCTTGTACTTCCAGAGCCTTCGCTTTCTTAGGCAAATGGAATGCAAAGAATAAAATTGAAACCCCAATTATCGCCGTTATAATATCAATGAAAAATATCTGTCCTAAAGGAAGTATTGGGAGCAAAGCTGCCCCTAATACCGGTGATGCCAGTGTAAATACAGACTGTAATGTTCCGTTAATTCCGTTTATTCTTCCTAAGTGCTCTTCAGGAACAATATCTGGCAGCATAGCGCTAACAGCAGGTGTTTGTATCGCACTGCCCAGAGCTCTTATAATTAGTGCTGCCAGTAAAAGGGCTATGGAATCAAACCCTGCCAAAAACGCAATAGCCACTCCTAGCGTACAAAGTGCAATCCCCAAATCTGCAAGAACAATAAGCATCTTACGGTTGTACTTATCTGCCCATACTCCTGCAAATGGTGATAAGAAAAACATGGGAAGTATTGCACAGATAATGGAAAGCGTCGCATAAACTCCTGATTTCGTCTGCATTGTAATATATGATGTAATAGCAAACTGCACCGTAGAAGACCCGAATAAGCTTACGGACTGGCTCGCTAAAAAGATAATGGTATTTCGTTTCCAATTATATTTCATGAAACCTCCAATGTATAATTATCGAACTAATATATTTCGTAAAAATTCACATAACATAGTATGCTTCTTTTTAATAATCGTATCTCATCACAACTAAAAACGTTTCTTCCTTTTTAGATATTTCAAATATCTTTTCAATGTAAAATCCATTAATAGGGGCAAACTCATTAATATAGCTTCTATCATGAGTATATATTATTACTCTCGCTCCGCTTTTTAAAAGCCCCGGCACGAATTCAAAGAATCTCTTGTAAATAATATGTATGTTTTCCTGAGTTTCTCTTCCCATTGCGAATGGCATGTCGGTAAATACTTCATCAAATAGGTAATCATGCTTAAATGTAAAGAGATCACGATTAACATAATGTATTATTTGATTTGCCCTCTGGGTATTTATTCTGGCTTTTATTATCGCTTCTTCGTTTATATCTATTCCGAAAGTCGTTTTAGCAGGCACTGCCTTATGTCGCTCAATAAGCATTGTGCCTACACCACAGAACGGATCAAGGACTTGTGCATCCTTAAGTAAATAATCTTTTGCAAGCGATGCACATAACGCTGCGTTTACCGGCTTGATACTGCTTGGAATAACTTCGTCACGGTACGAAAATCTAATGTCTTCCAGAGTAAAAAGCTTTAGCAATACGTTACAGTCTCCACTTGGTGTTTCAATCACACGTAATTCAAGTTCATAATTGTCTGTAGTATTAATCAGACTTCTATTAGTCAACCTTTCTATCTCACCGGATAATTGTTTTACAAACTTTGCTTTTTCAGATGATGTACGCTTGGTCTTTAGTTCTATACGAAAATAATATGGTTCTTGCCCATCATGGCACTTCGCTAATAAATCTAACAAGTCAGATTTGACTATCATGTCGGCACAACTATCAACTACACATTTACAAGGTACCACGCCCGGGATTACAAAAAGGATTTCCCTATACGTACGTAAATCTCGTATCCACCCAAGGTTATCAACCTTAGCCTGAACACCTGATCCGAATGTTCTCGCTTTGCATTCCGGTAATAATTGTTTGAGCTCTTCCTTCACTATTCCTGTGTGATTCTTGTTACACATCAAAATAATTTCAAAAGGATTTTTATAGGATATAAATGAATGCTTAGCAGTTCCTTCTTCCCATATAATCAGCTTAGATAGCTCACTCATCTCTTCTGATATGTGTTTCTTATTCTCCTGAGTAATTTCTTCTTTCTGTAGCTCGGTTAACTTTTCCTTGAAATCATCTATATAATTACTATAATCAAGGTTTCCCATTGCATTTAGATATGAGCTTTTCACAAATCGTTTAACTTCATTTTCATACGTTGTAAATAACGGTTCCATATAGATGTTATCCCCTATATCCCCCATAAGAAGTGCTGCATTTTTCCTCGTTTTAGTATCATCACTATCTAGAAGCTTAATCAAATTTTCTTCATTTCCTGACACTAAACTTATTAATTCTTTGCGCATACTTTTATCTTTTATTTCTCGTCGTATACTGCTCAAATTCTGCCTTACATTTATATTATCAAGTATTTGTTTCCAATTATCTTTTATCATATTTCTCCTTTTACAGTACACTGCTTAGTACACTACTTATTACTGATACTTTTGAAACCTTATCATACTACTATACAGTTTAGCACTATATGATATTAATGGACAAGCACAAAAAAGAGCTGAATTTAATCAGCCCTTTTGTATCACTTTCATTACATAATAGTCCCCATTGCAGTGTTAATATCGTCTTCATTTTCAACGACTGCCTCTAAAGCTAGTTCCAATGCTTTAGCTATCATTTCAGCCGGCATGCTTGGTGTTCCATCAGGAAGATTAACCACTTGCTCAGGTAGATATGGAACATGTATAAAACCACCTCGCATTTTCGGATACTTTGTTTCACATAAGTATAGCAGTCTATACATTATATCATTGCATACATAAGTGCCTGCAGTGTATGAAATACTAGAAGGTATACCTCCTTCTTTAATTTTACTAACCATTGCTTTAACAGGTAATTTCGCAAAATATGCTGTCTCACCGTCTTCTTTAACTTTTACGTCAAATGGCTGCTGCCCATCATTATCAGGTATTCTAGCTTCGATTAAGTTTATTGCTACTTTTTCTACAGATACACCTGATCTTCCGCCAGCCTGTCCAACACAAATAACTACATCCGGCTCCTGTTCTTCTATTGCCTTTTGAAGTACAATACCATCCTTTTCAAATACTGTCGGTATTTCCAGTTTTACTATCTTTGCTTTACCTATTGTATCCGGTAATTGTTTTACTGCTTCATATGCCGGATTAATATCCGCACCCCCAAATGGGTCAAATCCTGTAATTAATATTTTCATTTTGAAAACCTCCTAATAAACTTGTGGTTCAGGAACAATTATCTTGCCTTTTTGCATAATAATTCTATTATCTGCATATATATCCGGTTCTTTAGCAACCAGATCATAATGTCCATTAGCTTCATGAACTCCACCAAGAGCAATATTTCTGCCAAACCCTATGTGAAATGTTCCATATGCCGACTCATCTTCAATGTAACTATTCCCGAGACATTTTGCGAGTGAATTAAGACCAATACCCAACTCAGAGGCAACATACATTCCCGAATCCCCAAATTCTTCTATATAATTTTTAAGTCTTTTTCCATCTTCATTACTTTCAATATCTTTTATGACACCATTAGAAATAATAAGTTTTACAGGCATTTCAGTTCTCCCGATATACCCCAACGATCCATCTACCACAAAAATTCCTTCTGTCATGGTCTCTTCAATCGGAACATATGCTTCTATACTTGCTGATGAAAAACCGTTACCGTCTCGGACTACCCCATTGAAGAATCCTGCTCTTCTTGCCCTTTTATGAAATTTCAAATCGGTTCCGGCATTAGTCTTTACCCTTATAATAGTTGCGTTATCCAGATACTTCATTATAACGGTTGCCATAAGCTTACTTTTCTTAGTATCCATCTGAAGAAACGGAAAACTTAATAAAGTTTGTCCATTGTTCGTTAGTAATGGCAGCGACAAGAATTTATTTCCTTTAGATATGGCTCTTTTAGCTGCTCTCGTTGTTACGATTGAGTAATCTGCAGCTCCGATTACAGCTTGATAACCATCAAATATTTTATCGTTCTCATCGAAAAACACACCAACCTGTTTTCCCTTCTTCTCAACAATCATAAGATCAGCTCTTGCTCTTTTTTTCTCCGCATAGTATTTCAGCAACCTAGCTTCCTTCATATATTGGTCGCTAGTCACAATCAGCAGTCTTTCCCATGGCTTTAATTGCAGCCATGTTCTTATAATTATCTGTGCTCCTATTTTTGCATTACTTACATTTTGTGCCATATTTTCTCTTTTCGGTTTAGTTTAACTAAATATTATCATATAGGTAATTTGGAATACGAGGAATATAGCTGCAAGAATTACCTGGTTCTTTATAACTCCCCAGCGGTCTTTCATATCCAACATAGCTACCGGAACAATATTAAAGTTCGCAGCCATAGGTGTACACAATGTACCACAATATCCACATGTAAGTGCCAGCATTCCAATAATTACCGGATTAGCCCCATATGCCAGTACAAATGGTGCTCCGATTCCCACTGTCATTACCGTGATAGCAGCAAATGCATTACCCATAATCATAGTAAATAGAGCCATACCAATTCCAAATACTATAATACCAATTGTAACATTTCCTTCCGGAATAATATTGCCTACGAAACCGGCTATTACTTCTCCAACACCGGCTGCAGTAAATATAGCACCTAAACTTGCAAGAAGCATCGGAAGCATACTAAGTGGCCCTACGGTCGACAATAATCGCTCTGAATCATTAAGGAAAACTTTCGGCTTGTTCTCTCTTGAGAATAGCATTAGTATTATTATTGCAATAAAAACACCAAATCCAACACCGACAAGTGCACCAAGTGTCGTAAACTTCGCAAATATAATAGCAAATATTCCCATACTAAGAGCAGGTAAGAAAACCTTCATTCCTATTTTTTCAAAGTTAGCTTTTGACTCTGTTTCTGTAGGAGCATTTATTTTTCCTATCTTAACCTTCTTGAAAATAGCAGGAATAGTCATAACAACTATCAAAATACCATTAACCATTGATGGAATAAAACGTCCGAATGTAAGTACTACACCAAGAGCACACCAAAAAACTGCCGTTCCAAGTCGTGACGGATTATCTTTATCTCGTGCATTTTTAACTCCTGCATAAATAGCTACCAAACCGATAACCATATAAACACATTCTAATAATTTTTCACCTAACGTAACGTCTACACTTGTAAAAAATGACATCTCTTTTCCTCCCTCTTATTTTTTCTTTCCATAATACTTCTTAAACAATCTCTTATCCTTTAAGAAATAGAATATAATTGTTACAACTACACAAAATATTGCTACCGGTATTTCAGCTACTGCCAAATCAAGCAAATTGACCTCATATCCCAGTGGCTCCAATGTTGATTGTACAAGCAATCCTCCTGCTCCACCTACGAACAATACCTGACAGAAAAACCATGAAATATTTTCCATACCTGATGACATTCCTTTAAGCTGTTCAACGTACTCCTCTTTTGGCTCTTCTCCCTTTGCTTCAATAGCACCAATAGCCATTGGCATTATGATAGGTCTAACGAATCCTGCAACTCCACCAAAGCTTACATTAAATGCTGCAAATATACTACGCATAACACCATAAGCACCAATTACTACTCCTGATGAAGCACCTTTTACCTTACTTATCAGCTTAACCGCTGCTTCTTTTAAACCATTTCTCTCAAGTGTTCCTGTTACTAACATAATTATAATGTAAATGGCCATACTTCTGTTTGCTACAAAGCTAGTTCCAAGTGTCTCGAAAAAACCTTGGACTCCTAATCCTCCCACTAATGCCGTCACAATTGCTGCAAGCATAATAATTAGAATTGAATCCTTTTTAAGAGCAAAACCCAAAATTACAATTACAATTCCTAGTAGTTTAATCCATTCCATTTAGATTCCTCCTTCTTTTTTTCCTTTTAGCTGTACAACTATAGGTCTTTTTCTTGTATAGCTAATATCAACTTTGTTTTCTTTTATTTCTAATTTATTCTCATAAACGCACTCGGCATTTATCAGCATTTCAATGGTCGCAATGTCATGAGTGACATGCGCCCGTGCACAAAGATTTAAATAATCACCCTGTGCCGTTTCATCTGCTACCTCGCTGGTATAAGCTACCGTTGTTATCCATGGAAATTTTATTGAAGGATATCTATGATTCATATCCGCCTTAAACGGTATCCAATAATTAATCATCTCTTTATAGTAATCAGCAGGGAACAATTTCGGCATCCACTTATGAGCATATTTCTCAAATTGAGCTGCCCAATCTTCATTCCATTTTTTCATATCTTCATTTTCTGCGACAGCATCTGCAATAACGTATTCCATAACCTTATTAACTGTATAATTGCTTTTGTACTCTTCATCGCTAACGTACCAAAAATATCCATATAAAAGAGAACGCGGCAGCCAAAATCCCTTGTATGATGGGGATGTATACCCTGCAAACTGCTGCTCCCATTCATGTGTCGGTACCCCATGATTATCAACTATTATATCAGGTACGAATGTCTCGAACAAACGTGTAAGTCCCATTGCTTCTGTATGCTTCGTATTGTATTTGAAATGCTCATGATAAAACTCTTTTCCTACTGCATTAAATCTTGCTACATGCAATTTCCAATGTGGATTCTCCTTTTGCAACTCATAATGAATAGCTGATCCGTCTACATTCTCCATTGGTACTATGACGAGGTTAAGCTTCTCTTGCACCTGTGCGTATTTGGGGTTGGTTAATAATGTACGTATTAGCAAAAATGCTGCATTAGTGCTTGAAACCTCATTTGCATGATGTCTGCAATTAATAATCTCGGATGGATGATTAGTTATACGTTTAGTTCTTGATACATAACCATCGTTTTTAGGCAGCAACTCAACTGCATACAGCTTTCTTCCCAGATATGACTCAGCTATTTGATAAACATCTATTCCCGGAACTCGTTTAAGTTGCTCGATAACTTCAATGTACTGATCATAACCGATAACTTCCCGTTCATATATATTAATGTCTTCTATACATAAATCCTTTTTTATGGTATCCATTCTTGGGGTGCGTACCATGTAATCGCAATTTTCCGTTGCTATTGTTATCTGTTCGGCATTTCCAAAACATGCTCCTCTTTGTACCGTTCCATTTCCGATAAGCTCTGTATATGATTCAGCCACTTGCTCATCCACACCTCTGCAATTTATCGTTATTGACATCTCCTCATTTAAATAATCCACTTTACTGATATATAGGCTAATGTCTTCCTTCTTAGGATGTGGCAAAATGTCGTTATCACCTATTATAATCTGCGGCTCCTTTGCTAATTGGTCATAAAGCGTAACACTAAACTTTGGTTTGCCGATACCTTTATTGATAATAGGTAATATTAACCCCGGTTCATCAAGCATCTCTCCACATGTTTCCAGTCCGAAGTTCTTGAAGTAGTCTGAAGCAGCAAAATACATGTCCTCATGCAATGCATCTAAAACAGAGATCATGTCATTTCTACTAGGAAGTAAATAGTCAGGTTCGCTTGCTTCTACATTGATTAAAAGTCTGGAGAAAAACGGTTGTTCCTTTGCACTGATTGCACCTTTTTCTTCAACAAATTCTCTTAAGTCTCTTAAAACACTATCCTGATATATGTCCCATATAGCTTCTACATCAGTCTTTATTCTTTGATTGAGCACTTCCTTTCCGTTAACTAATACTTCTAAATAACCTGTCGAAGGATGGACTTTACCCAATCCTTTAAAATCATTCAAATATGGACGTTCGGAATATATCGCCTTATATTCCGAACGCAAAATTTCTTTTCCTTGACTGTCTATTGCTGAAACAATGTAGGTAACATCTTTATCACCTTTGTAATCCGTAAACACTACTTGTTCTCTGCCAATTCCCAGTTGTCTTATAATAGTATCTTCTATAGGATATAGTTCCTGCAAATATCTTATTGGCAAATCGTACCACTTATCAGGATCCTCTTCATTAATATTGTTATAAGATGGTGTTGCACCGTCTTCATCATTCCATTTAGTAATTCCCTCCGGTAGAAATGCCTTAAATGCCACGGTAATGCAATCGATGTCATCAAATGACTCTAGCTTTGGTAAAATACTTTCCTCTATCCAAGAGTATCCTTGTTTATAAGCGCAATAAATATTGGATTTAATTTCATGTACATTAACGCCGGATAATTTATTATTAATCTCTTCTTCCAGCTCGCCTCTTATATCACGTTCCTCGCTTAGCGCACCGATAATCTCTACGCTATCACCCTCTTTTATAATTGGATATACGTACTTCTCGAGTAATTGCCTGAACTCATCTACTTCCCACGCAATATCGTATTCTTTTTCATAGACTTTTTTCATTGACTTATAATTCTTGAATTTAGTCTTAGGAAAAAGTTCCTCAACTTCTACTTTCCTTTCATTAATCTCAGGTGATACGAACGAATTAATTTCTCTATCTGTTGTCAGTGCATTAATATACGCTAACTGTCCGTCTAGGTTTTGCAAGGCTAAGCTATCAGTCATATCCTGAAGCTTACGTGTCCATGACTCAAATCCGGTGATCAATGGGAATTTCTCACAAAAAACAGCTGAAAATTCTTCCAGCTCACTACCATCTCCACGTACGGTTACTATCGAATATCCCTGCTTTTCTTCTAAGTCTATACCACAAGACTTTGATATGGAAAATATTATTGCATTTCCCGAATTATAACTGTCACTCAATATCCATTTGTCAATCGCTGTTACTTCCATTCCGAAGCGGAATGCAAAGTTACAAGCTGCTATCAATTGGCTAGTACTACAGTCATTATTTAAAACAATATGAAAATTCAATAAATCAGGCAACAAATCATTGTTATTATCCTTTAGAAATTCCCCCTTACTAAACAGCCTCTCCAGACCTCTTTCTCGTCTCCAGTCAAAGTCCTCAATAACTCGTGCACTATCAGATGATGCTACATATCCCTCCACTTCATTGCTCTTTGGTAATAATTGCTTCATTAAATCTTGAATCTCCTTACCGGTTTTCGGCAAATCGATACCTTCTGTTAGAGAGGCAACCGGAAATGTTGCAAATTCTGAGCAAAACCCAAGTGTGAGTGCAGTCTGAACAGCAATCCTCCTCTCTTCAAATGACAAACTCTCTCGTAGCCTTAGTTTCATATATGTGCTCCTTTCATCGCAAGACTTCCCCCAATATATCATGTGATATAAGAAATAGCACCGCGTTCCGTACCGCATTCCTATTTTCTTTGTTATATTGTATTTGATTATTTATGTGTTGTCAAATTAATCATGATTGATATACGAGTTTTATCCCCGTCTTTGGTAGCTATCACCATAAATCTTTAGGAGTAAATCACATATTGAAATCCTTGAAACAGCCTGAAATAAGGCTTTTTTTATTGTCCGAAACACTTGCAAAAAAAGTTTTT
>JBKEBP010000040.1:0-8274 GCA_047973235.1 Suipraeoptans sp. | reverse complement strand
TCCCGTGCCGGTTCGATTCCGGCCTGCGGCATTAGAAAATGTCCTGAGATTCTTGTTTAACAAGGGTTTCGGGGCTTTTATTTTGTAAAAAAATTGGTAAAATTTGTGACATGGCCGATATGGAGTGATATAGTAGAGGTAGTTACTTATAATAGAATGAAAATTGTAGGAAGTGATGAAATCAGAGATAATCGGTAGTTGATAAAGTAATGACATATATGTAAATCAAAAGAAAGAAGGGACTTTTTATGAACGAAAATGTAAAAGAGTATGTAATTGAAAAGACGAAGGATTTAATCGGTGCACCATCTTGCTGTCCGGAGGCAAGGGAGATGGCGGAAAGTTGGTTGAGTGCAGTGGGAACTGCTGAAGAAAATGATGTAACGAAAAAATTCATTTCGGAATTGGAAGCAGATATCATGCCAATTGATAAGCTGATTGATTTTTGTGATTCAGAGCAGGGAATTAGTAAATTTGGGGAAAATGAAGCAAAAGGGATAGCAACACACGCCAGGGAGATTAAATCTGAAGGAGCACAGTATTGTGATTGTCCGGCATGTGCAGCATGTGAAGCTATTTTGAATAAGAAAGAGAAATTGATTTAGCATTCCGTGTATATGTTAATCAGATATTTTCATAGTTTGACTTTACCTGAAGTTGCAAATCTGGCAGTATCAAATGAGTTATCAAGCATAATATCTACATATTTGAAATCTTGAATGTTCCAAGTCGATATAGGAATTTGTTGATTCCAATACTTCCGTGCCGGTTCGATTCCGACCTGTGGCGTTAGAAAATGTCCTGAGATTCTTGTTAACAAGGGTTTCGGGACTTTAATTTTTGAGTAGTGGGATAATAAGTACTGGACTCAATGTGTAATAGATATTATCTATAAATATATAGACGAATGATATTAGACAAGGAAGTTATTGAGCTCTATAATAAATATGTAATCTAAATAGACGAGAGAGAGGTAGACACAATGTTTAAAAAAATTAGCGAGTATAAGGTTAGGGATTGGGTAGTCATAGCAATGATTTCTGCTATTTTAGGAGTGGTATTTACATTGCTTGATAGCGCTTACTCACCATTGAGTAATTTGTTGGGACCAACCTTCATTTCTTTGACCTTTGGTTTATATGCATTGTCAGCACTATTGCCGGCATATATTATTCGTAAACCTGGTGCAGCTGTAGTTGGAGCATTAATAGCAGCCGTGATTAACATATTGACGGGAAGTCCGTATGGAATACACATAATTGTAGCTGGATTGTTACAAGGCTTAGGAACGGAAGTGGGGTTTGCAATCAGAAAGTATGAAAAGTACAATTTTATTAGTTTTGCATTTACGGCTGTTTTTATAACAATTTTTGTTTCAGCGAGGGATTACTTAATATTTAGTCTTTCACAACTAACAGTACCACTATTAATAGTAACATTAGTAATTAGGTGCGTAAGTGCATGGATAATATCATATGTAATATGTTATTTGGTAGGAAAAGCATTAGAGAAGACAGGATTGGTCAAGTTTGGGAAATGATAAATAAAGGTGATTATAAGACATATAACTTGTCATTCACATATGAAAATGACAAAGATGCAACGTTAAAAGAATTGAATATAAGTATAAAAGAGGATGAAATCAATCTTCTTTTGGGACCTTCGGGTTCAGGAAAGAGTACTCTTATTTCAGCTTTAATGAATATTATTCCTACTCATATCCCCGGAAAAATTTCCGGGGATTTTAGGCATGGTGAAGAAAGGCTTTCTGATTTAGAACTAAATCAAATGGCACAGAAAGCGGGATTTGTATTCCAAAATCCTGATACGCAATTTTGTACATACACGGTTGCTGATGAGGTTGCCTTTGGAATGGAAAATATCAATATTTCGCGTGATGGTATGGAACAGAGGATAAATGACGCACTTAAGTTATTGAACATAAGAGACTTAAAGCATAGGACTCTTCATACATTATCAGGTGGTGAAAAACAAAAGGTTGCTATTGCATCTATACTGGCATGTGATCCCCCATTTTTGATTTTTGACGAACCGACCGCAAATATGGATACAAATAATGCTAAGGAATTTTTTGATTTGTTAAATGTACTTCGAAAAGAATATCATAAAACAATCCTTATAGTAGAACATCAATTAGAGAATTTGTGGAAGAACGTTAATCACGTTATTGTTTTAAAAAGAGATGGAGAAGTTGTTTATGAAGGTGAACCATATGATGGGTTAAAGTACCTGATAAAAAATGATTCGGATATATGCATACCACCGGCAATGGATTTCTGTAGAAATTTAAATGATAAGCAAGAGGATATCTTAGAAGATGCTTTACAAGTGGCTGAATATCTGTCAACTAAGGAATTGAAGGAAGCCTCTATGCCGGATAAAAGGTGTCAATGTGAAAGTAAGGAAAAAGCAATTACTGTAGACGGACTATCCTTTTCAGATAGAGAAAGTGGCAAGGAAATTCTAAGTGACATCAATGTAGAGGTTATGGAAGGTGAAATGGTTTCTATTCTGGGACATAATGGTGCAGGTAAAACAACTTTTGTTCATAGTCTTTTGGGAATAGAGAAAAAATTCCGTGGAGAAGTTTCATTATATGGACATAGTATAAGAAAACTTCGAAAACGCTGTTGGGATTATGCTAGTATATCTTTTCAAAACCCTGAATGGCAATTTATATGCAATAGCGTAGAGGAGGAAATTTCATATAGTTTGAGGAAGCAGAAGCAGTCCGAAGAGGATGTTAAAGAAAGAACAGAAGAACTCTTAGCACAATTTTCACTAACCGATAAAAGAGAATTGAGTCCATTTGCTTTAAGTGAAGGCGAAAAGAGGAGATTAAGTGTGGCATCAGTCTTAACTAGAAAACAAAAGATTTTAATTTTAGATGAGCCGACTTTTGGTCAAGATGAACAAAATCAAGAAGAACTTATGGAACTGATGAGTTCTTTAAATCAAGAAGGAATGACTATTTTGATGATTACCCATAATTTAGAGCATGTTTATAGATATAGTTCTAAAATTCTTAAGATGGATCATGGTAAATGTATTTTTTATGGCACACCAACAAAGTATTTTGATAGTATAAAAGAGGGTAAAGAGTTGTCTAATTCCAAATTTCCATTTTGGTTTCGCGTCTCAGAATATTATAAGGACTTGACAGGCATTGATATCCAGTTAACTGCTAAGGAGGATGTATATGAGAGATTTACTTTATAGAATTAATCCTATATGCAAAATATGGATGCTTATTGTGTTGGTCATCCCTGTTTCCTTTAGCAAGGACATTATTTTCCCAATGTTAACGCTGGCTTTTATAATAATATCAGGAATATTATTTGCGGATATCAGCATTTTAAAATTCATAACAAGTATGAAAGTAATAGTGCTATCAGCATTTTGTTTGTGCATTTTCCTAGTATTTACACGAGCAATAAACCAAACTGGAGATTTCACGATCGGAATATTTGGTATACTTACATCTGATATTGTACTGGCAGTATCTCTTTCGTTGCGAATGATAGGTTTTGCATATGCAGCATTTATCTTTAGCAAGACAACGGAACCATCAGATTTGGCGGTAAGTCTGATAAAATATTGGAAAGTACCACCACAGGCGGGATACAGTTTCTTGGTAGCATATAGATATGTACCCATGTTTCACAGTGAATTTCAAAAAGTGCAGATAGCTCATGAGGTAAGGGCAGCTGGGGGAAGAAAAGGCAAGATTTTTGCTTTGTTTAAGCTACCGACGTACTTGTTTCCTATGATGGTTCAGGCAATTCGTTCAGGAGAACGAGTGGCAATTGCGATGGAGGCAAGAGCATTTTGTTCATCGCCTAAAAGAAGTTACTATAAAGATGTTAATTATGGGAAGAGCGAGAATATTGCGCTTGCAGTATGTTGTTTGGTATTAATAAGTATGCTTTTAGGTACAATACTTACAAACACTTTTGTATTCGGATTAGGATTCTAAAAAAGGAGGAACAAAAAATATGCCATATAAGAATAAAAATATCGATTTCGGTATGAACAAATCAATTTTAGATAGAAATAAAATGAAAGAAGATTCAGATAATCTGGAAATTGGATTAGGCCTAAAATATCATCCGGTAGCGGTAAAGATTTTTTTTGATAAGTCTGAGTTTGCCGAGTGTGAGATACCGGTTATGAAAGGCAAAGCTTCGTATTGTCAGATGGTTCTACGTGCCGGCAAAGGAGAGGTGTTAAAGTCCACATTGGAAAATCATATATGCGATGGTGCGACTACGGCATTGGCATTGGAAAATAGTAATAGTAAAATAGAAAGTGGAGAAGAGTATTTTTCATACAACCTCTATGGTTCAAAGTCGAGTGCAAGAAGGATGCGTGAATCTATACAAAGCTTTAGGCATGATGTAACAACGGCATATGGAGTTTTGGTTGGTAATTTGAATGACTTTCCGATAGTTCCGGATGTTATTATATTCATTGTGAATCCCTATCAGGCTATGAGGTTATCTCAGGGATATGTGTATCGTTACGGTGTCAAACCCAAGTTAGATATGGGTGGTATGCAGGCCGTCTGTTCAGAACTTACGGTTGTTCCAATGAAGAGTGGAGATATGAATATTAGTACTTTTTGTCCGAGTACTAGGATGCTTTGCAAATGGGAAGATAGTGAGATGGGAGTGTCCATTCCATTTGAAAAGTTGGATGAGTTAGTTCAGGGGATTTTTGGAACAATGAACACAACTGATAACAAAAAAAGAAAGTTGGAAATAATTGAAAGATTTAAACAAAATGGAAAAGAGATAGATTTGGACCCGGATGTAGGATATTAGAATAAGGTTAAATAATGCTTGCGTTATCATGTAACATATGTTGCTATTAACATATCAAAAAAGAAAGGAGATATGTTATGGACATAAAACATGCTATGTTAGGACTTTTTAATATCAATCCAATGACGGGATATGATATAAAGAAGATTATGCAGAATTCACCGATAATATATTGGTCAGGAAACAACAATCAAATATATAAGGCGCTTTCGAGTTTACTGGATGAAGGGTTCATTACTTCCAAGATACTTCATGAGGATTCACATCCAACCAAGAAGGAATATACAATCACTGAACATGGAAAAATGAAACTGCATGATTTATCGCTTGAATATCCGCAAACACCTGAAGTAAGAAGACCTTTTTTACTGCAATTAATTTTTGCCGGAAACCTAACTAAACCTGAGTTGGAGAGTATTATTATGCAGTATGAGAATGAAGTAAATGATCAGTTCTATATGGTTAAAAACTGGGAACCTATAGTGGATAATAATGAGTTTACTACTGTGGTTAATGACTTAGCAAAGGACGTACTTATTAAGTCCTATGAAATAGAAAAAGAATGGATTGAAGATGTCAAAAATAAAGCCTTGTCGGTAGTTACAGATGAAGTAAGTAAGCGGGATGGAGTGATAAATAAGATGAAATACAAATCAATTAAAAAAGAAGGATACACATACGTAACCGTGACAGAGGGCCAGATCATGTCAGAGCAAGACGGTGTGGATTTAGTAGCAGCTTGTGCGGAGAGTGGTAGCAACTTACTGCTACTACCATTTGATTGTCTATCAGATGATTTTCTGCGTTTATCAACTCGTTTGGCGGGTCTAGTTTTACAGAAGCTCGGAAACTATAATATTAAGACAGCAGCAGTTATTGACATTAGCGAAACAGAGGGACGACTAAGTGAGTTCCTATCTGAAGCTAATCGTGGAAATGAGTTTCGCACTTTTGCATCAACACATGAGGCAGAAAGCTGGCTGACAAGTCCGCACTAAAGGACTCATATTAGTTGGTTGAGCAATCCTGGCTGTGCGCAATATCAAATGCATGGGAATATAGAACTGACATTTAGTATCCAAAAGGGTACTTAATGTTAATCACTTGTAACTATAATACAATGTTATCTTGTATAAATGTATAGTTTTCTGATATAATAGCTTTTAGAATTAGCGTTTAAGGCGAAAGGAGTAAGCACTTTGGATAGCATGTTGGTAGTTTTGGTAGTTGTAATGGTGATTGTTGCAGCGGTGTGTGCATTGATTATAGATAAAAGACAAAGCAAAAGCGATAAGAAAAAGGAAGATGAAGAAAACGAATCTTGGCTTTAGGCATTAGACGAGGCTGCATTCGGTGTTACGCGTAGAACACCATAATGCAGCCTCTAAAGTTTGTATTTGCCAAACAGCAATTTTATAATAACGAATAAGTGTGTACGAAATATGATGAAAAGATTAAAATGAGGTAAACATGAGTGAAAGTGTAAAAGACACGATTAAGGATCCGAAAGAATTGATATCATCTTACAGTAGTGAACAAGCAGAGCAGGTCATGTTAATCTTACAAGCTAATAATATTCGAGCCTATAAACAGCCTATTGGTAAAGGTAAGATGATGGACATGTACATTAAGAGTTATAGTATTGGTGAAGAAATATTTGTATCAGACAATGATTTAGAAAAAGCAAATCAACTACTACATACTGCAGGAATACTTGGTGAAAATAATAGAGACCAAGATAAAGTCAATTATAGTAAGACGGCAATATGGCTTGCGAGATTTTCTATTGCAGCCATATTTTTAGGAGTGATTATAGCCTTAATGTTAATAATACGATAATTATTCACGTATTTTCTAATTTGCTTGCAATATTTTGTGTTTGAGTTTATAATTGATACAAAATATGGGGAAATCAGGTGAAAGGTGGATAATATGCGAAAGAGATTTACTCGTTCGATTATCGTATCCATGCTAATCAGTAGTATGGTTATAATGCCGGTTTCTGCAAATCCAACATCAAGTGAGTTGGAGGAACAGCAGAAGGTATTAGAAGAGCAACAATCATTAAAAGAGCAAGAACTTAAAGTTTATCAGTCACAGTACACGACTTTTCTAGAGCAGATGGATCAGTTGGAAGTAGATATACTTGAGGCAGATGAAGCTGTTAAAACAAGTGAAAAAGAATATGAAGCAGCCAAAGCTATTGCTGATAAACAGTATAGCGATATGAAGCTTCGTATAAAATATATATTTGAGTCCGGTGGAGATGCAGGATTGTTATCCATATTTCTTGAATCCGAGAACTTTACCGATTTAATTACAAGCATGGAATATGTTTCTACAGTACAAAAATATGATAGAGACAAATTAATTGAATACCATGATACGCTCCAACAAGTTGCAGAACTCAAGGTGGAGTTGGAGGGTAATCTAGCAAAGCTTGAAGAAGAACAAGTAGCTTTTGATGAAAAAAAGGATGAGGTAAACGAGTTGCTTGCAGCAGCTGAAAGCGAGTTAGGCAGTCTTAGCTCTCAGATAGCAACAACGGCGGCGGCAGCAGAGAATGCGAGAGCTGAAGAGGCAGCAGCACAAGCGGCAGCAGAAGCACAGGCTGCGGCAGAAGCGCAGGCAGCAATAGAATCTCAAACAACTGCGACAAACAGTGGGACAAGTACAGGGAGTTCAAGTGGGCTTGTGAGTAATAACTCGACGTATGTTGCACCCAGTAATGCAACAAAAGCGCAGATTATAGTATCTGCAGCATATTCTCAACTTGGAACGCCATATAAATTAGGAGGAACAACACCATATGTGGAGTTGGATTGCTCCGGACTAACACGATGGGCACATGCCCAAGCCGGTATCAGCATACCAAGGACATCCGGTTCACAGATGTCAGGAGGCCAGATAGTTACAACACCACAAGCGGGTGACATATGTTGGACGCCGGGACATGTTGCTATTTATATAGGCGGAGGCCAGATGATAGAAGCACCATTACCCGGACAAGTTGTTAAAATAAGCGCTGTAAGAGCAACGGTTTATGTTAGATATTGGTAATTTTAATACCAAAGGGGTAGTTGGGAAGAAGATAGACGTGATATTTTGTGTGTAGAGAATAAAAACTATCCTCTCTCCTCCCCTCTAGAGATGTTGAGTGCACTTGGTTTCATACCGAGTGCACTCTTCTTGTATTTCATCCATTCCCCCAAATTATTATCGAGTCACAGGCGAAATTTCGTATATATACATCATAAGTTTTGAGAAATCAATAATTATTGCGATAATTTCCATAGTATGCTATAATTTTTTTAACATTATTAAGCAAGAATTCTCCGACTTCTAAAGTGGTGAGATGAATTGCAGATATCGCCATATCTGTTGCGAAAGGCACTTAGTACTGGAATATAAATTCACGATGCATTAGTTC
>JBKEBP010000019.1:0-20169 GCA_047973235.1 Suipraeoptans sp. | reverse complement strand
CGTGATTCCATTCTTCAAGAGTAATTCCATATCTGGGAGCTATGTATAGAAATATTTCTTATGCTCTATCAGATATATCCTTATCAATCACCTTCCGACGATACTTCACTACCATAACTAGATGATAGTGCAACAAAAAAACTGAATGTGCATTTTTATCCATTTCCGTAATTATAATCAGCCCCCTCTCCTCTATCGACTGATTATATGATATCATATTTTCACCGCAGGAACAAGTGTTCTTTTTGCGAATTATATATTTTTTTTGGAACTAATGTATCGTGAATTTATATTCCAGTACTAAGTGCCTTTCGCAACAGATATGGCGATATCTGCAATTCATCTCACCACTTTAGAAGTCGGAGAATTCTTGCTTAATAATGTTAAAAATCGTATCCGATATTTTGATTAATTTACTCTCATTATCATCTATCCAATTATTAGTGGACTTGTTTATTTGCATTATATTTTCCTTTGAAAGCATCGAAGTATTCGTGACCGAACATATCGATATAGTCGCTTGTTGCTTTTTTAGTAATTTCATCAGCAATATCACCGAGTTCCTCTTTAAGGGTATTACTGATTGAATAGTATAAATGAGCAGTGTGGAAATTAAAATCTTTCATGCAACTAGTGCCAAGCTCAGACTTTTTTTTATCCAGAAGTGCAACATCATCCTCTGTCAGTGGGCGGCCCCAGTCGAACTCGCAACGCATCCCGCCCCAGCTCATAGCATCGGTAGTTGGAGTACATTTGAAATCCGGATTAAATCCTTGATAGACAGCATTATCTACATCAACACAATAATATTTTCCAAATTCCATTAAGTCGTGATGGTGCCAAGCATCACACCATGCACACTTGGCGATATATGTTTGCAGCGTAGGCTGTGTATGGATTCTTCCGAAATCCATTTGGTTTGGGTAATCCGGTTTCCATTCTCCATAAGCCTGATTCATAGTAGTAGTTAGTGGATCACCATTAGCAAGTGCATTTTTAGCCATGCGTGCTCCGCGTTCATTTCCGTATTTAGTCATTGCCTTTAATATAGCATCTTTGCCTTCATCACCTCTTAATGTGATAGCATATTTCGAGAGTAAGGCAAACATGGTAGCATGGTGTTCAATCTGACATGTTACATTAGATTCATTCATAGGTTATACCTCCTTCGCTTCAACTTTAGTATAGCAAAATTTACTAAAGTACGCTATAGTAAAGAGTGTACGTCACCGGATTAAAGTGTGACAGTATATACTAGGAGAAGAGAAAGAGAGAGTAAACATGACAAAAAGGTGGATTTATGTAATCTGGGGAGTAATAGGTATGTTATTTGCAGGACTAATATACGCTTGGAGCGTTATGTCACGTCCTATAGCAGCCCATTTTGATAGTTGGAGCAGCGCACAGCTTTCGCTGACTTTCACAATATGTATGGCATTCTTTTGCCTCGGGGGATTGGTATCAGGATTATTATCAGGAAAGTTAAGCGTGAAGTTAAAGCTAATGATATCAGCAGTTCTATTTCTGGCAGGATTTGCTATCACGGCAAGAATGAACTCACTGGCACTTCTTTATATAGGATATGGAGTTATGGCCGGATTGGCATCAGGATTTGTGTATAATACAATAGTATCTACAATAACGAAATACTTTCCGGACAAACTAGGTCTCATTTCAGGAATCTTGCTAATGGGATTTGGAATGGGAAGCTTTATAATTGGCAAAGTATATCACGCTTTAACCGGAGAGGGAGAGGCATTTAGAAACTCATTTATGGCATTTGGAGTGATTTTATTTGTGGTCATATTTCTGATTTCGTTTCTAATAAAGGCACCCACTCAAAGTGAAATCGAAGAGTATCAGGCTCAGGCCAAGGCCAAGGCTAAGACTAAGACAAAAGGCTCTAATGCTCAAGGAGCAACGGTGGAAGCAAAAGAACTGACGACTACTCAAATGGTTAAGAAGAACTCATTCTGGCTTTATTTTATCTGGACAACGCTGCTTAGCGCATCAGGACTTGCACTTATTGCCCAAGCAAGCCCAATAGTACTTGAAGTAAATAGTGTTGTGACATCCGGGACACTATCAACAGTCGTAGGTTTAATATCTATATTTGGTGGTGTAGGGCGTGTTTTATTTGGTGGAATGTATGATGGTAAAGGAAGATTAAAAACCATGTGGTCTATTAGCGTAGTACTGGTAATATCCATTATAATGATGACGGCAGCAATGGCTATGGGCAGCTTTGTATTATTGATAGGCGGCTATATAGTGATGGGACTTGCATATGGCGGACTGCCACCAACAAACTCGGCATATGTGGGAGATTTCTACGGAAAGAAGCATTATCCGGTTAACTTCTCAGTAATGAACTTATGCCTACTGGTTGCATCATTTGCAGGGACGATATCCGGCGCACTTTTCGATGCAAGTGGATCGTATTTCTCAACTCTTATATTTATGGGAGCGGCAGCGATTATAGGTATAATATGTTCCGTATTTATTAAGAAACCATAGATGCAACTATAAGATATATGCCTCACCGTAAATTCGGCGAGGCATAATTAAAAAAAATACATGATTTAGCTTGATTTTTAGTATGTGGTATTATATAATATTTCTTGCGTTACAAAAACTGAATACAAGCGCGATTAGCTCAGCTGGTAGAGCACCTGACTCTTAATCAGGGTGTCTGGGGTTCGAACCCCCAATCGCGTACTTTGCCAAAGGTGGTGCTTTTACGAATTTAGTCGTGGGGGTGCTATTTTTGTTTTATCCTATAAATACGATGGTGGTTTAGGCTATTCATAATCAGATAACAGCCGTGGAACTGTTTTAATTGCCCACAATGGCAAATTGACAAGCCAATCTTCTTTCCTGTAATCGGACATAGATGAGCGAACAGCACACTTAGGAGCAAACTTGGTGACATATTGTTTGAGGCTTTTTGCTTTCAGGTTTTCTTCCGCCTTAACTTCCAAAGGTATTACTGCTGATTCTGATTGTAAAATAAAGTCAACTTCGGCAGTTGCACGCTCGGCAGTCCAGTAATAAGGCAGGATCTTACAATCAGATAAAAGTTGCTGCATGACATACTGTTCTGTAAGAGCGCCTTTGAACTCCTCGAAAATGCGGTTGCCTTCTAAGATAGCCTTTAAATCCAAGTCGGATTTTGCTGCCAGTAACCCTACATCAAGCATGTAGAGCTTGAATGCACTCTGGTCTGTATAGGCTAAGAGGGGCATGTCCGGTTTTGTAATACGGTTCACTTTGTGGATAAGCCCACAGTCTAGCAGCCATTGCATGGCTAGCTCGTACTCACGAGCTCGTGCGCCATCTCGAATGTGTCCGTAAACAAATTTGCGATTTTCTCGTGCAAGCTGTGCAGGTATGGAATTCCAAAGCATACGAATACGCGGGACGGTTTCATGAGGGGCATGCTTGGAGAAGTCCTGATCATATGCATCAAGAAGCCTTGCCTGTATGCGACGAACTTCCGCAAAATCTCGACGTTGGGCAAAAGCGTTAACAGCCTCCGGCATCCCACCTACATAATAATATTGGCGCAATGCATCGACGTACTTACCCTTAAAGGGTGTCATCATCTGAAAACCCGGCGTATCAGCACGCAACATTTGTGCGTATTGCTCCATGCCAATGGCATCTAGAAATTCCGTAAAGCTAAGGGGATATAAGTCAGAAAACTCCACCTTGCCCACGGGGAACGACGTACCTTGGTGAAGTGCCACACCAAGCATTGACCCTGCCGCAATGATTGCATATTCCGGTGCGTTCTCATTGAAGTATTTCAATGATGTCAGCGCCCGTGGCACTTCTTGTATTTCATCGAATATAAGAAGAGTATCCTCGGGCGTAATAGTCATGCCAGCTTCAATTTGCAAAGCTGTAATTAGTCGTTGCGAGTTCAGGTCTCCCTGGAAAAGCGCTGACATTCTGTCATTATCATCAAAGTTGATATATGCAACCTTAGCAAAGTTAAGTCGTCCAAACTCTCGCATTAGCCAAGTTTTGCCCACCTGACGTGCACCTCGAAGAAGCAGCGGCTTGCGATCGGGTCTGTTTTTCCACCGAATTAAATCTTCCATTGTGTGGCGTAACATATGCCTCACCTCCTGTTTGAACTTATTATAGCCTATTTATTCACAGAATACAAACGAAAATTGGAGGTTGCATGCCACATTTTAGAACGATTATCAGAAGGTGTATGTTAGTCAATGATGTGACACCACAATATCCAAAATAAAACTTCGTGCAAAAAAGCATTGACAAATACGTATACGTATGACATTATTAAAACATAGAAAGTAGGTAAACCAAAAATGAGAAAAGCTATAATATTATTACAGCTTCCAGTTATCTGGGCGTTAGCTTACATGACAATTAAGAACGGAATGACTGTCTTATATGGCATTGCATTATTAGCATCAAATTTAAGCCTACTTCTAAACATTCTGTGTGAGGTGAAATATGGAAAAGAAGATACGACCCCAAGATAAGTGGGACGCAAAAGCCGGAGTAGGCTCGAAGTCTTACAAGGTCAACTTGGAAGTAGATAAGAGATTTAAAGAAATTTGCGACCAAAACAATTTAAAATATGGAACGGTATTAACGAAGCTTATGCAAGATTTCATAAGCAAGAACTAAAAGAACAACAAGGGCATCTATCGAGAGGTAGGTACTTTTTGTATGGGAAAATAACCAAAATAGAAAATTGGAGATTATACTTATACTATAATTAATAATGGTTATGGAGATTATATAGTTATTAACAAGAATGCAATACCATATAGCATCACAGACAGTTTGAAGAAAAGAGCTAATAAGGCTGAGTAAGCTATCGAACATCGGTGAAGAGCTACTAACTACGTTATTAATGATGAAATCTAGCAGAGACTTTATTGCGGGTGTGATGGCTCCAGCCAAAACAGATGAAAACTGGCAGATTATATCAGAGTTCATTGATGGGGGCGAAGACGTGACGGAAGAACGCTTATTATTGATGGCAATTGCTCTAGGTGAAACTATAGAATAGCATCTACCAAAAAACGGAATGATGCTATTTTTGTTTTGCACAAAAATCAAGGAGCAATTAACTATTGCTCCTCCTCGTGAAACTCAAACTTCACATTCGCCTGATACTCTTTTTGTTCAGCCGTTTCCAAATCATAAACAGTATATTCCAAATTTAATTTATCAAGATTATCAATCACGCTATCTAAAGTGGCTAGATGCACTATACTCCCGGGCATTATGCTTCCGGAGTTATATAACACTTCTTCAGTATCTTTATTATATATTCTTACGCTTATGGCGCTATTATTTCCTATTGAATTAACAAGACCTAAATGAGCTGTCGAGTCAGAGATATAGACAGTTGTATTGATACCCATGTATTCTCTGTCAGATATAACGTTAGTATACTGCTCTAAGTATTCATCTTCACTGCTAATTATCTTATGTAATGTTAACCCATCATTTCCGAATTGGGAAACGGCAATTACAGTTATGACTATTGTAATTGCAATAACGGCTATAACAAGGGGCAAATATTTTTTTAACTTTGTTCTGTTTTTCTGTGTTGTCACATTTCTTTTGTTATCTATAGATTCTTGAAATTGTTTGTTGAAATCATCTAAGCTCAATCGAGTACTCATTATCCTAATTACCTCCTACAAATCGTTAATACCAAGTAACACTATACTAATCTGTAAATAACAACAGTGTGCACAAAGTGCACGTATTGCGCTTTTAAGTGCACATTAAAAATATATGCACATAAATAGTCGTTTCGTGAAAATACCAAGCGAGCATATCTTTAACTTGATACTATTGATAAGTAAAAGACACGTAAGTAATGTATTACTTTAAACATAAACAACGGAAGGGAAAGAACAATGTACACTAATAAAGCAAAACGGGTTTTAAGACCAGTCGGATTATTGTTGGTCATGATAATGATTACTGCATTGTTTGGGGGAATACCTATGCCGGTTAGTGCTGATCCCGGAGATACGTATTCCGGAAACAGTGGTTCGACGAGTACGACGCCATATTCGCTCACGAATGACAACGACCCGACAGATGTGATTGGAACTTTCTGTGCCTCAAAAGTCACAATGGGAATTGGTAAAGAAAGTTATGTACGTACAGATGCATATACCAATGCAGAGCTTGCAGATATTGCAGATATAATGGGTGTTTCGCAGGGAGCACTCTTGGATATTGTGTATGCAATTACAGAGATGGAGTCTAATTATGGTTCTAATGGTGTTTTTAGTAGAGACTATGCTAACAAGAGCTTTCCAACAGAGACACTTAGTAGATCACTTGGTTATAATCTTACACAAAATCTGATTTGGTACAGACAGTATCAGGATGACCCTTCAGCCTTTGAAGATCCGGAGGTGACCTTTACAAATGCAGAGCAAAATTACTTCTACAATGCAGCCGGAACATTCACTGCACTTGACATAAGTGATAAGTATGCATTAGATATTGAAGTTCCGGCGGGCTATGTTCAAGGAGCTGATGGTGTATATACTGGAGAAGCAAACGATGCCGGTTTAATTGGACCATTCAAGATAACTATTGATTCGATGAGTGCTCAGTCACTTATTGAACTAAATAATTACGGCCCTAATAAAGATCAGATTCCAACATTCACGGTATCAACAGATCGTGCAGGGACAGCCAGCATATATGATGCGGGTGATGGCATGGGGAATCGCATCACGGAAGTTACTTACGGGCAGGAATTTTGGCTTAGAGGTTCGTCTGATGTAGCGCAGACCCTAACTGTTGGTTCCGTCGGAACAATTATCACGGGAATCGAGAAGGTTTCGATGTTTGCGGATGAACTTGCACAACCACAGTTTGCTGTGATTTATGAAAAATTTGAAGGTTTTCAAGTAACATATTCTTTTGTCACTGACGGGCTAAAAAAGGAGGTTACCGAATTTAACGGAACCGATATTAGTGGATCGTATGATAAGCACATACAGGTTGACAATGGTGAACAGGCCTTGTTTAAAGTTGATGTTGAGGCACCTGACTCGTATGGTAGGAATCTGTTTATTGGAGATTCCACGAAGAGAAATGCTGACGGATATTTAGAAATATACACACCAGAACAGGTGATAAAAGCGTTAACGATTGAAGGGGCGTACAATAGTTGGGTTACAGATAAGTATATCTTGATGAACAATATTGATATGACGGATTACTTCATTGAATATGACGTATCCTGGCCCAGGATTAGCCTTATGGAAGGTGGCATATTTGATGGGAATGGATATACTATCCATGGTATTAACGATAGAAATAAGAATGCTAGTTCAGCTAATGGCTTCTTTGAAAACGTAGCGGGGGGTAGTATAGTCAAAAATCTTGCTCTTAGTGGCCTAGACCTTATTAAAGGTAGCAACGTAGGAGGAATTGCAGGAACTATTAGTGATAGCACCATTCAGAACTGTATTGTTAGTGGTAATATATCGATTGGTTCATTATCTACTGCAACAGGCCAAGTAGTTATGAAATTGGCTGGAATCGTGGCAGCAGTTGAAGGTAATGTAACTATTGAAAATTGCTCGGTTGACGGTCTTAATTTAACAGTTTACAATATTGGGACTAATTCAAGTGCATACATAGGTGGAATTATAGGAGGTTATCGTTCAAGTGTTGATGCAGACGTTACAATAAATCAATGCAGTGTTAATAATCTTACGATATCAAGAGGGCATACACATGATAGCGCGGCAGGCATTAGTGGTGATCCTTTTGGTACAAATATGGCTGCATGCACCTCAATAACCAATTGTTATGTGTCAAATTTAAATATATTAGAAAATGGAATGCCACCAACATACGCTTGCTACTTAGGCTCGGTATATGCATCAGGGATGTCTTCTATGACTCCTCCGATATCTGATTCGGATTTTACAGCTTTGTCATATCTTGTTGAAAACTATAGGGTGGATGGAACGGTGGAAATAGCAAATTCATCATACGGATCACCATCAGGTCCTTACGGGGCAACTATCAGCATAACGGATCGAAATGATAGTTCGGCGGTGTGGACATACTGTCCTTATGACTCGTGGCTTGTTGATAGCTATGATGGAAGTATAATGACCCCGGACAAGCTATTGGATGCGAATTTAAATCCACTGGGAGCATCTGATGATTTAATTTTCATTCAAATGGAACAGGATGATGTATATACATTTTACTTATTGACAGAAGAATTAAGTCCGGGAACTTATCTTAATGAAGTACGTCTCTCAACAGGTGAGTATGATTATTCTACTGTAATTGTAAATGATGATAAGTTCTACATTGATGTAAGGAAGTATTCGGAAGAAATCCGTAATCCTCTTACAGGCAGTCAGTTCCAGATATGGAAGTACGATGATTATAATAGTAGATATTCAGGAACTTCAAGTCTTGTAGCGACGATAACTCCGGAGAATGCGAACAGCAGAGTGGAGATAACGGAGAAGGGCTACTATTATCTGATAGAGTCTGTTACACCTACTGATTTTGTAGCGGATACTACGATTTACTACTTTGAGTTTACGGGTAACGACATTTTGTTCTCGAACGGTACATCGGGTTGGAAGAATAGCTTCAGCTATGAAGCGGGAGAAAAGGAACTTACACTGGTACTTGAGAATATTAATCAGCCTGAAGTACCTATGATAGTAAGCAATCCTATACGTGTGCGAAAACAAGTTACAGGAAGTCCTGATGTGAGTGCGACATTTACATTCGTGCTTGAAGGTGAGGATTCCGGTACACCTATGCCTGAGGGATCTACAGGTAATAGAAAAGAAGTCACCGTAACAGGAAACGGAACAGCCTCATTTGGTTCGGTGACATATGATGCAGCAGGTGTATATACATACACTATATCGGAGAAGAAAGAATCAGTATACGGATATACGTATGACGAAGCGATATATACTCTAGTAGTTACCGTTGCAGAACGTGCAGGGTCATCGCCATATACAAATTATCTGTATATAGAGAGCTCAAATCTGTATAAAGACGATAGTACTGTGCCGGAGTCGGGGAGTATAGCTGTTTTTACAAATATATACAGTGATGATGTGACACCTGAAATCGAAGCCGGGAAGACGCTAAATGGTGTTAATTATACCGGAACAGAGTTCGAGTTTGAGTTGTTTACCGGATATGGAGGTACTGAAGTATTAATAGATACCCAAACATCCGTTACCGGAGGAACATTTGCATTTGATACTAGTTCAATTAAACTTACTGAAACGGGAACGTATACATATTATATCAGGGAGAAGGCTTATTCCGGTTCGGGATATCAGATTGATACAACGGTCTATAGAGTTGTAGTCACTGTTGGTAAGTCGAATGGCCGACTAACCATTGAAGATACTAAATATTATAATGCTGAAACAGATATCGAGATTACAACCGGTGTTAAATTTGAAAATAAAACGGTAGTTACACCTCAGATATCGGCTATTAAAACTTTAAATGGAAATTTATATGAAGGAAGCTTATTTGAATTTGAGTTGCTTAAAGACTTAAACGGTATAGAACCGGCAATAGATACTCAGACAAGTGTTTCGGGCGGGACTGTTACGTTTGATACGAGCAGCATTAAATTAACGGAGGCAGGCACCCATACCTATTATATCAGGGAAAAAGTATATTCGGGATCGGGAGTTCAAATAGACACTACGATATATAGGGTAGAGGTGACTGTTGTCAATAATGCAGGTGTGCTTTCTATAAGTTCAATCAGATATTATAACAATACTACGAATGAGCTAGTCACAGGAATACCGACATTTGCAAATAAGTCAGAAGCAACGCCTGAAATAGAAGCAAGAAAGACCTTGAACGGCAGTAATTACGACGGAGCGCTATTCCGGTTTGAATTATATACGGATGACGGAGTGGATGAGAATGTAATTGATACTCAAGGCACTGTAACAGTCGGTGTCATCAAGTTTAATACAAGCAGTATTAAGTTTACTGCAGCCGGTACACAGACATATTATATTCGAGAAATGTCGTATACAGGAAACGGAATACAAATAGATACAACGATTTATAAGGTTGTAGTTACCGCTGTAAATACAGGTGGTGTAATCTCAATAGACTCGGTTAAGTATTACGATCTAAATGACCAAGAGGTAACCGGCGGAGTACCGGTATTTAAAAATGTGACAGAGCTAACGCCTGAGATAGAAGCTAGAAAGACATTGGATGGTGAAGATTATAATAGTGCATTCTATGGTGGAGTGTTGTTTGAGTTTGAACTCTTTGAAGACTACGGTCTTTTAGAGACATCTATTAGTACACAAACATCTGTAACCGGTGGAGTCATTTCATTTGATACAAGCACTATTAAACTATCAACAGAAGGCACATATGAATACTATATCAGAGAGAAGTCCTACACCGGAACGGGAGTAGTTATTGATTCAACGGTATATAAAGTAAAGATAGTTGTAACCAACACATCCGGTGTACTGGCTATAGACTCAGTGAAATATTATGATGCCGATACAGATATCGAAATTGATGAAATACCTACTTTTGAAAATGAATCATCCGTGGAGATAGTAGTTGTGAAAAACTGGACTGATGAATCAAATGCAGAATTGGATCCCGGAACAGATTTAATCGAATCTATAACTGTTGAACTAAAATATAAAAATGATTCGGGAGATTTTGTATCATTCTCACCCAAGAAAACATTAGTGCTTACTAAAGCAGACAACTGGACAGGTAAGTTTACCAATCTGGAAAAGTATGATGCTGATGGTAATGAGATTGAATACACAGTTTCAGAGATCGAAGTTAAATATGCAGATGGCATAACTGAAGCTCAGAAGCCATCATTTGATGTCATTGTAGGTGACCCCGAAGATATAACAAGTGGTCAACAGATTACGATTACAAATAAGTTTAAAGGTAAAATCATTATCAAGAAACAAGATGATGACGGCAAGGATATTGAAGGGGTTGAATTTACTCTGCAGGCAGCAGAAATAGCTGGGGATGGTATTTGGTCAGTGAAATCAGGCGGTTTAACTATTGTGAAGGAAACACAATCTGATGGAAGTGCAATATTTGACAATCTACCGACAGGTAACTATCTGTTAACTGAAACAAAGGGTAAGGAAGGACTATCTTTATTAGCCGAACCGATACAGATTACGATTCCATATAACGGAAACGGAACAAACAACACACCGGATATACCGGGAATAGACGAAAGCGGCGGAGATATATATTATTACAGCCTTACATATGTGATAAGAAACGGTTCACTTTTTGATATGCCTGAATCTGGTGGTGGTGGAATACTAAAGCTTTATTCATTGGGACTTCTATTTTTACTATTAGGAGCAGCATATGGTCTCATCTTCCTTAGGAGGAAACGAGTCATTTTATCTAACTGATATAACGACCCGTGGAGGTCATTATATAAAAACAATATGAGAAAGAGGTAAAAACATGAAGAAAAGAATTTTAACCAGTTTTTCTGCGCTTTTTATGGCAGTGGTGATGGTACTTTCATTGGTACCAAGTGTTGCAAAAGCAGCACCGACAATTAACATGGATGAGGAAGGGTCTGTAACAATTGTCAAAACACTTAAGGATGAGGCGGATACTCGAATTGCAGGGGTAGTTTTCAGATACTTGAAGATAGCCGATGTTGCTCAAGTAGAGAATCCGGCAGGAACAGTAGTAGTAGCATATACTAATCTTGATAGTGATTTCATAGCGGAGTTTGCTGCATTAGCTTCACCTGATTTTACTATTGGATCTAACGATTATTATTATGCCAGCACAATCAGCAATGTTTTAAAGAACAATACTTCTAATGACCTAATAGAGTATATCACAGATGCCGGCGGTATTGAGATGCCAGCTACTGACAGTGATGGTGTAACTACAGTAGACGAATTAGAAGTTGGTTTGTACTTATTTGTTGAGACCGTTTGGCCTGCAACTATAACAAAACCGGTTCAACCATTCGCTATATCTATTCCTTCTAATGTAACTATAGATATAGATGATGACTATAATACAATTGAATATGATGAAGACTGGATTTACGATGTTACAGCAGTACCAAAGAATGAGATAAACGAAGTTGAAATTGATAAAGATATCGTTATTGATGAAACGCAAAATACAGTTCCTGAGCCGGAAGCGGGATTATCTCAAGGTGAAGATTATCAGATAGGTGATACTGTTAAGTATCAACTTAGAGCAGATGTTCTTGCAACAATTGATAATCTTGATGAATATATTATAGGTGATTTATTGTCAGATGGTCTTACATTCGACGAAAATAGTGTTCAAGTTTGGGGACTTACACAAAGCGGCGTTTATGAATTATTAGAGGATGGCGTACATTATGATCTAGTTGTACCTGGAGATAAGTTTAACTGGGGATCAGCTTCAACCCCTATTTATTCAACATTTGAAGTACAGATGATTACTAGAGCTGTTGATCCAAATCCATCTCCAATGGTAGCTTTAGATGATGATAAAGTATTTGCTGCAATTTATATTGAATACAATGCAGTACTAAATGAAAATGCAAAGATTTGGACAGAGGATAACCCTAACAAGGCTAGATTAGAATATTCTAAAACAACTAAAAAGGGTGAAGAAGACAGAGTAGGAGTTGATTCTCCGGAACCAAAGGTATACACATATGAATTCAAGTTTACAAAAGTAGGAACTGATTCAAATGGTAATACAGTAGATATTAGTGACGTAGAATTTGAACTTCGTGATTCAGAAGGTAATTTGGTAATGGTTGAAGAAGCTACTAGCGGTACACCGGGAGTATATATAGTATCAACAACTAGTACAACTTCAGTAATGAAACCTGCATCAGATGGAACTATTCATATCATGGGTGTAGATGCGGGACAGTATCAGATAGTGGAAATTAAGACAGCGACGGGTCTTACGTTGTTAAAAGAAGCTATTATTGTAAACATTAAGGCAACAACTACTACAGAGACATATACATCAGTAACATATAAAGAAGATTCAAATGGCGTAGTAATCAGTGGAGACTACTTTGTTGTATCGGCAGCAGGTACCGACTATTATGCGAGAATATATGATACAGCAACAGGAAATGTTAAAATTTCTAGAGTAGATTGCAGCGGATATTCAACCGGCGATTATGTTAAGTTCCAAGGTGAAGTATATACAGATGATACTTGCACTACTCAAGTTACAAGATATGACAGAGTACAATCTACAAATGCAGCACCTACACTTACATCCAACTTCCCTATAGTTGGTGGTATCATAACATTCACTGTAGCGAATAAATCAGGATTTGATTTGCCTGAGACAGGATCTATAGGAACATATGTATTCACAATTGGTGGTGTGCTAATTATGTTAGCAGCAGCTGTACTGATAAACAGAAGAAGAAAAAGACGTACAATATAGATTGAACTAAGTATTCTATAGTCAGTTATTATGCGGGAGAGTTGCTCTCCCGCAATAATATAAAGTAAAAGAAACGGAGAAATATGGGGAAAGAATTACTAAATAAATTATCTGGTTTTCTCCTTATCCTTTTGTTTTTAGTGGGAGGTGCATTAGTTGCATATCCGACACTTAGTAATTACTACAATGAGAAAATGCAAGGCGAAATTATTAGTGGGTATCAAAATGAAGTTGGGGTACTATCAGAAGAAGAAAAAGAAGAGATATTAGAAAAAGCAAGAATATATAACGAGGATTTGGTTGGAAATGTTGTACTTACAGACCCTTTCAACATTGAGGGGCTGGATAATCAGAATACTGAGTATGAAGAATTATTAAATCCCTTTAATGACGGGATGATGGGATATATAGACATACCGGATATAGATGTATATCTGCCTATATACCATGGAACGAATGATGATACGCTTAAAACCAGTGTTGGTCATTTGATGAATACATCACTACCTGTAGGAGGAACAGGGAGCCATGCGGTGTTATCAGCACACTCAGGTCTGCCTTCTGCGAAGCTATTTACTAATCTTGACTTGCTGGAAAAAGGAGATGTTTTTTACATCGATATAGTAGGTGAGATATTTGCTTATGAAATTGATCAGATTAAAGTGGTAGAACCACATGAAATAGATGATCTGTTAATTGATATAGATAAAGATTTTGTAACATTGGTAACTTGTACACCATATGGTATAAATAGCCATAGACTCTTAGTCCGGGGTGTTAGGGTACCTTATACTGAAGAAGAAAAAGAACGAATAAGTACTGAGAAAGAAAAAGAAGGTTGGCCAAAAATATGGCTGTTAATTCCGATTGCTATGATTGTAGTCACAGCAGTGATAGTAGCAATCAGAAAGAAGAAAAGACAAGGATATGAAGATTAGATTATCATCTGTTTTTTTATACATGTTAATGTTAGTTGGATTAATTATGCTTAACTACCCTTCAATAGCAAATCTTGTTAATCGATTTAATGAAGGTGAAATATTATCCGGTCTTGAACAATCACTAGATGAAAAGACTGAAGAAGAATTAAGAAACATGAAAGAAGACGCTATAGAATATAATGAGCGTTTATACAAAGAAACCGGAAATGTTATTATTGATGCATTTACAAATAGCAGCGAAGTAGAGAGTACGGAATACACCTCATTGCTGGATATCACAAGTGACGGTGCAATGGGGGCCGTAGAAATACCAAAGATAAACGAGTTTCTAACTATATACCATGGAACAAATACAGAAATTCTTGAAAAGGGTATTGGACATTTACAAGGCACATCGCTTCCTGTTGGAGGAGAGAATACTCATAGTGTATTAACCGGACACACGGGTCTGCCTTCTGCAGAATTATTTACTAATTTGGATCAACTTAAAAAGGGTGATGAGTTTTACATCCATATATTAAATGAAGTATTAGCGTATGAAGTGGATCAGATTAAGATTGTAGAACCACAAGAGACTCAAGATTTGGAGATAGAAGCGGAAGAGGACTTAGTGACATTACTAACATGCACTCCGTATGGCATTAATAGTCATAGATTAATGGTTAGAGGCCACAGAGTACCGTATGTAATGGATGATAAAGAAAAGTTATCCGGATCCGCAAGAGAGTCTATATATGGGAGTGGTTGTTACAAGAGAAAAAGCTTTTAATATCGGCGTTGGCAGTAGTTATATTTATATTAGTACAAATAGCCGGCATCATATATAGAAGATTTAAGAGAAAAACATCATAGGAGGATATGAGAGATGAAAATTAATAATTTAGGGCGACGCGTACTTGTTGCTATTATGTGCCTGGCTCTCCTAGCTACTTTTTCGCAGAGTGAGGTAAAGGCATATCAGCCTAGCAAGCAAGGCAGTATTACAGTTACACTAAACAATATTGGAACTAATAATGCGAATGTCGTATTTGATTTGTACAAGGTTGGAAGTATAACCGGTGATAATCATATTGCGTTTGATTTGGAGGCATCATTTGTAGATTCGGGAATTGATTTAGACACACTGAGAGTGGCTGAAGAGCAAAAGAAAGCAGCGAAAATTTTCTTAAACCATTTACCGGATACCACACACGATACTAAGTCCACTGATGATAGCGGGAAGCTTGTATTTGAGGAACTGGATCATGGCGTATATCTTATAAACATAAGTGAAGCAGGCGAGTATGGAGTTGTTGAACCTTTTTTAATTTTCTTACCATACATGAGTGTTGATACACAGGAATGGATTTATCACATAGATTCAAATCCAAAGGGTGAATGGAATCCGGATGAGACTACCGGAAGTATTGTAATCACAAAATCAGTATTGTCGTCATCTAATAAACTTGTTAATGTTGAAGATACATTTTATTTCACACTTTTTGAAGATATTGAGATGACCAAGATAATTGCGACTAAGGAATTGAAGTTTGAAAATGAGTCGGCGAAGGTAGTCATATTCGATGATTTGCCTCTTGGAAACTATTACATAGCTGAGACAGGTGCTGATGGAAGCAAACTGGATTCGACTTTTGGCTATTCAATTACTATTGATAGAGAACAGGTTATATTAACTGAAGAGGACAATGAACAAGAAGTCAGCATAAAGAATAAATTGCCTGAAAGACCAACAGAACCTGATAAACCGACAACTCCGAGAACAAAAACAGGAGATACGGCACCTATTGTACTTTTACTTATTGCATTTGCTATATCAGGTATTTTAATAGCTGTTTTTGCCAGGAAGAAGCATAGATAGAACATCTGAGTATGAAGGAGAAGACTGAGGTGAATGAAACTGTAACGAAAGAAGAAAGGGGTATGTATTTGGTGCTGGCAGTTGTAGTTCTTGCAGTGGGACTATTTGCTTTTAGTATATTATCCAATGACATAACCCTTAGTAATACATGGCTAGGCATGATATTAGGAATCATGCTTGTACTATGGTGCGTTCTAATCGGATGGTACCAAAACTGTAAGAGTAGGAATATCATACCTATAATTTCTGTATCAGCTGTTGCTGTTATCTTCCTATATCTTCTTTTGGAGATGTACTTGCAGGATTTGAGCCAGTTTGTACTTATTTTTGCGGGAGTAATAGGAACCGTAGTAATTTTTCTTGAGTATGGAATTTTGGATTATGCGTTCAACACAATTCGTGAAAGAAGTGCTAAGAAATTAGTAAGGGATGTTAAAGAGGATATTAATAAAGAAGACATTAATAAAGGCAAGCTGAGTGATGAAATCAGAATGCAAACAGCAGAACAGCTTGAATTAATAGAATTTGATATCATCGATACTGAAGACCTATCGAAATATTCGAATATTGTGTCCAGATGCAAGGCCTTTGAAGAAAGAGGAAATCATAGGCTTGCTTTACGTCTATATGAGGATTGTATCAGGAATTCTAATGATGACATAATACTGCTTGAGGCAGAGGAAGGAGTGATACGATGCAGGGAGCAATTGGCAGGGTAAGCAAAAAAATTATTATAATGATGATTTTTGCATTATTCATTTGTATGTGTAATAGCAATGCATTAGAAGCAAGTGAAGCATCATATACTATTACAGAAGAGCAACTGGAAAACACTTCAAATTCCAGCACGAATTACGGTGAGGTTCAAACCGGTGGTACTCAAAATGTAACATGGATATTTATATCCGGCTTGGTTTTAGCGTGTATTGGACTAGTACTTGATTTAGTACATATGCGAGAAGAAATAATATAGTTTGGGAGAGTGAAAGTGGATAATAAACGAAACGATAGAGTCAACCTGGATAAACTTAATAATGACTTTTCAGGCAAGCTAAAAAGAAAGAAGCGTAAGAAGAGGATAATCATAGCAGCTATTATTATTATGATTGTTATAGTTGTTTATTTAATATGGAGAATGAGTGGTATAGATGCAGATGATAACAATAATGCGCAGACGCAGAATAACTCAACTACTCAAGAAGAACAGTTAGAGTCGGATGTATTGGTTGATATTGAAAAGGAAACCGAAGAAGATAACAATTCAGATGTTGAGACAGAAATAGAAACCGACACAGATTTAAGTGAAAGCCTATTAAGTGATGAAGAGATGGCGCATTGGCGTGATAAGACCATCGAGGTTGATGGTGAGACCATATATATAGAACTTAATACTACTATTGAGGTCGTTGATGGCAATAAAGCTTTCATACGATTGATTAATCCGATATTTAGTTCGCATAATATAAAGGTCCATATATACACAGATAATGAAGCAGAGGATACATTATATATGTCACAGATGATTGCACCGGGCACGGTACTGGAAGCAGTTGTTTTGGAAAAAGAATTAACTGAGGATTCATACCCCGCGGTTGTTGAGTACACGATATTTGATAGTGACGATAATGAATTAGGAACATATCCCGTTGATGTAGAATTTGTACTAGATTAAGTTAGGAGGATAAGGCAAATGACAGAAGTTACATTTAACAGAGAAAGAAAAGGGTATTCAGTGGAACAGGTTAATTCCTATATTGAATTGATGTGGGAAAACTACAAAACTATGGAAAAATCCATTAACGAATCCGAAGATGTGATACGAGTTTTAGAAGAGCAGACTGAGGCACTGGAAAATGCAAATAAGTCAATACAAGATCAGCTTAAGCAGGTTAAAGAAAGCCAGAAAAACGAGGCGAATGACGTATCTGAAAAAGATGCAACTATTGAGTCACTAGGTGATTTCGTTCAAGAATTGAAAGATCAATTACAAGTAGCTTTGGATGAAAAAGAGAAGCTCATTGAGCAATTGAGTACTCCTGAGACAGAGAGTGTAGGACTAAAAGTAGAGCTTGAAATGACTGAATCTGAAAATGAAGATTTAAAAAAGGAGCTTGTTGATCTGAAAAATGAATTTAATCAGATTCTAAGTAAAAAAGAAGAAGAAATTGATGCAGCCAATAAAGCAGCCGGCGAAGAAAGACAAGTGATAGAAGAGCTTAATAAGAAACTGGAGAGCCAAAAAGGTGGTGGAGAATCACAAAACATTGGAGGGCTATTAACAGGACTTTATGAAAAAGCACAGGAACAGGCCGACACTTATGTTGAAGATGTAAAGAAAGAGATAGAAGTCGAGCGAACTCTAATTAGCAAAGAGAAAGAGGCTGTGCTTGAAAAGGCGAGAGAAGAAGCAAATCAGATTATAGAGGAAGCGCGTAACGTAAGAATGGAAGATTTGGAACGCGAAATGGAAAGAATCTCGATTGAAAAAGAAAAAAGTGTTGCTGATATAGAGTTCATGAGGAGAGAAATCGAGATTGAACGCAGGAATGCTCGGGACGAGGCTGATAATATACTGAGACAAGCAAGGCTGAAACTTGAATTATCTGAAGAAAAAGATAAGATAAGGGTAGAGAAATCATTGTCTAAAGCAAGACGAGTTGATGCTGACATGCAGGAACAGTATAATGAGGTGCGCAAGTGCTTACTTGATGCTACGTCTAGAATGGCCAGCTTGTTCGAATATTTAGATGACATTAATGAGGCTAAGGACGTGGATGGAATTATGAAAATAGCAGGTGAAATAACATCTGATATGGATAATTTTAGCGACGACTCTATACCGGATGATGTGTATCAAGAAGAATCTTTTCAGGAGGATGCCTTTCGAGGAGACACTTTTCAAGAAGAGCTCGATCAAGAGAATAATATTCAAGAGATTGGTTAGAAAAACTAGAAATATCGTAATGGCAGTCAGTGTTGGTTTGATAGGATATAGTTGTTTAGTTGGTTATAACCAGCATCATGAATACAAAACAACACAAATAGTGTATGCGGAAATCAATGAGGAGGCCGTGATAAAGCAGCCCGAACTCACGAAAGAGTTAAAAACAACTATATCTGTAAATGAGTTAGATGTTTTAATAACGCATGACATTAATTTCGATATGCTATTAGAGCAGAATCATGAGACGATTGGATGGATTTCTATAGAACAGTTGGAAATAGAGTTTCCTATTGTACAGACAGCAAACAATGTTTTCTATCTTAAGCATACGTTTGATAGAACCGAGAATAAATATGGCACCATTATGCTCAACTGTGATAATAAAGCCACATTTACCGATCAAAACAGCATAATATATGGCCATACATTTGAAGATGATTCTATGTTTGGTCCACTTAAGGACTACTTGGATATACAGGATGAATTGGAGCACTTCTATATATATACGCCTCATGAAACCATAGAGTATGAGATTATAGCAGTTGCACAAGTAGAAAAAACACATGATATATATCAGGTGAAATTCAAAGATGGTGATTTTCTGCGATGTATGGAAGATATTAAAGACAAGGCCAGTTACTATAACTACTCAAAAGATACAGAAGAAGAAATAGTGACACTTTCTACTTGTAGTGATAATGGGAATAAAAGGCTGGTAGTAATAGCTAAGCGATTTGTTAAAGAATAAGAGGATGTCGGGAAATATATATTTTCCGACATCCCCTCTTTTTTATGCATAATCTAATACTTTGAGTCTGTGAAAGAATTTCTGTAAATTAAGAATAATAAGGTCTTCTATGATAAAATAAAATCATAGGAGGCCTATTATTATGGCAAGAAGAGAAAAGAAACCTGTACACAAAGTCGAA
>JBKEBP010000193.1:0-17648 GCA_047973235.1 Suipraeoptans sp. | reverse complement strand
AGCTATAATCTTTTGATAACTCTTTCTTTCGTCAGGGGTTTTCATTCGTATTTCACTCAGTTACTCATCAATCTCATGCTTATTAACTATAATTTTTGTAGAAGATTGAGGTTGTTACTTTCAGTTATCAATATACTCTTCTATCTCTTCATTGTTTTGTTCAATACGACTACTCATTATTCCTACACTCTCCTTTATGTTTATTTTTTTCCCTTATTGCATCAGATACGAAAGGTGGCACAAACTGCGCGATATCCCCCCCAAATGCGGCTATTTCCTTAACTGTAGTGGAACTAAGATATGAATACTCGACACTAGTTGCAAAAAATACGGTATCCATCTTACTATACATCTTGTGATTGGCCTGAGTCATCTGCAATTCATGCTCAAAATCAGTAATAGCTCTAAGTCCTCTAATAATAATTTCGGCATTTTCTTTTTTCGCAAAATCAACTAACAAGCCCTGAAAGGTCATAACTCTTACATTTGGCATATCTTTCGTTACTTCTTTTAACATTCTAACACGTTCATCGGCTGAAAACAACGGAATTTTTGCATTATTATTCAATATTCCGACAATTAATTCGTCAACTCTTTTTGCTGCTCTCTCTATAATATCAATATGTCCGAAAGTTACCGGATCAAAACTTCCTGGATAAATTGCTTTTTGCATAATTAGTCCTCTTCCCTAAGCTCAATAAAAACGTGCTTATTTGTTTTGTAGTTTTTCTCTTTTATTATCTGTAGATTTATACTATTCAAGAATTCAAATGATGTATTATTAGAAGCTTCAACTATTATTAGACTATTTTGATTTACAAGACCACGCTCTATTAATATTTTAAGAACAGGCTCTTCAAAATTATTATCATATGGGGGGTCCATAAAAACCAAATCAAACACTTGTTGTTTTAACGCCTTAAGTTCAGTTATTACATTTCCTTTTATTACGTTACTATTTTCTACAAGTTTAGTATGTATTAAATTTTCGTTTATAACATTTACTACATTAGGATTCTTTTCAATAAATATACAACTGTCAGCGCCCCGGCTAAGTGCTTCTATTCCAAGTGCACCACTTCCGGCAAACAAATCTAAAACATCACTTTTATATAGCATAGAACTAATCACATTAAATAGTGTTTCCTTTGTCTTGTCACTCGTTGGTCTTGTTTCAATTCCCTTAAGCGTCTTAAGCCTCAAGCTTCCAGCACTACCGGATATTACCCTCATAAATTCACCTCATTACAAGTTATTATAATTTTGCATGGTACAATTGTCAATGCTTTAACGGCCTATATACTACCGTAGTTGTAAGCATCTATTTTTATCACATTATCATCTAATTCATCGGCTACATGTGAAGCTGCATGTAAAAGCTTACTATCTTGAAAAACATCAGCCAACTTGAAGTTCATAAGACCACTTTGTCGAATTCCGAACAAATCTCCCGGACCCCTAAGTCTTAAGTCTTCATTTGCAATTTCAAACCCATCGTTACTGTTATTTAAAATATTTAGCCGTTCCTTTGTTTCCTCTGATAATTTACCGGCCATAAAAACACAATAACTTTGGTACTTGCCTCGTCCAACTCGTCCTCTTAACTGATGAAGCCCGGCAAGCCCGAACCTTTCTGCATTTTCAATCATTATAAATGTTGCGTTCGGAACATCTATACCTACTTCAATAACCGTTGTAGACACAAGAATGTCAATATTATGCTCTTTATAGTTATTCATAATGGAGTCTTTCTCTGATTGTTTCATTTTGCCATGAAGAAACTCTATCCGAATATCTTTACCTAATAACTTTTTAAGGTTTTCCGTATAGTCTATAACATTTTCTGCTTCAATAGATTCACTCTCTTCAACCATTGGACAAATCACATAGCATTGTCTTCCAAGAGCAACTTGATCCTTCATAAACTTATATGCTGTTTTTCTATAATTAGTATCAACAACACAGTTCTTTATAGGTAAACGATTAGACGGCATCTCATCTAAAATGGAAATGCTTAAATCTCCATAAAGTATTATTGCAAGAGTTCTTGGAATTGGTGTGGCACTCATAACAAGTATATGTGGCATATTGCCTTTTGCGGCAAGGGTTTCACGTTGTTTAACACCGAATCTGTGCTGTTCATCTGTTATTACAATACCTAAATTGTTAAATAATACATTATCTTGAATGACAGCATGTGTACCAATTACTATATCTGTTTCACCGGATTCTAATCTTGCATAGACCTCTTTCTTTTCTTTAATGCTCATAGATCCTGTCAATAAATCAATTTTATAGCCTAAAGAATTTTCATTCAGTAGTTTAACTATATTAAAATAATGTTGCTTTGCAAGTACCTCTGTTGGAGCCATTAAAGCGCCTTGATAACCGGCATCACAGACAGAAATTAATGTAAGAACAGCCAGGATAGTTTTGCCGGATCCTACATCTCCTTGAACAAGTCTTGACATGGGAACCGAACTTTTTAAATCATCAAATATTTCGTTTAGAACTTTGTGTTGTGCATCTGTCAACTTATAAGGTAGATTACTAATTAATTTATCAGCATTTGTAAAATCCGTAACTAAAAAATGATTTAGTTCTTTCTCTTTATTATTGCTCATATTTCTTAACGAAATAATGAATTTGAGAAATTCATCAAAAACTAATCTGTTTCTTGCTGTAGAGTATTCTTCCTTGTTTTTAGGAAAATGAACATTACGTATTGCAGTCTCATAATCTGTGAGATTATATTTGCATTTAATACTTTTCGGTAAATAATCATTTGATAAATCAAGTCCATTTAGTGCCTCTATGCATGCTTTTCTCATTGCATTATTAGTAAGCCCTTTTGTTAAGGTGTATTTCGGCATTAAAGTGCCTTTTTTTTCATCGTATTTCGTGCATGGCGTGAAGATTTCCGGTTGAGACATGGTAAGTAAGTTATTACTTTGTAACACAAGTCCTCTCAGAATAAATTTACCGCCATTTGACATAGTCGACTTTATATATGGCATACGAAACCATGTTACTCTCAGCCGCCCTGTTAGGTCCTTAAACGTTAATGAGGTTATCTGAACCTTCTTTCCTCTTGTAACAGAAATATTACCTACAACCTCGCCACATATGGCCTGCACTCTACCCGGCTCCAGTTCGGATATTGGGATAGTGTCATCGTAGTAATCATAACTTCGTGGATAATAGTTGATAATATCTCCCAGAGTTTCTATGCCTAAGGAGTTAAATAACTTTGCAGTCTTTTCGCCTATTCCGTTAATTTCAGTTATCGGTGATTTTTTAATCATAAAAACCTCTTTTTAAAATATACTTAAAAGCATTTAGAAGCTATAATACGGGGGCTGTCGTAAATTACCCGACAGCCCCGTAAATTAAATTATATGCTATTCTACTGACATTACGTAATAATAAATTGGTTGACCCCCAAATTGTAAATCAATATCCATATTTTTATATTTGGATTCTAATGTCTCGTTTAATTTGGTTGCATCTGCTTCCGAAACATCTTCGCCATAGTAAATACTAATTAGTTCAGAATCATCATTAATCATTTCTTCGATAGTTGCGAGAGCTACGGTTTCAATATCTTGACCAACAGCAAGCATTCCACTATCTCCAATCCCCATTATATCACCTTCATGTATTTCTTTATCATCAATATGTGTATCTCGTACAGCATAAGTTACTTGACCGGTTTTTACATTTTTGATTTCAGAATTCATTATTTCCATATTTTTGGAAGCACTAACTTCTGCTGAATAGCTGATAATAGCTGTAATTCCTTGAGGAACAGTTTTACTTGGAATAACAACGATATCTTTATCTTTAGTCAAGTCTCTAGCCTGATTTGCAGCTAGAATAATATTTTTATTATTTGGCAAAATAAATACTGTATCAGCATTAACTTTATCAATAGCTGTAAGCATATCATCTGTACTAGGATTCATAGTCTGACCGCCTTCAATAATATAATCAACACCTAAATCCTTGAAAATATTATTCATACCAGTGCCAATAGATACCGCAATAAAGCCAATAGCTTTGCGAGGAACGGATTTCAAATCCTTAAGAGCTTCCATTTTTATTTTCTCTTCATGCTCTTCTCTCATATTATCTATCTTTAATCTGGAGAGTGATCCATAGGTTAGAGCTTTTTGAATCGCAAGTCCAGGATCATTTGTATGAACATGAACCTTTACTATATCATCATCGGCTACACATACTATAGAATCACCGATTGAAGTAAGATAGCTCTTAAAGTCACTTTCTTTGCTTTCACTAAAATCATTTTCTACATTAATTATAAATTCAGTGCAATAACCAAACTTTATATCTGATGCGTCCGGTGAAGTCGTAGATGATAGCTTCACATTTGTACTCCCCGGAACTATTGTAGAATAATCGATTTCTTTGCCAAGAAATGCATCATATGCACCTCGTAAAATTTCCATTAGACCTTGTCCGCCCGAATCTACTACACCGGCTTCTTTTAATACCGGTAACAAATCAGGAGTTTTTTCTAAGACCTTCTGTCCATACTCTAGAACTGCAGGGAAAATTTCATCTAAATCATCTGTGATTTCGGCCATTTGAGTTGCTTTCTCAGCAATCCCACTAGCCACTGTTAAGATAGTCCCCTCCTTGGGTTTCATTACTGCTTTATATGCTGTATCACGTGCTTTATTACATGCAGCGGCCAGTACAAAAGCATCTATCTCTTTTTCATCACGTACTATTTTTGTGAAGCCACGAAAGAGTTGTGATAATATAACACCCGAATTTCCTCTAGCACCTCTAAGTGATCCGGAAGAAATGGCTTTTGCAAGCTCTTTCATGGGAGGATTTTCTAATGCAACAACCTCTTTTGCGGCAGACATAATTGTAAGTGTCATATTAGTACCTGTATCACCATCGGGTACAGGGAATACATTTAGTTCATTAATAAATGCTTTATGTGCTTCTAAATTTTTAGCACCTGCCAGAAACATTTTAGCTAACTGCTCTGTGGATATAGATTTATTGGGCACCTTTCTGTTCCTCCTTAATTAATCAATAACCCTAACACCATCAATATAGACATTAATACTATCTATTGGCATTCCGGTAAATTCTTCTACTTTATATCTAACGTTACTGATCAAATTTTCGGTAACAGTTGGAATACTAACACCATAAGAAACAATAATATGAAAGTCAAGGTCTATATGATTGTCTTCGGATAGAGTCACATGTATTCCTTTTTTAAGGCTTTCTTTTTTAAGTAAATGAACTATGCCGTCTTTAACACCGATTGCCGCCATACCGACTATTCCAAAACACTCTACGGCTACTGTTCCACCATACGTAGCTATTACTTCAGGATCAATTGTAATTGTCCCTAAATCATTACTCATTTTTCCCTTCACCTAAAACACCTCCAATACTAATTAATATATAGATTATACTATGTATATTATATATTTTCAATCTTATTGAAAATAGAGAAAAAACTCAGACTCCGTTTCGAATCTGAGTTTCATATTATGCTCTTTCGACTCTTCCTGACTTTAAACAAGAAGTACAAACATACATTTTCTTTGTAGCTGTTGCCGCTGTTTTAACACGAACGGACTTAACATTTGATTTCCACATCTTTGGTGTTTTTCTATGAGAGTGACTAACACTATTACCAAAGTGTGCACCCTTTTCACAAATAGCGCATTTTGCCATGACTGCACCTCCTAACTCTTTATGATGAGCTCTTCTTAATATAAACTCACAACATGAGTATTTTATCAGATACCGAATATAATTGCAATAGTTTTTTGTCCTTACTTTGAATATTCTTTATCCAACATTTCCATAATATCATCTTCAGTCATCTTTTCATCATCTGACTTGGTAAATTTATCAATCAATTCAGGAATCATATCTAAAATTTTAGTCATAGTATCCTGGTTCTTTATATTAACCAATTTTGTATGACCATTTTGAATAACTAGCATGGCACACGGGGTAATCTTACCACCCATTCCACCACTTTCCTTTTCTTTTGAATTATCCGATGTTGCACCAGCCCCTATTCCGAAAGAAATATCTACAAGAGGAATTAGTGTTGTATCTCCAACCGGTATTGCATCTCCTACTACTGTTTTTGAAGTGAACACACCACTCACTCCTTCAAACAAAGCATCAACAGTTCCTTTAAAATCATTTTTTGACATTCTAATATCCTCCTATTAATTATTATAGTTATTTATATCTATGAACGTCTTTCGTATATCAGCATTTAATATTAACGATATTCCAAAAATTATAAAATGAATAAAAAATATTTTGCCTTTTATCTTGCCATTTCCATATAAATGTTCATCGTTAAAACTTGGATGTAACCGTATATGCTTCATAATCCAAGGTGATATAGCACTATATATAGCAGTTAAATATCCTGTAGTGCCGGGATCCTCAAAGCCAATATATCCATCCACATCTATTTGAGTGGGTTTTAATCTTTTTAATAGTTTAAAACCTTTTATCCTTAATACTCTAAGTGCACTTCTATGCGATTTGTTATTAATAAAATCAAGTGCTTTGTCAATTATAGATTTAAGTTTTTTAATTTTATCACAAATGTTGTGTAATGTATATTTTATCTTATCTGATAGTGTCTTTTCATTTTCTTTTTTATCGTTTCCACCTGTTTGATTAATTGACTTAAGTACTTCGGATTTTTTCGGAGCTTCTTGTTTATTGCTTTGTGAAGTTGCTTTATTAATTTCATGAACTGGTTCAGATTTCGTACTTTCCGAAATCGCTTTATCGTTTTCTTCATATTCATTTTTATTACTCTCCGATTCTGTAGATAACTCATTTTTTTCTTTAGTTTTGTTATTGCTGCTTAATATTGAAAAAAACAATACTTTGCATTCATATTCCATGCTTTGATTGTTAAATCGAAATTTTAATCGAAATAAATTAAATAGCCAGCTAACTTTTCCGGCGACGTCAATTTTATTATCTTTCTTATCTGCACTAACATCCACTTTATAACATATAGGAACAAATAATATAATACAAATAAGCAATATTATAATTCCAAGTATTGCTAATAATATTATCCCTATTATTTTTAAAATAGTCAGAAGTACTCCAAGCATATATATTTCCCCTTAACTTAGAAAGTATGACTTGTAATTTACGTTTTTATCTTTTTTATACACATCTTTTGTGATATCTTCCACTAATTCCAATGCTTCATCATAGCCTTTTGACATCCCAACAACAAAATATTCCACTTCTTTTATATGCTCTCGTTTCAACATAGTCAAAGATATGATTTCCAACTGTTCATTAGGGTTATTGGAAATATATATAATATATATATCGTTCGGATACTTATCATTATTAATTTTATTTATTATTTTACTGGATTTCTTTTTAATATTATCACTTACATAGAGATTATCTATAAATCGCATAACTGCTCCTTGATTAGTTTTGTTAATTAATAATAAAAAGCATCAAAAACTTGTCCGGCTATACTTGTAGCGCTAGCATTACCATCTGCAGATTCTATTATAACACTAACAACAATATCTGGGTTATCTAAATTAGAAAAACCTACAAACCAAGAATGATTTTTTTCTTTATCTGAACTGTATTCAGCTGTGCCGGTTTTTCCGGCAACATCATAGCCGTTTCTTCCTAGTGATGTGGCAGTACCGTGATCAACTACACCAGTCATATATGACCTAAGAGTAGAAGCTTCATCAGCTGTCATTAACTGCTTATATATTTTTGGCATGTTTTTATCAATAGTAGTTCCGGAGTCATTTACTGTATGATCTACAATATACGGTTCCATAAGTGAACCACCATTAGCAATTGCACTTGTGATGAGAGCCATGTGATATGGGCTTACCTGCACTTTGCCTTGTCCCATAGCAGTCATCATCTTATCTGCATCACTTGATGACTCCTCAAGACCTACTACACTTTTTGATGCACCAAATCCACCGGGAAGACTTTTATTAAATAACAAGTCCTCAGAAGTAGAAAGAAAGCTTTTAACATCTAATTGAAGTCCTATATTACTAAAAGAAGTATTACATGAATATGCTAAAGAATCAGCCAAATTCACAACACCATGAACACCTCCGGCTGCGCATGATATGCTAGTTCCCTGATGTTCGATAGTCCCTGTACAATTATATGTATAGTTATTATAATCAGGGTTCTCACGCATGAATTCTAAGGTAGTGACAAGTTTAAAGGTAGACCCCGGAACATATAATCCTTTAGTTGCCCTATTAAGCAATACACTATCTTCGCTAGTATTAAGAGCTTCCCAGTTGGTTACTATTGTATTAGGGTCGTAGCTGGGTTTAGAAACCATAGCTAAAATCTTTCCAGTACTAGGTTCCATTACAACTACTGCTCCCTTCTGGCTGCCAAGAGCATCACTTGCTGCTTGTTGTAATTTTGTATTTAAAGTCGTTACAACATTGTCTCCTACTTGTTTACGATCTTGTAAATCATTTTTAAGTTTATCAAGCATAAATGAATTTGATGTAAGCAAATCGTAATTCATTCTTGATTCCAAACCACCTTTACTATATGCAGTATACCCGACTACTTGTGCATATAAATCACTATACGGATATATTCTTGTTTCCGTACCATCATCTGCGACGTTTGTATATGCGAGCACATTACCATCTTTGTCAAGTATGCTTCCTCTAATTACAGTTTTTGCATAACTATCCTGTCTCGTATTATATGAACTTTGAAGCATATCATCAGCGCTAGCTACATTAAAATAAATCATATAAGCTATTAAACAGAAAAAAAGTGCAACAAAACTGTAAGTAACCAAGGCAAATTCCTTGTTTCTATCACGATTGGCTTTATGCATTTTTTTGTTTTTATTGTTAAGGGCTTTTCTTTCGGACTTAGTTAAGCCTTCTATTTCGAGCTCTTTTTCTAAGCGCTTCATTTCTTGTTTCTCTTCGTAACTTAGCTTTTTTCTTTCTTTCAATATCTTCTTCCTCGTCTTCTCGTACAATATATAATCCTTGAATAATTGCAAACATAACTAGAGTGCTGAATAATGAACTGCCACCATAGCTAACCAACGGCAATGTGACGCCTGTAGATGGAATAAATTTTGTGACACCACCTATAGTTAAAAATACTTGGAATATATAACAGGTACCCAATCCTAAAGCTACAAGTCTATAAAACGTTCCCCTAAGTTCCATCGCGATATTTAAAAACATTATATATACACTGACGCAAATGAGCACGATACATATTCCAAAAATCAATCCTAATTCTTCGCAAATAGCTGAATATACGAAATCAGATTCGGCAACCGGAATTTTATCCGGTTCACCTTGAAGAAGACCGCGACCAATCCAACTTCCCGTACCTATTGCAAATAAAGATTGAGCTACTTGATATCCACCGGTGTCATATGTGCCGAGAGGATCCTGCCAAGCATTTACTCTGACTCTAATGTGGGAAAACAAATTATAAGCGACCACTGCGGCTCCGGCACCTGAAACGCCTCCGGCCAAAAGATATAATGGCTGCTTTGTTGCAACATAAAGCATAGTAATATACACTACAAATATTATAAGTGCAGCGCCTAAATCAGTCGACATTACGAGTATAAGGACATGTGCTGCTGCTACTACAGTTGTTATAACTACATTTTTGAATTCTAAGGATTTTTTGAAACTGGCAGCTACGAAAAACACAAAGACAATTTTAACTACCTCAGAGGGTTGAACTGAAATACCTGCAATATCAAACCCGAGTTGAGCTCCATATGTTGTTCTTCCTGCAATAGCAACAAAAGCCAGAGAAAACACCCCTATAATACCATAAAGTATACGCAAGTTCGAAAGCATTTTTATCTTCCTAATAATAACCGGAACAAATAAGCTTACAACAACACCTATACATGCAATAATGAATTGCTTAATAGCTAATGCATACTTAAGTCTTGTTAATACAATAAACCCAACACATAAGAGCATGCACATATTATTGACAACAACTCTTGAAACTTTAGGATATATTTTTGTATAACTAATAAGTACAATTACGAAAAATAGAACCTGCATTAAATAGAATCCCAATATTGCTATGTCATAATTTTTTTGTAGAAACAGGACAATAAAAGCAACGAGATGTAATAAAAACATTACTATATTTTGATTTATCAACATGCTTCTCTTTTTATCTGCATCTTGATATGTAAAAATCCAGAAACATGATAAAGTATACATTGCAATTAAAATTATCAATAAATACTTTGATATTCCGATAATAAGATTTATCACTATTTTACTCCTCTTTTAAAATGACCTTTGGTAAAATCCGAATCAATAATTTGTTCGTTTAATATTTTATTTACTTGTTGCTTAGTTTCGTCTGTAAACATATATCTGATAGAATCCGGTTTAAGATTACTTACTTCATTGTCTTCGCTTGTAAGATTAAGTACAACACTATTATAAATCACATTGTAGCAGTATTTGCAATAATTTTTTACAGGGAAACTTTTATTATAGCGATCTTTAAGATTAATAATTTCATCTATGCCATTACACTTCTCTACGGATTTTTTTATACAATTTGCAGATATCATTAGGGGAATCCGTCCATAGAAAATAAGTTCCATGTCATTAATGTCTAATGATTTCATTTCATTCTTGTTGAGTTCAAGAGATACTGTGGTTATATTAACGTTATTCTCTAATAAAAATGCTTTAGCATATTGATTAAATGAGTACAAATTGTAATCAGCAATAATTATACCCTTATAATTAAGAACCTTTAAAAGTTCAAGTTCTTCAAGATTTCGGACTAATACCCCATCAAAGCCGGCATTGTCATTTAATATTGATCTTAAAAAAGCATCATCTTCTATTCGAAAAATAAATGGTAATGCAATTATAATTTCTTTACTCCTATTTCTAGAGTGAAGCTCACTCCATATATTAGCTTCAATGTAGACTCGTTTAATGCTAGCTGCATTATCTAGTGCGTCATATTGCTCTAGCGATTGCACTGAAGCAGAAACTAACGGCTCATTTTTTGTTTGATTATTCTTAAAGCCGGTTAAAGGATTGGACAATTTTTTTGTAGATTTAATTCTCTTATATTTATTAGTAATGCTATTTTCAAGTTTTCTAAGTGCAGTTCTTCTAAGGACATTAAGCTGTTTCATGGTCATAAAAACATTATCACTCATAAATATTTTAAGTTCATCAAACACAAATACGGTATTTCCTGTTTTACACATTTGCGCTTTAACGCTTTCATTGTTAAGTGGTTGTTTGAGTGCGGACTGGACGATTTCAGTGGACACACTTATTACTTCTGAATTATATTTCACTTCCATTTTTGCCATCTTATTCTCATATAAACAGACATTGCCATTAATATGAATTTTTGTATCATATGAAGGTTCAGTTACTTTAATATTATTGTTTTCCGGAACTTTAGGTTGAGTCAAAGAAATCATTTCTTTGCTATTGTGTTCTTTATAATAGCCTTGGGTATATCCACGCCTTGTATATGCCTTAATAAGTCGTTCTCTGTCTAAAGGAAGGACATTATAAGGTTCTCCCCTATTAAATAAGTCGATATATTTCCTATAAATGCTTACTACTTCATAAACGTATGTTGAGCTTTTCATCCTACCTTCGATTTTAAATGATGAAATGCCTGCATTTATTAATTCGGGTAAAATATCTATAGTGCATAAATCCTTCATACTTAATAAATCTCTTTTAGGCGCATTATATACACTGTATGGTAATCTACATGGTTGGGCACATTGACCCCTATTTCCACTTCTCCCACCTAATATACTGCTAAACATACATTGACCTGAATAAGAGTAACACATGGCTCCATGAATAAAGCATTCAAGTTCTATATCAGTTTTTTTATATATTGTTTTAATTTCTTCCAGTGATATTTCTCTTGCAGGTACAACTCTTTTGACACCAATGTTTTTCAGAAAACTTGCTCCATATTCGGTAGTGATACTCATCTGTGTACTTGCATGAATTTCCAATTTCGGGAAGATTTTATTTATTATATCGACAAGTCCCAAATCTTGAACAATAACTGCATCAATTCCACATTCGTAATATGGTTCTAGATACTGCAACACTTCATCTACTTCACTATCTTTTATTAGAGTATTTACTGTAAGATATATTTTCTTACCAAATAAATGTACATAGTCAATAGCATCTAATAATTCTTCTTCTGAAGGATTATCTGCAAAAGCTCTTGCTCCAAATTTCGAACCGCCAATATATACAGCATCTGCGCCGGCATTAATTGCGGCTCTTAAAGAGGCTATAGAACCGGCAGGTGCTAATAACTCAACCTTTGTCTTCATTTATACCACCATATTCCAAGTTATATCAATAAAGGACTGCCTTAAAGACAGCCCTTTAGAAACTTATTTACTTTTTTTCTTTAAGTTGTGTTTCGAGTTTTACAATTTTCATTTGTAAATCTTTATTTTCTTCTTTTAATATATCCATTGTCTTCTCTGCATTTTCGAGCTTAATCTGAACAGAGATAAGCTCATGCTTTAAATCATACATTTCTTTATCTTTTGTTTCTATATCACTTTCCAAAGTACCGCCTTGCTTTCTCGCTTTAAAATAGTCATCTGCGATATTAAGAGCTAACAGTACACTTCGTGTCTCGGCATTTTGTTTGCGATATCCCTCACTATTGCTACATTCTTCAATTTTGTGATTTAAATAGCTGGAAACCTTCTGTAAATAGTCTTCACTTTCGAAACCACTAAGTGTAAACACTTTTCCGCCTATTAAAACTTCTGTAAAATTTTTAGATGATGCCATAAAAGCCTCCTCGAACTATAATAATACTTTTCATCATTATATACTATAAACATATAAAAAACCATAGTTTTATCGATTTTTATCCGAAACACCTAAATGATTATATCCTTTTTCCATTACAATACGTCCTCTAGGAGTTCTTTGGATAAAGCCATTTTTTAAAAGATAGGGTTCATAGACATCCTCTATAGTACCACTATCTTCGCCTAGTGCAGCAGCAAGCGTATCAAGTCCTACCGGACCACCTTCAAAGTTCTTAACCATTACGGTTAACAGCTCTCTATCAGCTTGATCAAGGCCTTCCTTATCAACATCTAATAAATCAAGAGCAGAATTTGCAACATTTTTGTCTATATGACCATCATATTTAACCTGAGCAAAATCTCGAACTCGTTTTAATAGTCTATTAGCAAGTCTAGGGGTTCCTCTTGATCGCCTCGCCAGTGCATATGCACCATCTTCATCTATGGTAACATCAAGAACTTTAGCAGAACGATCTATTATTGCCCGTAATTCTTCAATAGTGTAGAACTCCATCTTATGAACCACGCCGAAACGATCTCGTAGAGGAGCTGTTAACATACCGGCTCTAGTTGTTGCACCTATTAAAGTAAACTTTGGTAAATCTAAGCGAATAGATCTGGCAGTTGCACCTTTTCCAATCATAATATCTATACAGTAGTCTTCCATCGCCGGATACAAAACCTCTTCTACCTGTCTGTTAAGTCTATGAATTTCATCGATAAATAAAATATCACCTTCTTGCAAATTGTTGAGTATTGCAGCTATTTCTCCGGGTTTTTCGATAGCAGGACCGGATGTAATTTTAATATTAACACTCATTTCATTTGCAATTATTCCGGCTAATGTTGTTTTACCCAAGCCCGGAGGCCCATAAAAAAGCAAGTGATCAAGCGGTTCACCTCGTCCCTTAGCAGCTTCAATATATATTTTTAATGTTTCTTTTGCTTTTTCCTGTCCTATATATTCATCAAGTGTTTGCGGCCTTAGGTTATTTTCTATTTTAATATCTTCTTCTATATTTTCCGTTGTAATAATTCTTTTTTTCATACTTCACCTACATAATAACAAATTTCAGAGCCTGTTTTAATATGTCTTCTACATTCATATCTTCCGTTACAGTAACTTTCTTAACTGCTTTTAGTGCTTCACTATTACCATACCCGAGTGATACCAGTGCCATAATGGCTTCGCTAAATATATCATCAGATATGTTTCGTGCATCATTTCCATTGCCTGTATTAACACTGAGTGTATCTTCTATATTCACCTTGTCGCTAAGCTCAATAATTAATTTCTCTGCAGTTTTCTTGCCAATGCCGGGTGCTTTAGATATAGCCTTCGCATCCTTGGCAATAATCGCTAGTCGTAACTTATCAGGCGACAGAACAGACAGAATCGCAAGTCCGCCTTTAGGACCTATACCACTTACTTGAATTATCTGCTTGAATATCTCCAGATCATCATAAGTATGAAATCCAAATAACTGCATCGCGTCTTCTTTTACACTTAAATAAGTATGAATCTTAACTTCTTCTCCCACAGGTGGCAATGAACTGATCGCCTCGCCAGACATAAAAATTGAATACCCCATACCACCCACATCAACTACAACTTTCTTTTCATATTTAGAATCTAGCTCTCCCCTTATATAAGAAATCATTGATAATCCCATACCTTTCTAATACGTTTAATTATTGCTTCTGCTACTACACCTATTACAAGACCTGTTATAAGACCCGATATTATTAATATAGGAGCATAATAACTGATTTGAAGTGTCTCTAGTGTAATTGCTGCGACAATAAGTTGACCAATATTATGAAAAACACCGCCTGCTATACTAATAGCAATAAGTGAATTTTTATTTATTTTCTTTAAGATAGCCATTATGCTAAGACTAAGCAGTCCTCCGACAAGGCTATAAACTATAATCATCATATTCCCAAACATAAATCCTGCAGTTAATACCCTTGTAACCGACAGTATATATGCAGACGGTGTATCCATCATGTAAAGTGCTACCACTATTACGAGATTTGCCAAACCAAGTTTTATTCCGGGTATTCCAAAGTTAATAGGTATAAGGCTCTCTATATAGCTGAATATCAGTGCCAAGGCAACCATTACCCCAAACCTTGCTATTTTATTGCTCATACTGTCTCCTGCCTAATTCGTTATCGCATCCAGTTCAGATTCATTACCGCCTTCTATTTCAATAACAACTTTATTAGGAAGGCAAATAATACTCTCCCCATTAGAATCAATTGGCTTATGTTTTATACATATTTTATCGGGACAATTTGCTGACTTCATTAATGCACTTCCATTTGATATCTGAAGATGGTTAGTACCATTATTAATAGCAACTTCTCTGTCTTCATCAAGTGGATACTTGCCTTCTACTTCTCCGTCAACTTTAACAATGGCATATGCACCCGGAGTCTCTATGAACAGTTTCCTGCCTGCCAAAATTGCAATCGCTAATAGAAATATGATTAATACTAATATAATGTCGTTTCTTCTAAACATACGTTTTTTGCCTTCATTCATTTAACTATTCTAACATATACTTATTTTAAAGGCAAATAAAATCGAACTAAAGTTCTGCACTTGACTTACATTTCTTATGCGTTAAACTAGTTGTATGAAAAAAATAATGAGCAAAATACTAATATTCACACTTACAATAACAATGTTAATAACCGGTTGTAGCACGAGAAGTAATAATCCGATGACATATAACGGAGTTTTTTTTGATACGGTTATTTCTATTTCCATATATGATAGTGACGACGAGTCTCTTCTATCCGGCGTTGAAGATATCTGTGAAAAATATGATAAATTATTATCCAGAACAAATCCGGATAGCGAGATTTCTCAAATCAATAATGCCGATGGAGAGCCGACTAGCGTATCTGCTGAAACGGCGGAGTTGATTGAAGATACATTAGCATATAGTGAAGCTTCAGGTGGTTTATTTGATATTACGATTGCAGACATTGTTAATATTTGGAATTTCAACTCCGAAGATGATAAAGATGCCGACATACCTGATGAATCGTTAATTAAAGAAGAACTTACACATGTAGATTATAAGAAAGTAAATGTATCGGGTAATGTAGTCACACTCCAAGATCCTGAAATGCAAATAGATCTGGGAGGCATTGCAAAAGGATATATTGCAGATATAATAAAAGAATATTTGGAAAGTAAAAGTGTTAAAAGTGCTCTAATAAATTTAGGCGGAAATGTTCAAACTATAGGCAAGAAATCTGATAATACCGAATTTAATATAGGTATTCAGAAACCTTTTGATACAAACGGAACACCTATTACATCTATTAAATTAAATGATGAATCTTCAGTGACTTCCGGTATATATGAAAGATACTTTGAAAAAGACGGAAAAATTTATCACCATATAATAGATCCGAAAACAGGCTATCCCTGTGATAATGATCTATACAGCGTAACTATTATCTCATCATCAAGTACCAAGGCGGATGCACTTAGTACGACCTGCTTTCTCCTGGGTCTTGATAAAGGTCTTGAATTAATTAACTCTATGGATGATGGTACAAAAGCGATATTTATAACCAGTGATGACAAACTTCATTATAGTGATGGATTTTAAAGGGGCTATCGTAAAATACATTTTGAACGTATTCTCCGACAGCCCCTTCAATTCTGTTAATAAATTATATTCTTAATAACTATTCATTATAGATGCGAAAGAAGCACCAAATGCTATGATTAGTATCAGGTATAATACTATTCCGGCAGCTACGAAAATCAGTTGCGCGCGGCAGTAATTTCTTCTGCTTACATTTCCTGTCTTTCCAAATGCCCAAACGAAATACATTACTATGTTGACACAAGGTATACAGAATATCAATAATGTAATAATCCAGTCTTTGACTGTCATAGGACTCTCATCAGCTCCCTGATTTGGATTATATTGTTGCTGATAATTAGGTTGCTGATAAGTAGGTTGTTGATAATTATCCTGTTGATAATTAGATTGTTGATAATTATCCTGTTGATTACTTTGATCCTGATATGTATTATTAGTCTGTGCATTTGGGTCGGTATAAGTATTGCCTGCCTGCGCATTAGGATCATTATAAGTGTTAGCAGCCTGTGAATTAGGGTCATCATAAGTGTTAGTATTCTGTGAATTATCATCTGGTGTGTTGTTATAGTTGTTTTCCATTTGAACTCCTCCATCTCATTCATTATTCTTTAATAATATAGCACATTGACTAGTGTATGTAAAGTTTTAGTCCTAACACATTATCTTTACAAAATGTCATTGGTGGTGTATTTGGAAAGTAAGCTATCATTCTGTATATATAAAACATAATCATCATGATGAGTCCAAAAATCAATACATTATATATCCACATAGGTTGTTTTCTGTTTAGGAAATATCTATATATAATCATGGCTATAAAAAAGATTATAATAGGATAAACAAACAGATGCATCTTAAATGCAGCCACAAATTTAAAATGAAATAATAGTTTAAATGCTCTTGTCATTCCACATCCGGGACAGGGATATCCTGTTACAAGTGCAAAAGGACAAGATGATGACAGGAAAACATCGAGTCTGTGAAAGAATTTCTGTAAATTAAGAATAATAAGGTCTTCTATGATAAAATAAAATCATAGGAGGCCTATTATTATGGCAAGAAGAGAAAAGAAACCTGTACACAAAGTCGAA
>JBKEBP010000221.1:0-13258 GCA_047973235.1 Suipraeoptans sp. | reverse complement strand
TTGTAAGATGCAACAATCGTAGTTTACATAAGGCAAATGCTAAAAAAGGTGTGCGTAAAAGCAATCAAGCCCCTAAATATGTTAAAGGATTTCAACTCTTTGATAAAGTGCTATACGAAGAGCAAGAATGCTTTGTTTACGGGCGTAGAGCCACTGGCTACTTTGACATAAGGTTACTAGATGGAGAAAAGGTACACGCAGCTATAAGTTACAAAAAGCTAAAACATTTAGAAACCAGGAAATCATTATTAATTGAAAGGAGAAAACACATTCCTCCCACCACTTTAGAAGTGGGGGTATCCAGTGCTTAAAATATAGATGATTACAGTTACTTTAAAAATACAAGAACAGATTATTAATATCATGGTAAGAACAGATCAACAGATAGTTGAGGTTATGAAGATATTGATTGAGAATGCTAGAATAATGCCGATTGACAATGATGTTATGACTTATTCACATAGGCAAAAAGAGTATGTCGATAAGATGTTGACATTTGATAAGGCGCGCGTTTTTAGCGGGGATATACTTGAGATAAAAAGCAAATCAGAAGAACTGTTAGGAAATATTTCAAATGATGATATGTTTCCGGGAGAAGAATATAAGATATATGAGAGAGCTGCAGGTAAACAGATATTTATCGCAGAAAGTAGTGCAGATATCAATATTACCGGACTTGAAGATAAAATACTAATTGAAAAAGACGAGCTTATTCGAGGCGATAAAATATATAAATTAGAAGAGGGTGCAATTATTTTTCTCGCAAAATGCAGGATTGTTGTCGGAAAAGAGTACATCAAAATCTGGGGAGAAGAATATACTACCGGCCTATCTGAAAGAAATAAACAATCAAACATAAATAAAAATTATCCAATATATAAACGTTCACCAAGGATTATAAAAAAGACAGAGGACCGACAAGTCTCAATAGATATTCCGCCACCGGCGAAAAAGCAAAGTAAGAAAGCATTACTGATGATGATATTGCCACCGCTTGCAATGCTTTTAATAACAGTTACTATTGGAGTTTTATTAAAGAGAGGTTTATTCATGCTGATGTCAGTCGGCGCGACAGTTATGACGACTATATTTTCAGTAGTTAAATATTTCCAAGATAAGAGAGAGGGAAAAGAAGAAGAGAAGAAAAAAGTAGAAGTGTACGGCAATTATCTGCTAAAAAAGAGAAAAGAGATATATAGATTATGGAATAACGAGTTACAGGCATATGGGTATAATTTTCCAACTCTAGAGGCTCTTGAAATGATGGTAAGTAATGTAAGCAGTCGTATCTTTGAACGAGCCAGTATGGATGATGATTTTCTAAATATTTCAGTTGGGGAATATTATGACACACCACAGTTTAGAATAGATGACAAATCTACAGGTCTTGAGCTTGAGTCAGATGTTTACTCAGAAGAAATAAAGGATTTGAAGAGAAGATATGGAGTGATTAAAAAGCCACAAGTTATTGATATTAAGAATGGTCATCTAGGGCTTGTAGGAGAGAAAAATAATATACATGAGCAATTGAAAAATTATATATGTCAGTTGTCGTTTATGCAAAGTTATCATGATGTTCAATATGTAGCAATCTACAACGAAAAATACGATGATGACTTCCAATGGATGAAGTGGCTTTCACATACGCGCATTAAAGGGCTAAATGTATTAGGACTAATCAATACTGACAAAATGAGAGATCAGATACTAGGGAGTATACAACAGATTTTAAAAAATCGAAAACAAGCTTTGGAAGAAGGCAAAAAGGAGACGAGGTTTCTACCACATTATGTATTCATAATAGATGAGCCGAAGATGATAATTGACCACTCCATCATGGAATATTTGAGTATGACAGATAGCAGCAGCTTGGGAATAACAATTATCTATTCAAGTAATATGCAGGCAAGCCTTCCTGATTACATAGATTCTATTTTATTGTTGGAAAACTCAGATGACGGACGACTATTAATCCATGAAAATGAATTAATAGATAGAAAACTTGTTATGCATGAAATCGCTAATACTAATCTTGAAATGTTTGCAAGAAATCTAGGTGTGCTTGAGCATGAACAGGGAATAGTAAGCCACATTCCTGAAAGTATTACTTTTTTCGATATGTACGATATAAGAAATCCGGAGGAGTTGAATATAGCAGGCAGATGGAGTTCTAATAATTCGTCGAAAACATTGTCGGTACCACTGGGAGCCAGAACGAAAGAAGATATATTAGAACTCAATCTTCATGAGAAAGCACATGGTCCACATGGACTGGTAGCAGGAACAACAGGATCAGGAAAGTCGGAAATCGTACAATCATATATATTATCTCTAGCTGTCAATTTCCATCCGCATGAAGTGGGATTTTTGTTGATTGATTATAAAGGCGGAGGAATGGCCAACTTATTCAAAAATCTACCTCACCTTCTGGGAACCATTACTAACTTAGACGGAAGCGAAAGTATGAGAGCACTTGCTTCTATACAAAGTGAACTGAGGAGAAGACAGACAGTTTTCGGTGAACACGAAGTAAATCATATAAATGCATATAATGATTTGTTCAAGGAGGGCAAGGTAGTTGACCCGATTCCCCATTTATTTATTATAAGTGATGAGTTTGCAGAGCTTAAGAAAGAACAGCCTGAGTTCATGAAAGAGTTGGTATCAACAGCACGTATCGGGCGAAGCCTTGGCGTACATCTGATACTTGCAACACAGAAACCATCAGGTGTAGTAGATGAACAAATATGGACAAATAGTAAATTCAAATTATGTCTAAAAGTTCAAAATGAGGCAGATAGTAAAGAGGTGCTGCATACACCGGATGCTGCCAATATAACACAACCGGGTCGTTCGTACCTGCAAGTGGGAAATAATGACATATATGAGTTGTTCCAATCAGCATTTTCAGGGGCATCATACATTAAAGAAACAAAGAAGGAAGTAACTTCAGATAACAGAGTGTATGCAGTTAATGCATTGGGTCAGGGTGAACTAATCAATCAGGACCTAAGAGGAAGTAAAAGTAAGAGAAGTGCAAAAGAAACTCAGCTTGAAGTTGTTGTAGATTATATACAAAGAGAATATACATCAAGAAATGATATTGAAGTTAAGAAACCTTGGTTACCATCGTTAGAAGATATCATTGTCAATCCGAATATGGATATAAATAAAGCTTCGTTAAATCTGGAAGTTGCCATTGGTATGAGAGATATACCGGAGGAGCAGAGACAAGATGAATACAGAATAGACCTCATTGAGCAAGGTAACATATTATATATTGCATCAGGAGGTTTTGGTAAATCAGTATTTTTAACTAATACGGCGTTGCAGTTAGCTGTAAAAAATGAAGTGTCCAATTTGAACATGTATGTGATTGATATCGTAAATAATGCATTGATATCGCTTAGTAGTATACCTCATGTGGATGATTATGTAATGCTTGATGATGAAGAAAAATTTGTCAAATTCCGAGAACTGATTGCGGCAGAAATGTTGGTTAGAAAGAAGATGATGGCTAAAGCCATGGCACAGAACTTCACTGTTTATAATGAAACGAATGATGCCCAGATGAAAGCAATTGTAATACTAATTGATAATTATGATGCAATAAAGGAAATGAGTTTCGAGATGGAAGAGTACTTTACCAAGCTAACAAGAGATGGGGTTGGGCTCGGAATATACTGCATCGTGACTGCAAGTCGTAATAGTGCAGTTAGAGCGGCAACACTTAATAACTTCAAGAGTAAAATTGCCGGGGTAAATTTTGATGAGAGTGAAATAAAGGTATTAGTTGGAAGAAGTCAATACACTTTGCCGGAAGTCAGAGGACGTGCATTGGTGAAGGAAGGTGAGATGGTTAGCGTTATGCAGCTATATACACCGGTCATGTTTGAGTCGGATATTAATTATACGAAGAATGTACAAGGTATGGTATCGGATATTAGAGAAGCCTTTGATGGAGACGAGGCACCACATATTCCGATACTTCCGGAAGAGCTAAATTACATTGGTCTTGAGAAATACCAAGAGGGTAAAGGCGATATATATCTTGGGCTTGATAAAGAAAGCGTAAGAAGAATAGGATTTGATAGTTCTAACAATCCTTTTATTATACTTGGCGAAAATACTTCCGGCAAAACGAATGTTTTGCAGATAGTGTTAAATCAGCTTAAAGATAAAACATACGGTAAAACATACATTATAGATTCAAAGAAGAGAAGCTTGTACGCATATAAGTCAGAGACAGAATACATAATGACGTTGGATGAATTAGAGGACTTGACTAATGAAATCAGTACTCTAGTAAAAGAGAGAAAACAGAAGTTGGATAGTGGCATACTTGCCGGTGGAAATCCGACGGAGATTATCAGCAAATTTGACAATATATATATAGTCATTGATGACATTGATGATTTCTGCGACTTAGCAGGCAATTCACTTACAATTATTGCAATGCGTTTTGAGCAAGCAGCTGCGTTGGGTGTGACATTCATAGTTGCAGCAAATGTTAGCAAATTCAAAGGAAATGACAACTTCACGAAATTTATAAAGAGTTCAAGAAATGGTATTTTGCTAAGTAGTCAAGGGTATTTAACGATATTCCCGGTTAAGGTTAATGAGGTCCCTGCAAAACCGGATGCACAATTGATGATTGAAGGCGAGTGCAAGCAAATCAGGGTTCCGAAATATGAGGTGTAAAGGAGAGGTAATATGAAAAAGATGATTCTAAGAGGTGTTGTGGGCGTATTAATTGCAGTAATTATGGTAGGAATTGGCTATTTGCACGGCTCAAACAATGTCAAGGTGGTAAAGGAAATAGTCAGGATTAAAGATGATAGCCAAGAAGAACTAATGGAATTCAATGAAACAATAGCCATTATAAATCTTGATGAGGGTGTTACAAAGAATAGAGAGAAGGTGAATTATGGAAGTTCACTTACTAATTTGTTATCCAACAATATCAATTTCAAGACGACCGGACTTGAGGATGGACGACAGGGGATAATAAATGGAGTATACAGTGCTTATATTATTATTCCAAATACATTTTCAGAAAGTATTGAAACTATAAGCACGAAACCGGAGAAAGCAGTTGTGGCATATGCTATAGCAACAGAGCTCGGTGGGCAAGATAGAGAAGATACGATTGAAAGAATAAGAGAGATATATAATAGTTACACATCAAATGTAAGTCAAGTGTATATATCATCGATGTTAAAAGATATCCATACAGTTCAGGATAGTGCACTTTCTATTATGAATAGAGATACAAAGGATATGGAGCTTTTACTTTCTATAGAAGGATACAACCTCATTGAAATTGTTTCGATTCCGGAGATACAGACGGTAGAAAATACAGTGACACCATTTGACTCGCAAGCAGGTATATCGACAATCAGCTCAGCGATTAGCGACATGAATAATGCATATTCAGATTCACTTTCAATTGGTCAGGGTAATTATAATGTAATTAAGGATTCATCAAGCGATGTACTAAGCAGTATCTCGGCAGTAGATTCATTAATGTCAACGGTGAATGCAAATGCAAGTTCGATTGCCGGCGCATATACAGATGAAAATGAAACAACTGAGGATATAAACTTCACAGCGATTAAGGATAATATTTTAGCAGATCCGGGCGGTATACTACCGACATATAATGAAGATTTATTAAATACATATAACTATACAGTAGGAAAACTGGACGAGTTTCAGGCGAACGAATCATATCTGGATATGGTGTGGTCAGAGATAAACAGCAAAATGGATTATAGCGGAATGTCATCAGGTTTTGCAGGACCAAACGGACAAACCGGAACGACTGATGAATATTTGTTCTACACTATAGATCAATACAATGCTTTGATTGATGAATTTACATATATGTATGAAACGGAATACGGACCGGGTGCAGATGAATATTTAGCGGGAATTTTACCCGGATATAACGTTCCGACAACGCTCACTATAAATACATTAAACGAATACGTGAACTTTGACTATCTCCAGTTAGATTTGCTTGCAAACGGTATGGACAATACATTAGTTGAGGCAGAGGTAGATGCACTCATAGAACTTGGAAAAGCGGCAAGAACTACGAGAGTTTCAGAACTCCAAGTATTATATGACGGTATAAATGTACTTAAGACGGATATATTAAACCTAGACACATCATATAATGAAATGACAAGTAAGCAAAATTCGTTAGATGACGGCATTAATAGCTTTGACATGCTTTCATATGTGGATTATAGCCTGGTGAGTTCATATAACGAAGAGATGGGAGAGGCTAATTCATCAATTGCAACAGGTGTATCAGAGTATGCTTCACAAACAATGGAGTTTATTACTAATATAAATGAGTCAACAGGTAATAATATTTTGAACATACAAACGTCAATACAAGAAGCACAAGAAAATTCTCAAGTGAAACTGGAATCGGAGCTCTTAGCGGCTAAGAATTCAAGGGCAATTAGCAACGGTGAAAATCTGGCAGTGCTCAATGATATAACATTAAAACTTCCTTATACAAGAGTCGGTGAAATTGCAAATAGAGAGGTATATAGCTTTATGTCCAGTCCATTTTTACTGGACAATATGTCAGTAAGTGCAGATACAACATCAGAGATTGAGGAAATAGACACCCCGAGTAATATTAACACCACACAAGAAGAGAGTGGAAACAATTGGTGGCTATTAGTTGTTGGTATCATAATAGTTCTTACATTATCAGTATTGGCATTTGTGCTAAGTATGAAGAGAAGCAGCAAAAGAAGAAGATAACAAACTATAGAGGAGATAACAAACTGCGGAGAGGAAAGAAAAATGGCAAAATTAAGAAGTAGTATAACAGCAGCAGCTTTAGCGGCAGGTAGTATATCAGCTGCCGGAGGCGCCGCAGGTAGTTTGAAAAGCATCTCAGCATCATCCGGCACCAATGTTTCAGTGGATAGTGCTTTTCAAACTACACATGCAAAAGGTGTTTCTGTCGCAAGAACATATGGCGGAACAGTTAAACGAGATGCGGGAAATATTTCGGCATTAGCGGTTGCATTTTCAAATCTGGACAGTTCTATAGGAGAAAAAAACAAAAAAGGGTAAGGCCTAGGTAAGAGTAAAAGTAACGATAAGACTAAAGATATGGAAAGGGATATACGACATGGGACTAATGATAAATAAGGGGAGTGTATACAGCACACTGGCATCGTCGAATAGTGCGCTAGTTGATAATGCCAATAGCTGCATACATGCAAAAAATGCAATAAATAACTTTAAGAATAATACTGCTCTTACCGGAGCAGGATATGATGGCATAAGGGAGCATTTTTCAAATCATATAAGTGTTCTCGATGGACTAATCGGCTATACCGATGACATGCTATCCGGAAATAGTAAATATGAAAGTGCTATGAGCAGTAATCTAACTTCACTTAACCAGTATGATGAGGATAAATTGACATACAGACTAAAGAACATCCGAACTGGCATAAGTGTATGTGATCCATTACTACCACATATGCTATTCGTATTTCGTTTATTAGAAAAGATGGTATTAGATCAATTAAACGAACTCTACAACTTCACATCAGGAGCCGGAACGCCATATAGTAATGCAACGAGTGCGATATCTATAGTAAGTAATGCAATAAGTCTACTAGGTAAAACTAAAATCAATCCAAAGACGGGAGCAGTTATAACTCCACCCGGACTAAAAGGAGCAATAGCAGCACTGGATAGATACAATGAAGAGAAGAAAGCATCAGGCTTTAAGTGTCTGCAAGTAGACTCAAAAAGTGCACAGGTAATAGGTCTTAAGGATTGCTATCTATTTAGTAAAGATCCGGTTAATCTAAGTACAGGAAATTTCATATACAAAAAGGAAGATATCAAGGTAGAGGGTGCAAGTAATCTTGCCTTTGGCCGCTTTTATAATGCAACGGATGAATGTGATTATGGACTGGGAAGAGGCTGGGCTCATAGCTTTATTCGTAGTATCAAAATCGGCGATGAAGACATAGTACTTAAACTCGAAGACGGAAGAGAAGAGATATTTATCCAAGTTTCGGAAGGGGTATATTCAGATGGAACTAATGGAACAGACTTTATAGAACATCTTAGCGATGATGAAGAAGAATACTACTACCACGAAAGCATGGATAAGACAAAGTATATCTATGACCTTTCGGGTCGTTTAAAATATAAAACGGATGATGCAGGCAAAAGAACAACGTATTCATATGATGAAGCTGATAGAGTTATAGCCGTATCTGCGCTTGAAGGAAAACTCACACTTAACTATTCGGAAGATAACCACATAGAAACAATTACAGATAACGTAGGTAATACGGTTACATATACCCTTGATGGTGAAAACCTAACATGTGTCAAATGGCCGGGAGGAGAAACCTATCTGTATGAATACAGTGATAAGGGCGAAATAGTAGGAGTAATTAATCCGAGAGGAATAAAAACTGTTGAAAATGTATATACAGATGATGGGCGTATATCACTTCAGATATTCCCGGATGGTGGCTCTATGGGTTATGAATATAATGATAATGAGCACATGGTTACATTAACCGAGCAAAACGGTAATAAGAAGATGTACAGCTATGATGAGAGGCTTAGAACAACTCGTGAAATCGACTTAGACGGAGAAACCTCTTATACATACAATGACATGAATAAAAGAACATCTGTTACAGATAAAGGCGGAAATACCACAAAGTATAGTTATGACGGTGAGGGCAATCTAATAGATGTAACTAATCCTCTTAATCAGACAGTGAGTCTTAAATATAATGAAGACAGTCGCCTGGAAGAGGTATACGTAAATGAAGAATTAAAACTGCATCAGACCTACAACGAGAATGGAAGACTTGTAAAGAGTACAGATGCCATCGGAAGAGAGACTACATTTACTTATAATGAAAGAAATCTAACAGACTCAGTCATACAGCCGGATGATAGTCCTGTTAAGTTCGAGTATGATGATAGAGGAAATCTGACAAAAGTAATAAACCCTGACGGCAGTGAGAACTCATATCTGTATGATAGCGGAAACCATGTGGTTGAAAGCGTAAACGGAGAAGGACAGATATATAAATATACCTATGATAAGAACCATAAAATAACAAGTGTCACCAATCCGCTAGGAGATACAAGAACTTATACTTATGACGGATGCGGTAAGGTGACTAAGCTAACAGAGTATGACGGCACTACTAAAAGTATAGAGTATGGTCCGCTTAATAAACCTGAAAAGCTAACTGATGCTAATGGAAATGAAACACTCTATAAATACGACCTTATGTGGAACGTATCTGAAGTGGTCAATCCCTTAGGTGGAAACGTAAAATATTCTTATAACATTACAAACCAACTGACCCATGTTTCGGGAGAAGGTATCGGAGAGATCTTTTATGAATATGACAAGGTAGGAAATAGAACAAAGGAAATAGGTTCAAATGGAGAAATCATAACACATACCTATGACGCACTTTCTAATGTGACATCCACTACAGATGCTAATGGTAATAAAATCTCGTATTCATATGACATGGAAGGAAGAATACAAGAAGAGGTCAACCCAAAGGATGGCAAAACAACATATGAGTATGATAAGGCAGGACAACTAATATGTGTGACTAATCCGGTAGGAGGTAAGACCAAATACACCTACACTAAGCTTGGCAAAGTAAGCACTGTTATAGATCCGGCTAATAGAGAAACACTATACACATACAATAAAGGCGGAACACTTAGTAAGGTAACATTCTCAGACGGAACCTATGAGTCCTATGCTTATGATAAAAACGGAAATGTAATAAGTAAAGAAACTCAGGATATAGTAAATCAATACGAGTATGATAAGTTAAATAGAATAATTAAGATAATTGATAATGCAAAAGACCCAAGAGTTATAACCTATACTTACAACGCAGCGGACAAAGTAACATCTATGACAGATGCCAATGGAAACACCACAAAGTATAGCTATGATAATGTAGGAAACCTAATATCAGTAACAGATGCACTTGGTGGTAAAGCTAAGTACACTTATGATGCGCTAAATCAGCTGATAAAGGTAGAACAAAGCGGAGATATACAAGATAAAACAACTCAAAGTATAGAAAGCCCACTAACTCAAGGCATAAATGGCAAAGCTACTAAGGGGGCAATGAATGAAATAAGAAGTACAACATATAAGAGAAATAATATAGGTCAGGTGACAAGTATCATAAATGCGGTTGGTGATGAAGAGACTTATATTTACGACTTATCAGGAAGAGTATCAGAGAAGATAGACAGAGATGGTTACAAGACCGGATATTCATATACAAAGACAGGTCAACCCGAAGTAATATCATACGGAGATGAAAAAGAGGTAAGGTTCTCATATGACGCCCTGGGTAAACTAAAAGAGATAGAAGATTGGTTAGGCATTACCAGAATAGAAACTGATGTTATAGGAAGGGTAGAGAAAGTTACTAACCCTGATGGCAAAGAAGTATCTTATGAGTGGGGAGCTGCTAATGAAAGAAAGCAGATAACTTATCCACAAGGAAGTAAAGTAGAGTATCTATATGATAAACACCTGAGACTCGATAGGGTAATAGGTGAAGATGTCGAAGTAGAATACAGCTATAATGACAAAGGTCGCTTGGAGGCAAAGTCTGATAATAAAGGTAGAAGTAGTATCTATGCATATACACCTCTTGGACATTTAGATAAGCTAACACATAAATCAGGAGATAATATATTAGAATCATACGGATACAACTATGATTTAAATGGCAATAAGGTAGAGGTAGTAAGAGAGCGCTTCTCACTACCAACTCAAAATGAAATAAGCATACAAGGAAAGACGCAGAGCATACAAGGAAAGGCGCAAGGCATACTTGAAGAAACCGGTGGCACATATGGCTATCAGTATGATGAGTTAAATAGACTGATAGGTGTAACTAAGGATGATGAAGTACTACGAAGCTATGGATATGATGCCTTTGGTAATAGGGTATCAAAAACAGAAGGGGATAACCATACAGCATATACATACAACTCATTGAATCAGTTGATGAGTATAAAAGACAGTAATGAAGAAATATACAACTATGACAAACGAGGAAACTTAAACCAAGTATATAAAAACGGCAATATAACAAAAGCATATAGCTTCGGTGCAATGAATCGTCTTGATAAAGCTTTTAATTATGAGAGTAATAAGGGAGCTAGTTATATCTATAATGGACTTGGTCATAGAACAGGTGTAGTAGAGGGAACCATAGAACCACAACTAGAACCACAACTAGAGCCACATTTACAAATCAGCAACTTACCACAGATAAGTATAACTCCTACAAAGCGTATAGATGATGTATTAGACTTAACCAAGCAGTACCACAATCTGCTAACAAGAAGTGATGCAGATAATACGACAACATATATGTGGGATAGGAATGTAATAAGTGCGTCAAATGGAGACAATGTCATTCGATATCTGCAAGATGACCTTGGAAGTCCAAGTAGAGTCTTAGATGAAACCCATGGCATAGATGATGTATATGCATTTGATGAGTTTGGTATTGACTTAAGCCAAGGAGAAGAACACATACAACCTTTCACATATACCGGTTACCGGGAGGACCGTGTGGCAGGGACTTACTATGCACAAGCGAGGGAATATGTACCGGGAGTCGGAAGGTTTACCGGTGAGGACATCATCAAGGGAAGTATCATAACACCATTTACGATGAATCATTATACGTATTGCTGGAATAGACCTATGGATTTGGTGGATTTGGATGGGATGGCACCGGAAATGAACTATCAGGATATTCAGAATATGCAAGTTGCAACCGAAGAAATAAAGCAATTCATGGCAACCGAAGTTTTTGGAACTTCAATAACACATTATTCTAATGAGACAGATGCTGTAAAGGTAAGTATTACTTCAGAAATGGGAGGAGATATTTTGGTTAAGCATATGGATATCAAAGACGAAGTAGAAGGCTATTCTGTAAATGTAATAACGCCGAAAATACTGAATACAAATGTGGAAATAAATTTAAGTATGGTTGGTAGTATAGACAAATGGTCGGTTAACACTTATTCAAGAACCTCAAGCAACTCAAACAATAATATAACCTCAAAAGCTGGAGATTACAAAAGCTGGAATAATTCATATATATATTATGGTTTTTCGGCTGAAGTAGGCACAAATGAAATCAAACTAGACGGTCAAGATATGTCGGAATATCCGGCGGATGCAATAATTGATATAGATACAAAAGTATTTAACTATACGGGCCCTAATAAGAGGTATGTAATGGCTAAAGTAGGGACGGTTGTATTAATTGGTGGAGTTTTACTTTTGGGTAAAGCCTTTGCAGTGGGAGCCGGAGCATTTGTACCTGCGATTATTGAATTAATACAACAGTTAAAACCAGCTTTGAAACTAGGTGCAGTTGATAATAATACAATGAAATGTTAGAAAGGGGAAGAATGAAAAAAAGAACAAAGATTATTATAGTAATAGTCGCATTATTGATATTCATCTTAGCAATAGCAATGTTTTTTTCTATTGTAACTCGTTATATATTGCAGGATGTTGAAAAAATTCCAACGACATATGGCGAAATAATAGAATGGATGGATGAAAGTGCCGATGATAGACCTTTCTATAATACTATTGATGAGGCTGTGGCGAAAATGACGAATGGCAATGGATTCAAAGACACGGAATATTTAGATAATATTGTAGATGAGGTGATTAGATTTGAAGATGAGGATAAACTAATACTTTTCTATACTGCGGTAGAAAATAGAAAAAGAGGAGCTTTAGTAGTCGGTCGTTTTGATAAGCGCTATGACGAAGAGGGGCAGATACAGTATAGAATGCGTGAAAGAGCGTATTTTAAAGAAAGCATTGGAGGGAAATCGACAGGATCTAATGTTGCAGTAGTGAAGAATTATATCTTTTCTAGTTTAACATTAAGCAGATATAGTATTAATGAAGATGAGGTGTTTATATGGGGAGAGCTTGAGAATGATAATGTTTATACATTACAAATAGAAGAACAAAAACCAACGGATATAGTAGAATTTGAATTTCTTGGAGAAACACGGTATCTTTGGTATTATGAAGATTTTCAAAGCACAGGTGATGGCTCAACTGAATTGAAAGTTGAAATCAACGAGTGAATTATCACCACTTACAATGAATAATTATACCTATTGTTGGAATAAGCCAATG
>JBKEBP010000168.1:0-3258 GCA_047973235.1 Suipraeoptans sp. | reverse complement strand
ACATAGAGTAATCGATAATATTTCCTGCTTTTCATTTGATTGTCCCTCCTACACTAATATCCACGAAATTTAACTTTATATTCTAGAACATAAAAATCCTTTGCATTGGCATATTCACGATCAACCTTCTTTAAATAAAACACTGTCTTTTCCATCTGTAAAATAGACGCTTTTTTCGCTCTCTTCACCGTTGTTCCTCCATTATTCTTCTTAGTTATCATTGATTACTGCAACAATAATTTCTACAACTGCGTGTCCTACATTTGAAATAAGTGCTCCTAACATACTCATCCGCCTCCTCTGATAATTATATTCTTCTGATATATGTATCTTACAATTACTTATTCACCCAATATTCGAATTATATATTGTAAGTGTATTTATGCGGTGGGCTTATCCTAAGCCCACCAGAAAAGACCTCCTACAAAATCAGAAATACCTTCTCCAATACTTGAAACTGCATCTCCAACTCCATATGCAATATTATCCACTACATCACCAATACCAGATGCAACATCATCAAATACACCATCCGTAATTTCTCCTACTAATCCTCCAACGAGCAATGCAGCTCCAATTCCAGCAATTACAGGACCTGCTACAGGAATTGCCGATGTTGCCAATAAGCCCCCAACTGCGCTAGCAGTTGCTTCAGCTGCAACTGTAGCTGCAGTTGCACTCAACGCACTTTCAGCTCCCTTAGAAACAACATGACTAGTACATTCACCAATTGAATCACCATTTACAACTGACTTACCTACTTCAATAGCAGCAGTAAGTCCAACAGATACCGCCGCTGATCCCTTTACTGCATCTCCTAAACTTGCCGTCTTAATAGGCTGCTTAGTAAACTTATCCCCAACACGCTGTGTCGTATTGTGTGAAATCCCCGTTGACTTCATTGACTTAGTTACACCACTTGCCTTTGCTGCTGCATTATACTTCTCAGTAGCTTCTACCGTTCCACGAAGCTGTGTCTGCTGATACTTTCCAGACTTGACCTGATTCAAGGTCTTCTGAACCCCAGAAGGACTTACAGTATCCTTATACTGTATACGTTCTACAACCTTACCAGCCCTAGTTGTAACTGCATCCACCTGAGTTGCTGTTGATGACTTGGTAAGCTTTGTTACCGTATCAGGCTTTAATACATTAGAAAGATTTACCTTATCATTTGCCAAAATCTCAAGTGCATTTCCAGCAGCACCCTTAGGACTATATGCGCCAGCCCTTCCTGACATCCTAGACATTACAGAACCTTCATATCCTTCCCTCCCAATTTCTGCCATAATTCCAACTGACTTTCCTTCATTCTTATTATTTGTCATAGTATTTTCCTCCAATTAATGTTTGCTGTTTTCCTTTGATAGGTATATAATATAACCATATATTCACCCAATTTTCGAATTATAATATGGAGGTAGTTTTATTATGAAACAAAAGGATAATGCAAAAAGTACATTAATAAAATACCTTATTTCAAATGCTGGAATAGATATCCCTAGAGAACGAATTATTAAAGAAATTGCCATTTCTAAATCTAGACTCAGCGAATTAATTAATAACCTTCGTTCTGACGGATACAATCTATTAACTCCTAGTAGAAGTGGAATCATTAAACTTGAAATAGGGGATGAAATCAAAGAAAACATCTCACTCAAGCAAGTTCGACAATGGCTAATAATACTCATCTTATCCAAAAGCAAAAAAGCCACCTATATAGAAATAATAGGTAGCTTTTTGTCTTTGGCAGATAGTAGCTATTTATACGAAAAAATATATATAGACGAAAATTATTCTGATATGGACATCATAGAATATTTAGAAGAAAACAATAATATTTTGCTCCATGACATAAATCAGTTCTTTTCGATTCCAACTCTCCGAAAGGATCTTCACGATCTGTGTAACCATGGACTAATTGAAAAGAATCGAATCCCATATAAAGACGGAATTCATACAGTGTACTCCCTAACAGAGAAATCTCCTTTTATTTTATTTGAATCCGAAAAAGAACTATTCGATTTTATAAATTACTTTGATAATTTTAAAGATTCTCTTCTCAGTTCCTCTCCGCTAAAATCTGTGTATAAAAAAACAGTTGAGATTTATGACTGGGAGTCATATGATACAGCAACCCAAATATATGGGAAAGCTAATCAGATTGACCAAAAACAATTAGATGCATTGGACCGTCTATTAACCCATCCATATAAGACTAACACCTTATGCATAGAATACAACGGATATAATGGTCCCATTTCGTTAAGGATTAATCCAGGACTTATCTTTTATAGTATAGAAACATCCTGTTTCTATCTTTTATGTTTAAATCTGTCTGAAACCATGATTGCTCAATTAAGATTAGATAGAATTACAGCAATCGAAGTAACAACTGAAAAAAACACATACTATAGAACTCAAGAGATTATACGGATATATGAGGAAATGTTTTCAGCCTCATATTCACCCGAGGTCTCTCACGTTAAAGTTTTGTTTCAAAATTTCGGAAACATTTCAGAACGAGTACTGTCACTACATAACAAGCGAAAGAATTCCAAAATGTATTCGCTTGACGTACCAATAGATGGTCTCACTCATTCCATAGTATATGAAGATGATATTCGTGGTTTATCTGCTTTTTCAAGGTACATAAGAAGCTTTGGTAGTAGTGCCTTAGTAATCGAACCAATTGAATTGCAAAATAATCTTATAAAATCATTCAACAAAATACTTACAAACTATGAAAGGAGTTCAGAATGACATCAAGTAAAAGCTTTAGTACTATCGGCTACATCTTCTCATTAATCCTTGCTGATAACTTTGACGCATGCATTAATAGCTTATCTTCAGCTTGTGACCTTCCTATTCAACAAACACGAAAATATATCTCGGTTTTATTCCAAAACAAAATTTTGCTCAGTCACTTATCTTCCACTCCTGATGCTCTAGATGATGATGACCTCACAACCTCAGCCGAGTTGTTTCGAAATAGATTAGCAAATGGAGAATGTGATGATGCATATATATATTTAATTGATATGGAAAATTTCACAAACGAATATCTGCTTCTTCCTATCGCTCCTATTGAAGTAGCTTACATGAAAACTACATACCCAAATTTACTTCAAAATCATCTGACTAGTATATTTGAAACTAAAGATTCTATCGATTCTATCCCTAAAAATATACTAGAGAAACAGGATACCATTCAGGAAGCCATCGCCCAAAACAAATGTGTAGACTTTATGTACAACT
>JBKEBP010000218.1:0-3585 GCA_047973235.1 Suipraeoptans sp. | reverse complement strand
GGCTCAACTGAATTGAAAGTTGAAATCAACGAGTGAATTATCACCACTTACAATGAATAATTATACCTATTGTTGGAATAAGCCAATGCATTTGCTGGACTCATTGTCTACTGTGCCGAGTTTATTTACTAATCTTCCGGCAGCGCCTGCATATGTTGCGTTAATGGCAGTATTATTAGAAGTAAATACAAATGATGAGTCATGTGATGATTTCTAGGTAATTGTAGCATGGAAGGAGGTACTTTTTGGATAGAACGGGTAAAATAATAGTGAAGATAATTGTTATTACAATAGTTATATTATTTATCTTTATTTTTCTTTTTGAGATAGTTAATAATATCAGACTTTCTGATAAAGAAATTAGAAATGAAAGGACGACGTTTGGATTCATGGCAACTTCAATCGCCGAGTCATTAGAGGATGAGGAGTTATGGAAAGACTTGTCAGGATTTGAAAATATTGAGGAGGCGATAGAATTCTATTATAGAAATGACTTAACAAGGCTGGGATATGAAATAGTACGTTTTGAAGAGGAACCGTATTATTTAGTTGTTGTTTCGGGGAATACTAATGGGCCTGTAAAAAGGATACCATCTATTACTATGATGTTTTTTGAAAAAAGAGTAGACGGTAAATACTATTTTCTCAATCACTGGGAACAAGGGGTAGAAAAGCTGGATTATGACAATCGTATGAAGTGGTATTCAGAGGATAGGATAGCAAGAGATATTGTATATGCTTATGTACGTGAAGAGTATACATCGCTAATTAATGGACAAATGCCGCTATATTACGGGATGGGTGTAGGAAGTATACCCGAATACTTAACAATCTTGGGTCATGAACCGGATGAGATAATCCAATTTGAAAATATAAATAAAGATTACTATTTTTGGTACTATCGCACAGATTATGAGTTTGGAAAAGTCTTAGAAGAGAATATAGATATTGACGACCTTAGATTATCGGATGTGATTGATTGTTTTGAAATTGAGGTGTCGGAGTAATGTGTATAAAGCCATCGTAAGGTGAATTAGTGTGAAGAAAAGAAAGGTGATAACAGATGAGGGAAGATGAATTAATAGTTGAATATCAAAAAAAGAGACGTGCTATTGAAGAAGATATCGAAAAGATGGAGAAAGAACAAAAGGATATGAAGCTTCTTGAAGAGGACTTTGAGGAGCAGGTGAGAAGTGCGTATCGTATTTTGGAAGAAACGAGGGATGATTTGGCATCAGCGCATTCTCCAAGAAGCATATATGAGATTGAAGATGCTATGTTAGAAGGAATAAAAAACTCGCGCATGGATTTCAGCCAAAATAATGACATATACAAAATCAAAAAAAGCAAGCTTAATAATGAGTTAGATGAATTACAGAGTGAACTCAAAAAGTAAAAGGGTAAGGTCTAGAGAAAGTCTAGATAAGGAAAGAGATATATAACATGGGGCTAATCGGCTATACCGATGACATGCTATTCGTATTTCGGTTATTAGAAAAGATGGTATTAGATCAATTAAATGAACTCTACAACTTCACATCAGGAGTCGGAATCCCTTATAGTGATGCAACGAATGCTATATCTATAATAAGTAATACAATAAGTCTACTAGGTAAAACTAAAATCAATCCCAAAATAGGGCAGTTATAACTCCACCCGGACTAAAAGGAGCAATGGCAGCACTAGATAGATACAATGAAGAGAAGAAAGCATTAGGCCTTAAGTGTCTGCAAGTTGGCTCAAATACAAAAAGAAAGATATCAAGGTGAGGGGCAATTAATATTGCCGCTGGTCGCTTTTATAATGCAAAGGATGAATGTGATTAAATGAAGAAAAAGATTATTATTATTGGTATTTGCATAGTGGTAGCGGTGATGCTATATCGTGCTATTTCGCCAAGAATATATACCGCAAGATTAAATAGTGCTATTGTGAAAAATGACGTGTCAGAGGTTAAAAGGCTATTGGAGAAAGATGGAGATATAAACCGCTCAAATGATATCAGATGGCTAGAGGATATAGGAGATACTCCATTACAAAAGGCTTGCATATACGGAAATATAGAAATCGTAGAACTTTTGATAGAGAATGGTGCTGATGTAAATGGACGCGAATGGACGCGAATGGACGCCGCTATCACTGGTGTTGGCGAGTGAGTATCAGAATCAATATGAAATAGCAGAGCTGCTTATTGATAATGGAAGCAACATGGATACATATATGAAATCATCTATTTTAGTTCTTCTTTCAGAAAAATATGATTCAAAGCATGGTAGCATTTATTTCACAAAGGAACATAAGGGACAGAGTGACAAATATACATTTGAAGTTTTTATGCTATTAGTTGAAAACGGGGCTAGTCTAGAATATTGGGAGGGAGCAAAAAGATTTGAGTCATCTTATCAGAAGCTGATATTAGAATACCTATCTATTCAAGGGAATGTATTGATTATGGAATATCTTGTCGAAGAAGCCGATTTTAATATAAATGATATTTTGTATGCAGGTGATACAGCATTAACAGTAGCAATAGAAAATGACAATCTAGAGTTAGCCCAATACTTAATAGACGAAGGAGCAGATACAACTATCGTGAATGAAGCAGGAAATACGGCACTTGACATTGCAATAGAGAAAGCAGATAAAGAGGCTATAAAAATGCTTGAATAATATTGGGGGATAGGAATAGCAGATGTAATTACATATTCCCATATGAGGAAGGTCTTGGACAATCCTATACATATATAGGTTATATAACAGGTTCAGATGGCTTGAGAATTCCTGGATTTATGATGAGTCAAGTGAGGAGGTACTTTTTGGATAGAACGGGTAAAATGAAAAAAAGAACAAAAATTATTATAGTAATAGTCACATTATTGATATTTATATTAGCAATAGCAATGTTTTTTTCTATTGTAACTCGTTATATATTGCAGGATGTTGAAGAAATTCCAACGACATATGGCGAAATAATAGAATGGATGGATGAAAGTGCCGATGATAGACCTTTCTATAATACTATTGATGAGGCTGTGGCAAAAATGACGAATGGCAATGGATTCGGAGACACGGAATATTTAGATAATATTGTAGATGAGGTGATTAGATTTGAAGATGAGGATAAACTAATACTTTTCTATCCCGCGGTAAAAAATAGAAAAAGAGGGGCTTTAGTAGTTGGTCGTTTTGATAAGCGCTATGACGAAGAGGGGCAGATACAGTATAGAATGCGCGAAAGAGCATATTTTGAAGAACAGATTGGAGGAAAATCGCCAGCATCTAATATTGAGTTGGTAGAGAGAGCTATCTTTTCTAGTTTATCATTAAAAGAATATAGTATTAATGAAGACGAGGTGTTTATATGGGGAGAGCTTGAGGACGACAATGTTTATACCTTACAAATAGAAGAACAAAAACCAACGGATATAGTTGAATATGAATTTTATGGAGAAACACGATATTTCTGGTATTATGAAGATTTTCAAAGCACAGGTGATGGCTCAACTGAATTGAAAGTTGAAATCAACGAGTGAATTATCACCACTTACAATGAATAATTATACCTATTGTTGGAATAAGCCAATG
>JBKEBP010000143.1:0-10517 GCA_047973235.1 Suipraeoptans sp. | reverse complement strand
TGCTATATGCTCCGTAACAACATAGTCATTAGTAAACTTGTGTGACTGTAAATCAGATAAAACTTATGTATAGATTCCCATAGGGATTTTACACTATACACGAGAACGAATTGCGACCTGTCATTATCGCTTTCACTTAGTTTAATCTGTCACCACCAAGCTAAAATGCTTTTGATATTTAGTTTATATGCTTATTATAGTCAGCGTAAGTGACTTTGTAAATTGTCTTTTTAGGATAAGAATTTATCTTTAATTGTGAAAAGTGTATTATTCGGATAGTCATATCATACAATCGGTACAATATTTAGCACTTTTCGTGTTGAAAAAAATAAAATATAAGAAGAGTAATAAGAACTTTTTTGGATTTTTCGCCTAGTCCGTTACTGGAAAAATCACTACGGTTACTCCGTAGTTACTTCACTCTTGTAACAGTATGATTATCTCAATAGGATTATTTTGTATCTGTAAAAGGATAGTGAGATTGTATGTTATAGATTATAATGATTTTATGTTACTAAAGTTACTACATATATTTATATAAGACACTCTTAAAAAGTGCTTTTTGTTTTTTTCGGGATATTTAAGCCACTCCCACCCCCGGGTGGGCGGCTTTTGTATATCCCCCTCCGGGGGTGGTGTTTGTGCTGTCATTCTGTCAGCACACCCACACCGAACCGGGGAACGATGGCAACCGATTCGGCTTATCTCAAAATAATAAATCAACGGTAAATCAACCGACCTCAATAAAAGGGGTTATTTAGGTGTTACACTCGATACACCTAGATACAACCACCCGACAAAATCCAATCCAGCGAAAACCGTTGACTTGTCTATGTTTCTATCAACTCAATACAACTTGATATACCTTGAAAGAAATCAATACAACAAATACTATTGATAATTTGAAAAATTTTTATTGAATCAAACTAACTTCGAGGAACGACTTCCTGAAAAATATAAACGACAGGCGGAGTTAGCAGTCAAAGATGAGTACTTGTTTGATTTTATAGAGTTAGCGCCTGAGCATAGTGAGCGTGAACTGGAACAAGGCCTCATTCTTCGCGTGCAAAAGTTTTTATCAGAAATGGGTGGGATGTTTGCATTTATAGGCAGTCAACATAAGATAATTGTTAATGGGGATGAATTTTTTATTGATCTACTACTGTATCATCGTAAATTACGTTGTATGGTTGCAGTTGAATTGAAGATAGGAAAATTTGAACCAACCGATGTAGGGCAGTTACAATTTTACTTGACCGCATTGGACGCACAAGAGAAACTTCCAGAAGAAAAAGCATCTATAGGAATTATCATATGCCGTAGTAAAAATAGAACAGTTGTAGAATATGCTCTTAAAAGCGCAACCGTTCTAATGGGAGTAGCTACCTATAGGGTGAGTAATGAGTTACCAAAGGAAATGAAACATCTATTACCGGAACCAGAAGAAATTGCACGGAAATTAGAGGAGCTTGAAAGTGACTTCAAGTAAAGACAAATTATGAAGGCAAAGATTAGAGAAAGGGAGTAGATATTATTCTAAAAAGAAATGGAAATAAGTCAAAAAATTTTCAAGACATTGTAATTACAGGTATGGTTACAGCAATATTTATTTTTTTGATTGGCTTTGGAGTGATGGGGTTATTTTGGTTGCAAGCAAAAGGTAGCTATATTGGAGAAAGAGGTTTTTTTTACTGGCGAGCAGCAACATGGGGAGATGGACTTTGCTTGTCGCTTTTAGTTGGAGCCTTACATGCTTATAAAGTAGCGTTAGGTGATATTAATGTGAAGTGGAAAAAAGTTAGTTACATATTGGGAGCAGTAGCAGGAATAGTTGGTGCTGCTGTACAAGCATCATGGGTGATAAGTGATGCAACAGAACCAAATTGGACCATTGAGCCACATCGTTTTGAGCCAGCAGGGTGGTATCATGCAGCATATTTTGTTTTAATGTTTTTTGTGATTACAGTATTGTTGGTACAAGTTTTTTTTGCCCGCCGGAAACTAGAACAAAATAATATGTTGAATAATCATGAGATTATGCACATGACTTTATTGATATTAATTTGGTTTTCAGGTTTGGCATATTTGTTTATGCATAACATCGATGATGTATATACATCCGAGAATTATATGCTAAAAACAGCAGGTACATTTGTGCTTTTTATAATAGGTGCTTTTCTTTTTTGTTGCTTTTCGAGTAGTAAATCAAGTATAGATAAGGCAGAAAAAAGTAACAAAGAAAGTATAATAATGGATGTTCGTTGCATTATAATTGGTTCAATTGGTGCATTGGGATTCGGCTTATCTATTTATTATGGAGAATCGGACTATGTGACAGCAGTTATGTGCGCAACATTATCGATAATATTTGTAAATCCTATTTTAGAAAAGCCTTTGTTGACTCTGTTAAATGTGCTTTTAGTGGTATTATCCACTTTTTTATTAACATTCGCAACATTAGGATCAAATGACATTACTCATACAATTATTTTAGCTATAATAACAGCATTTATGCCTATACTCATTGTACCAAAAGGAACTAAATATAAACTAATAGGAACATTAGCAATAATTTTATTTTTAGCTCCTAATATTATTTCAGCTGTTTCTATTGAGATGGATGAAATTTCAGCATTAGTTAATACTATTGTTAGTATAATAATATTTGTCATTTGTAGTCTTTATATTCCACGAATTTTTAGAGACAGCGTAATTTTTGCAGAAAACAGAACTAAGAATGATAAATCGAAAGGTGAAGTAATAAGAGCGATTTATGTATCATATATAATGATGTTTTTTGTGACTATAGCATCTGTTGGTATGATAGTTAAATCACTATATGTAGCATTTTCGGGCTATATTAGTTCAAGTACTCAGTTAGATTTCAGGTATTTTGTATCTAATAAAAATATTATTTTGTTTGGAATATTAACAGTTTCGATTTGTATATTGATTTGTATGGGATTGATTAAAAAATTCCATTCTAGAGTGGGGAAAATAGTTTCGGTATGTTTATTGTTTATTTCATATATTAGTATAATATTAAATTTGATTGATTTAAAGATTCCACAGTTTACTAAAGCAAATAATTTTTTGTTTTTTTTAAGTGGTTGGATTATTCTATGGACATCCTTATTTGTTGCCAATGGTTTTTATGACAACATAATAAGAATACGTGGTATTGATAAAAAAAACGCTAAGTTAGCAAGGATAAGTTCAATACTAATTTTTTGTGGGAGTTTTATGACATGTTTATTAACGGCCTATTCTATAGACACATCTGAAGTGTCAACAGCAAGTGTTCCGAGATTCTTACTTGGCATAATTGTTGTGATTTGTTGTACAACAATACTTCCTACCTTATGTTGTAAAATTATTAGCTTTCCACGTAATACTGATATGAATATCACCCAAAACTCTCCTACATCAGGTGTTATGCATGTGGGATTTCTTATGATATTTCCTGTAATAGTTGGGGTTTTATCTGTTTTACTTGTAGCCTCATGGGTATCAGCTTCTTTAATAGAGGCAAGGAATGTTTATACTGGGATTTTAATAATTAATTTTTTGATAAGTTGTTTTACTTTAGTTTCTGGAATTGCAGTAGCACTTGTGTTTTGCTTGAAAAACAATGCGACGCATTTAGCAAAACGTATTAATGAAAATGCCAATAAATTAAATAGTGGTACTCCACTATATGAATTAAGCTGTCATTTGCGCAGACAAAATATCATGGTCCTTTTTATGCTTGCGCCGTATTTAATTATTCCTTTTATAATTTATTTTATGGTTAAATATGTTACCTCAGATAATGATTTAAAAAAAACATGGCATACTTTGGTTTCCCAATATATACCATCAAAATACTGCAAAGATTAAAAGGAGGAGGTTACAATATCATGGTTAATAAGATCATTAATGGGTGGAGAAATTAGCTGGTTCATATATAGCTGGAGGTATTTAACCACTATTTGCATCAACTGATATTTCATTTTTCAGGCATATTGCCTGGGAGTGCTGCCTCTGCACAGTAGTAATTATCCCAATTCCTACTACGTTTTACTACGAATGGGGAGATAAAAAAATTAGAATATCTGATTGAAGCATAAGCGTGATATTGTACAAGTTATTATGGGAAAAACTATAGCTATTACTATGATTAGACAGTAGTATAAATTACATAAATGAGGTGAGTTGAGTGAAGAGCTTTAAAATGATGCCAGCAGAAGACAACTTTGTTGAGGTGATTGAAGATAACATATTAAACAGAAAGAATGGATTTACTTTTATGAATTGCTAGTGACGCATAGGAAGGTGTTGCAGCAATTGCAGTTGGTGTATGCCGGTGGGAGTGTAGAGACCTTTAGAGGTAATGCAGTTAAAAATGGCATTAAAGCATACTTTTGGCTATGAATGAGAGAATGAAAAGATACATGATGGAATTTGACAGAATGGTTTTGTCAATGAATATATGGAGAAGATATGAACAAAAGAAAAATCGGAAAAAGCCTATTGTTTATAATAGGATTGGTATTGATATATTGGGGTGCGAAAACTTACGCAGTAAAAGATATATGGGAGAATGTCGTTGAATTTAATTTAGAGATGTCGCAGAAAAAATGGTACTGGCTATTTCTGGTATACTGGATTGAAATCCTATTCATTCTAATGATTTGTGACTTAATATTATATATGTTTTCGGTGTGGATGAGTGTGCGATTGGATAATATAGCGAGATCTTTATTAAAAAAGGAGCAAATTCGGTTGTCTATATTTTTAATTCGATTAAATTATGCTATTGAAAAATGGAGCTTTTACTTACAGCCTAGTTGGTGGGGAGTAGGCGGGTCATATCATAGAAAAGTGGTTTGGAATAGCATTAACAGATCAACCGTAAAAGATATTGTTTTGGGTGTATTTTTTTCATTGATTCGTCTTCCCGGATGGATTACGTTGTTTATAACCGCATTGAGTCTTAAATGGATTAAGTTAGACGATTTACAAAGTAGTTGGCAAGATTTTGTTACACAGAAGTTTGATTTTTGGGAGCGAATTAAATTGTTATCTCCTTTAACCATTGTCATTTTAATAGTTTTTATTGGATATTTTGTCAGTTTTAAAGGTAGTATAAGAAGAACAATAGCACAAACGAACCGAAAAAAAATGGAAGATGTTATACAAGAGCATCGAGAGTTAGTGGAGGTTATTGGTGACTCGATTTATCTAATTGCACCGAATCTTGAGTATGTTATTAAATGTCAGGAACTGGTGGCAGATCTTTGGATTAGTGCTAAATTTCCAGAGTATAGAGATAAAACCATGATGTGGAATGGAGAGCTGAATGTTGAGAATTTTTGCTTTGTAGAAATTCCAGAATTAGAAACAATTTCACAAAGGTTTGATAAGTTGTATTCAAACGGGAATAGTGGTGCTGCCAGAGCATTTTCTGGGTATCGCTATGAGATATTGACGCTTATGGGTGAAGGGATTTTTTTGGATTCAGGGAAATTAAATGAAAAATTCTTCACTAAAAAGGGAATGGAAAAAATGTGTTCTAAAAAAGAGACTTACAGGAGAGAATACTCTAAGGAAGAGATTAAGGAAAAGCGAGATAACTATTTGGAGTTTATACCGTATAGTATTCTTGATGGATTAAAGTTGTTATACAAATTTTGTCGGTATTATGATGAGATGAATAAGCTGTTGAACTTTAAATCTGACAAGGTAGGCAGAGCACTGAGAATGTTTACAGGCAAAGAATAGATTTGATAAATTTGATTCCCTGTGCGATTTATACATTGAAATAGTTTTTTTCTCAGAGGAATTATGTAAACAAATGGATTATATCGTTGTCTAGAAAAAACAAAAAGTTGTTTAGTGAAAGGGGGGTGCTTATTCTCTTATAAAGCGAGATGCGATACCCTTTTTACTTACAACAATTGGAAAACTTGCCAGTTGTTATTGTGATGAAAGAAATTAATAGGACGAGAAGAGCTTATATGATTTCAGCTAAGATTCCATTTGTGATATTAGATAAGCAGATATACCTTCCGTTTATGGGAATTGTGCTACAAGACAAGTTTCAAATGAAAAACCATTTTACGGAACGTCTACAGCCCTCGACTCAAGTTTTGTTTTTTAAGATTAAAAAGATTGCTCATATTAATGGGAGTTTTTTTTGTGTTACTTTGTTTGACAATTAATTATTCTGTTCAGCAAATATTATTGTCGAATCAAAATGAACATACGACAATAACAGCGCAAAAATCAGAAAATCAGCAAGTGGTGTAGTATTATGTAGATTTTTATAGAACAATGTAATTATTTCTCTACTCTATTCAACAATAATAGGTATTTGTAAATACACGTGTTATAAAAATTAGTAAAGATTTACGTAATGAACTACATAAATATATTGATACGCTAGGAATAAATGGTTACAGATTAATGCCTGATTTATCAAATATATTTCAAACTGCAGAACGAAATGTTAAAGAAAGAAGGAGCAGAAAAAATCCATCTCATTTCGGTAGATAAACCGGAAGAAATTTTGTGATATATTCAAAATTCATAGCAGTATAATCAACAAGCTAACAAGACCAGTATAAGTCAGATAAAATTATACCTCCTACCAAAACATAGTGTTTTACATAAGTCCCTCAAAAAGGAGAAAAGCAGAATGAAAAAAATCGAGAAATATTTGAAATCTACATTCCATAAGGAACTATATTTTACAGAAAACGGATGTAAATTGATGAGTCAGATCCAGGAGATGATAACTGCGGAACGTATTATAATAAAAAAAGAAATAAATATGTTGATTCCGAAGTGTCGATTGCAGTTATTGAATGATGAGTCCATAAATGCCTTTACTACGATAATAGAAGACGCGTATTGTATCTTTTTAAATAAGGGGATTATTGAGGAACAAAAACTGTATTTACAAAAATCAGAGTGGAGTTTTATTTTTGACACAACGCAGATACCAGAATATATTGATAACCTAATTGAATATGGCTTCTACTTTATAGCGTTTCATGAATATGCGCATATATTCTGTGGCCACGTTGATGCAGGATTAAATAATAGTACGGATAAGAAAACACAGGAATGTGAAGCAGATATGTTTGCGATGGATTACTTAATAAAATATATTCTGTACCATAATGAGGGTGGTGATTATGTGACAGAATTAGAAAAACTCTTTTTAGCTGTTTTCTTTTTATTTGAAAAGATGCAAAAACAAAATAAAGCAGAAGAGTATAATGGAAGAATGATGCAAAATTATTATGATGAGGATAGAGAAATAATGCGAGATCATCCATTAGATATTCAAAGAATTCTTTATCTGTTTAACATGCTAAATGTTATAGTTATATCAGACGACATTCAAAAGTTAACCATTAAGGGAAATGTTCTTGACAAGTTAAAGGTAATAAAAGGATGGACGGATACAGACCTGCCTAAAAGAACTAAAGAGTATTTGATTGCAAGTGAATCTGTGGAAAAATTAGTAAGGAGCAAAAAAAATATAAGAGAAAAAATACCAAGAACAGGGGACATAGAAGTAGAAGGTGAGGAATTATTATAATTTTAGATAAAAAAAATAAGCTATTTTTTGCAAAATGATTATAACAAAAAAGTTGACTTTTAACATACAAAAAGTTAAAATGAAAAAAATGTGTTAAAAGGAGCGCAGTATGGATTATATCGAAGAGACATTGGGAATAAAAGTTCAATATCAGTCTTGGCAATATGAGAAAGAATTGCCGTACTATATTTTGGATAGATATGATTTTACTCAAGCTACGATAGATGATGTAAAAATGATTTTTTTGTATCCCAAAACGGAATTAGATCAGATGGCTTCAGTCAAAAAGCAGATTGGTAGAATACAAGAACTGGAAAACTTGCCGGTTGTTATTGTGATGAAAGAAATTAATAGGACAAGAAGAGCTTATATGATTTCAGCTAAGATTCCATTTGTGATATTAGATAAGCAGATATACCTTCCGTTTATGGGAATTGTGCTACAAGACAAGTTTCAAATGGAAAACCATTTTACGGAACGTCTACAGCCCTCGACTCAAGTTTTGTTTTTTTACTATATTTACCAAAAGCAAGAGAGTTTATATATGAGTCAAGTGGCAAAGGAATTGGGATTTTCAGCAATGACCATTACTAGAGCTGTTCGGCAACTGGAACAGACAGACATTTTTACAACAACTAAAAAGGGCGTCCAAAAGATTCTGGCTAGTAAATATGGAGGACGTGAGTTGTTTGAAAAAATGCAAACATATTTGATTTCACCAGTTCGTAAGAAGATATATGTAGATAAGAAAGAGGGGGCGCTAGAAGGATATGTGGCTGGTTTATCAGCACTATCTGAACTAACTATGATAAATCAACCGGATGTGACTTGCTATGCTGTAAATGGAAAAAATGTAGATTTATCAGGAACAGAGCTGTTGGTGGACGCAGCGAATCAAATAGAGGTGGAACTTTGGAAGTATGATCCGAACATTTTAGGGACCAATGGAATTATAGATGTTTTGTCTTTAGTAATGACATTTAAAGACAATCTGGATGAACGAATTGAAGCAGCAATTGATGAACTCTTAAATAAGGTTTGGGAGGATTAGATGGTTATAGGGTTTGAAAGTTTTAGCGAATGGTTTCGTGGCTATGAAGATCAGTATGTGATTATAGGTGGAACGGCCTGTAATTTGCTAATGTCAGATGAAGGATTGGATTTTAGAGCAACCAAGGATATTGATGTAGTTTTGATTGTTGAAGCAATCACGCCAGAATTCGGAAGGCGTTTTTGGGAATATATTATACAAGCAGAATATGAATATCAAAATAAAGGTAGTGGAATGCCACAGTTTTTTCGGTTTTCAAATCCGAAAAATTCAGAGTATCCATTTATGATTGAATTGTTTACCCGACGAATAGATGCAATACATTTGCCGTTGGATGCGGTTTTGACACCATTACCTGTAGATGAGGACATTTCCAGCTTATCGGCCATTCTATTGGATGATGATTACTATGATTTACTTCGAGAGGGAAGAACGGAATCAAATAGGATTACTGTTTTAGATGTGGAGTATCTTATTTTGTTTAAGGCGAAGGCTTGGCTAGATATGTCTGTTAGAAAGTCCGTCGGTGGAAGTGTGGATAGTAAAAGCATTCGTAAGCATAGAAATGATGTGTTCCGGTTGTCTGCATTATTAGGAGAGAATACGAAAATTGCTGTCACTTCTCAGGTGGCGCGAGATATGCAGGTATTCATTGAGGATATGAAAAATGAAATCATAGATACAAAGCAGTTGGGACTTGCTAGAACAAAAGATGATATTTTAGCAATATTTAAAGAAGTATATATGTTGTAGCATGTGTAATGAACCATTTAGAAACTTAGAAACACCTGTTTTTACTAGATTGTCTGCAAAACGCGGCAGCTAGTGTTTGTGAGAGATATTTGCACGGTATTCTCCCGGGGTATATCCATAAGTCGCATGAAAAGTGCGATAAAAGTATCCCAGATTACTGTATCCGACGATTTGAGATATTTTTTCAATTGAAAGTTCTGTCGTTTCTAAAAGTGTGGATGCTGCTTTAATGCGGGTACTCTGCAGTAATTGAGTGTAACTTCTGTCGGAAAAACGCTTGATCAGGCGATTAAAATAGTCTTGATTGTATCCGAACACCTGCGATAATTCTGTAGTTGTCACGGAAGCATAATGCTCCTCAATATAAGATTTTACATCTTTATAGACATAATACAAGTATTCATTGCGTTCAACATTTGTTAATGAAATCTGATATTCAGCGGATAAAAGACAAAGGATACGTTCACAGTATCCTTTGATCAAACGAATATACCCCGGTTTTAAGTGATAGGATTCATCAAGTATATTTAGATATAAATGAGGAATCGTGGCGGTGGCATATTTAGGATAAAAGCGTACAAAATCATGTTTCATGCGTTTCTGCATGATAATATCCCTAATAAAAAGCTCAGAAATATAAGACACAGAGTCGGTTAGAAATGCTTCATCAAAAAAGACATCGGCAATACCAAGATACAGGATAATTGTGTCATCACACTTTAGAAAATCTGCATGGAGAAATCCGCGCTCTATCAGACAAATCTCACCGGTTTCAAATTTCTCTATATAATCCTCAAATTGGATATACATAGTGCCGGCTAGGACATAAGCCAGCTCTATGTAGTTATGGCTATGTGCCTGTGTTAGGTATTCGCCAGGAATAGAAAAACTTGCAGCAAAATGTTTTAATCCCGGTAAAGAGCGAGTGTATATATCATAGAACCCCTCTTTAGAGATACGTGCAGCCGTTAAGACAATCAAATCACCCGGTGAACGGGAGTGATCGGGCAGACTGATGATACTGCTGTTTTCATTGTTGTATTCCATTGGATCTGTTGATTTCATATAAGTTGTTGATTTTCGAATGGTATCAAACCATATGTTCATATCTTGTATTTGCAT
>JBKEBP010000124.1:0-4128 GCA_047973235.1 Suipraeoptans sp. | reverse complement strand
TGCATCCATTCCATTTAGCGGTGTAGCATTAATAGGAATCCCAATAACAGGAACTGTTGTAAAAGAAGCTATTACTCCTCCCAAATGAGCTGCTGCTCCCGCTGCCGCAATAATTACCTCTATGCCGTTTGTTCGAGCATTAGAGGCAAAATCATGAACAATATCAGGAGTTCTATGGGCTGAGGCCACCAACACCTCTACGTCTACGCCAAAAGATTTTAAGGTTTTTTCCGCCGGTTCCAAAATCGGCCAATCAGAATTACTACCCATAATTATAGCAACTTTCACACTTATTACCTCCTATATAGCTAATCTGTCATTAATAGCAATATTTCAGTTATTCTACAAGAGCTTCACATTCTTACTATTTTAACCTATATTAATTTTACCAATGCACTCTTCACGTGTCAATGCAATTGTGAACTTTATTACAGTTATTTTATTTATTGTTCGTGTTTTTATTTTGTTAACACTTTCAACTAAGACTTTTGCTATAATTATAGAAAAGAAAGGGTGCTAACTTTGGATAAAAAACAGATTAGATCCACCATTATCGCTAAGCGCAATACTTTAACCGAAGAACAACTCGCTAGTAAATCACAAATTATTCGAGAAAAAATCATTATCTCTAAAGAATTTCAAAAAGCCAAGCACATCATGCTCTTTGCTGCTTTTGGTTCTGAACTTCGTTTGCTCCCGCTTATTGATATCATCATTAAATTAGGCAAACACCCTTATTTTCCCGTTGTTGATAAAGATACTATGCAAATATTCCCCATTGAAGTTAAACGTAGCGAAGATTTATTGTCAGGCTATTATGGAATTCCCGAACCAAACAAAAAATATTTCACACCAGAAACTTATAAACAGTTAGACCTCGTTCTCACTCCCGCTGTTGCTTTTGATCACCAAGGCAATCGCTTAGGCTACGGAGCAGGTTTCTATGATCGATTTTTTCCTCTATTAAATAAAGATATAAAAAAAATCGGTGTGGCTTTTCATGAACAAATAGTCAATTCTCTACCTTTTGAGAAACATGATATTCCACTTGATACAATTATTACTGATCACGAAATCCTATACATAAGAAAAGACTAGCCAAGTGGCTAGTCTTTTCTTATGTATAGGATTTTTATTGAAAAACAGGCTCGCCTTGTCCATAACAAGCTTCATAAATATCAACAACAGCTTCTACCATATACTGAGAAGAAGATAACATATGCGTATCAGGTATGCTATATAAACGTTTATTAACAATCGCTTTAACCGTTTGTAATGATGGATCGTTCAAAATATCACGCGCGTATTCTTCCGTATCTATCTTACCGTTGTAATCCCAAGTTGGCAGTAATACAACATCAGGATTTAAATTAACAATTTGCTCTTTGGGCATCAACTGAGTCCCCCAAAAATTCATTTCGGCTGCAGCATTAATTACTCCAGCCTGTTCGCAAACATCTGTAAAATAGCTGTTCTTGCCACCACTACCACCACTAATGGAAAACCGGTATACCATCACTCTTTTTTCTTTAGGTATTCCAGCTAATTTCTCTTGTATCATTTGTAATCTGTCTTCCATTTGAGAAACTATTTTTTCTGCATTTTTACTCGCACCAAGCAAAACACCTAGTTCTAAAATCATTTTTTCCGAATCTTTAATAGTTTTGGGCATTGGACAGACAAAAACAGGGATATCGAGACTACGCAGGCGATATATTAAATCATAGGGCTGAGATTGACTAACAATAACTAAATCCGGATGCAAGGCAATAATACTTTCTTCTGAAATAGTATTTTGCAAAGGCATATCTCCTACTTGATTAGCAATATTAGAAATCAACGGATCATTAGCCCACTTACTAAGTGCAACTATTCTTTTATGGTCAATCATTTCCCACAATAGCTCATCAGATCTAATTGTCAAAGAAACTATTCGCTCAGGTTGTTTAGACAACTTGATTTCATTTCCTTTTGTGTCTCTTAAACCCAAATATTTTTCATTTTTTGCTTTATATGGTGCACCATCCAATTCTGTCACTCCACAACCCGACAGACTAAATATCAACAATAGCACCCCAAATACAGTACATATTTTTCTAAATAAAAACATAAATAATTCCTTCCATATTTTACAAAGTCTATCTATATTTCAAAATATTAGTTCATTCGGAAGTTCTTTCTTCTAATTCACCTTCAATTTCTAAATATATTTTTCGCAAAGCTTGTTTCATATTGTCATTAGCATTCCACAGACCACGTTGTTCGGCTTCCAAAAGCTTTTCAGTGATTCTCTCTAAAGCCCATGGATTGACATTTTTCATCCACTCTTGCATTTCTTTATTTAAAACAAGCTTTTCTGCTAAACTATCATACATCCAATCCGTCATTATCCCACTGGTCGCATCCCACCCATAAGCATGTGCAACCAACCCTGCCAGATCTGAAGCTCCTTTATAACCATGTTTTTTCATACCCTCAAGATATTTTGGATTTAACGATTCACCTCTGAATACTCGTCTAAACTCTTCCGCTAAAGATTTCGTCTCAGTTTTCTCCCGATCTGAGCTATCTCCAATATAACACTTTGGCATTATCCCTCGTATGCTTTTAACAACAGCATTCATTCCGCCACAATAAGCATTAAAATCATCTGAATTCAATAAATGCACTTCATGATTGTCTATGTTTTTTATTGTAATATCCAAACTTCCAAGTCTCTTTTTGAAAATTTCCGGCCTAAATTCACCTACCTCATTTTTACCATAAATATGACCGCCCCATCTTACATAAGTTTCTGCCAAGTCATCAATGTTCTCCCAATTCTTTTCTTCAATCATACTAGCAACGCCTGCCCCATACCCTCCGGCCGGACAGCCAAAGATGCGATAGGCAGCCATCGTTGTCGCTTCTTGTTCAGAATGTCCTTCCTGTTTAAACTCTTCTACATCATATTCATAATGCTTCTTGAGATAATTCTGATCGGCATTTTCTTCCAAACTTCTAACCATATTGACTGCTTCTTCCAATAAATCAACAGCAACGGCCATTGAATCTCTAAACAATCCACTTATTCTAGCCATCACATCAATTCTTGGCCTTTGCAATTCCTCTAAAGGAATTACTTCCAACCCCATGACTCTCATGCTGCCTCTTTGCCAAAGCGGCCTAACACCTAACAAATATAAAATTTCGGCAATACATTGTCCATTACTTCGAATATTAGAATCCGACCATAACACAATTCCAATACTCTCTGGATAACGACCTTCTTCAGCAATATACCTTTCTACTACCTGCTCCGCCAACGTTTTTCCTATAACCCAAGCAGTAGGTGTAGGCAAATTATTAGGATCTACTCCATAAAAATTACGTCCAGTTGGCAATATATCAGCTCTACCCGAAGTTGGTGCACCACCCGGCCCGGCTTCAATAAATTCACCATTTAAAGCTCTTGCTGTATTAATAATTTCTTGCTCAGTTTTCACTAATGAAGGAATAAGTGTTAATATGATAAATTCAAAAACCATTTTTAACTTTGCTTGTTTCTCTATGCTTAACTTCAACTCTCGCAAAATACTTAAATTCATTGTTTTGGCTATTAAGTCTTCTTTTTCTCTATTAACTACAATAAATTCCACTAGTTGAGCACAAATTTCCCAAATTTCATCTAAAATAGTCGCTCCATTTTTTCCAGCAAAATTTTTTCCACTATTTTCTTCCACCTCATAGTAGTCTAAATTCAAACTCTCGGCTATAAGTTTTGGTAACGATGGAATTTCTCCGTTTTCAACTCTAGTTAAAACTAGGATATAGTTTTGTAGTTCTTCCGTATCCGGTATTCTCCCTAAAATATGTAAACCCGTTCTAATTTGCATATGTTTTAAACGCTCAATATAGGTGTGCACTTGAAGCAAATATTCTTCTAGTGTTTCTTCCCCGCGAATAATATCTTCTTCCAAATGCATTAATTCTATTTTCGTGATAATCTGTTCTTCTATAACTCCTAAATTACCGGGACTTTCAATTTTATATTTACTATATTCATCAAGCATTTTTTCCAATTCCGCCAACTCTTCATATACTTCAGCCTGTTCCGTAGGAGGATTCAAATGACCTATTAAACACGCT
>JBKEBP010000090.1:0-2716 GCA_047973235.1 Suipraeoptans sp. | reverse complement strand
CGTCATACATCACTCTTAATGCACCTCCCTTAGAGATACTTTTCTCAAGAGCACGGATGTGGTTCATTCTTTCGATGTTGATCTGAGTTTGTTTCTTATCTCTTTTTTTAGAACCAGTCGTTGCAGCAACCTTTATCGTTGCCGTGTTGAGCATATCATTGATATCAGTATCTTCATTTCTTATAGCATCTGATACCAGGTGACGAAGAACAGACTTTTTGCCTTCGGTGGTATTTCGAAATTCAACTACTTTTTTTACCTGTTCCATTTTCCATCCCCATTCAGAGCGCACTACTTGTCCTGTTTGAGGATGCTTTACTTTACCTGATAAATTATAATTAAGACCGGCATCTGGCATAGCAGCAATATATTCTGTTGGCCAATTCTCAAGTCCTTTCATAAAATCCTTGCGTTCCATAAGGTTGATTTGCGCTACAGTAGGATAGCCATTAAAAGCTGCATATCCGTTGATGACTTCATTTGCTGTACTTGGGTTCATACTATTTTACTCCTTCCTAGAAATTCGTTGACCAAAAATGAATCGCATAATAGAGAAATATACTGGTCACGATTATACGGAAAATTCTTTCAGTAAAGTGGTTTCTGATTATTGGTATTTTGAATCTAAACCTCGTTAATGGATATAACCAGGATATTCCATTTGGAGTCATCGAGTCGAGTAACATATGCCATACACATCCAACACTCATCGACAAACCTAATACTGTAATCCAGGTTACATCAAAAGGAGTAACTGTTTTAAGTAATAAATTTAACAGTGCAAATGGTAATACAATACCAGCAACATTAATTAACGTATGTACAATACCCCTATGATCAAGCTTACTCTCCCATCTCATCATCATATCATCTGCATTCAGATTGGATTCTTCTAAATCAATGTCAGGATAGACACTCCCTGCTGTTACGCCTACCAGAATAGCAGCCATAATTCCAAGTTTAGATCCTGCTGAGATATCCATAACATCTATTTTTTGAATTGCCATTCCACCTATGAGTAAAGACAATCCAATTCCGGTCTCAAAATGTGTTTTTAGAGTCATAATTCAGATCTCCTTTTTCCTATCATTGTCTTATATATTCGTCATATTCAGCCTTAAAGTTCTTGAAAATTTCAATATTACCAGTTGTAGCATTGTCTGGGTGATAGATCTTAGCAAGCTCTCGATACTTTTTAACAAGATTTTCTTTTGAAACACAAGAATCGAAAAATCTTGAACTCTTCCAAGGTTTCTCATTCATCTCTTTCTTTGATTCTGTATGAGTGGTAAAGCTCTTATATTCATATCCAAAATCATTACTTCTGTTGTTAGGGTTAATGCCGTGGATAAGAGTGGCAATGTTCGCAAGCTCTGCAACATAACCTTCAACAATCTTTAGATCAGTAAATAAAGTATCGAAAGATGCCCCATTAAATCTTTTAACTTTAATATTAGCTTTTAAACTATCAAGCTTCTTTTCCATACGATTAGATACTCTTACAGAATCGTCATAGAGCTTCTGCAGTCTCTGTAAGCAATTCTGGTCATTATACTTTTCTGCAAGTTTAATTCTTTAGTTAAATTGATCAGCGACATTTTGATAAATGCTAAGATACTGATCAATCAAAAGGTTATACCATGAAATCATACTGTGTTTGTCTCTGGATCTTCTTTTTATTTTGCAAGTTAATACAAATCCCCAGATCACGGCTACAACGATTATTGCTGCTATGATATATCTTGCTATTATCTTTACTCACCTTCCCTAATATGTAGTCTGTTCCGAAGTCATATGGTTTTTATACTTTAGTTGTTACTCGATGGTTTTATCGGAATGTTTTCATACTTCTCGCATCCAAGGTAGATATTTGTAAGTGGAATATTGTCTACATCATAGCCTCTTTCTTTCAGTGACTCCTTGTATTTTTCTGCAATGGCGGTAACCGTGTTTATTAATCGATCCATACTACATTTTTTATCATAATCACTTTGAAGCATATAAACAGAACAATAATCAGGAAGGGGGGCGGCATTCATACTAGATGCGTTGTCAATAAAAATGATAAGGTATCCATTTAACTCAGCAGCCTTTTGCACATCTAACCTACATTTCTTTTTCGTGTTCATTACAAACACATATTTCTGATCGTTTATGGTAAGTTCTCCCGGCGTTCTCATTTTATTGTTTTTTCAGTATCTTTAATCATCATCGGCAATATCCACTCCTTCGTACGTTTCAACACCTATGTCTTTATTATAAATTATTGGTTCTTCTTCCTTCTCGGAAAAATCATTATTACTATAACCCATTAAGATCTACCAACTATCACATTAATCACATTCAATCATTATTCAAATAGACCGATACCACTATCTCGACTCACCCATAGTACATTTCATAATCGTAATCTCTGCTGACATTAAGTCAAATGTGTTACCAATTATTTCGTGAAACTCAAAATTATCTACTTACCCTTTTTTAAAGAAGTAAGTACGACATGAAAATCCTTTTTGAATTTATCACATGCTTTACGGAACTCCTGTCTTGGTTTCCTTTCGTTAATCTTAAAATCTCTACGAAAATCGTCAATAATATCTGTGGCAAACGTATTAGTCTGAATCTCGATTTCTTCCTTTTTTAGCAATTCCTTTTTAACTTTCTCAATGTTTTCCATAAGCAAATCTCCTTATCATAATATAATTTATTTGTTACA
>JBKEBP010000107.1:0-5345 GCA_047973235.1 Suipraeoptans sp. | reverse complement strand
AAAAAAAGTCATAAAAACAAAACCCTGAACTAAATCGACATGTGATAAAACACGATTTATTCAGGGTTTTGCTAATTTTCAATTTTTGAGGTCAAAATCGGTTATTTCCCGATAGCCCCATTTTGTTGTTGTGAGGTGCATGGTGTGTTATTATTATATTAGTATGTAACTTGAATGGAGAATAGAAATATGAAGACTAAGGTGATTTCTTTTGCAAATAATAAAGGGGGTAGTGGGAAGTCCACTGCGTGCTCGAATATTGGATACGGATTAACGCTTGAAGGTAAGAAGGTACTGTTGATTGATGGCGATATGCAGCTCAATCTATCATTATCATTACTTGATGAAGACACTGTGCTTGAGTATGCTCAAGACGGAAAGAATTTGTATGATGCAATTAAAAACCAAAATGATTTGGAGGATTACATAATCCATACTCGATTTGACAATTTGGATATTATTCCATCTTCAACACTGATGAGTTCTATAGAATATGAATTGTTTTCAAAGTGGCAGAGAGAATTTATTTTAAAGAAATGCTTAAAGTCTATAATACAGAAAAACATATATGACTATATCTTAATAGATGCACCACCGACGCTGGGTGGATGGGTCATGAATATTCTGGTTGCATCTGATGAGGTTATAATACCTGTGGAGGCAACTCCGTGGGGACTCTTTGGACTTGGCAATATGTTCGAGTTCTTTGAAGAAGTTAAGCAGATGAATGAAAATCTTAAAATTGCCGGGATTCTTGTCACTAAGGTTGATACTAGAAAGAATTATTTTAAGCAGACGATAGAGTCGCTTAGAGAACTGGATGATATTAAGGTATATAATACATATATAAGAGTGGATAGTGCTATCGAGTGGTCTCAGGATAATAATATGCCGGTAATAGCGTATAAGAAAAGTAGTAGAAGTGCCAATGAGTATATGGAGTTGGTGAAGGAGATTTTACCAAAATAAGTATGAGACTTGATAGGGATGAGTATTATTATGCATAAGGAATTAATTGAACAGCTTGCTATTATTACAGATGAAGAAAAAGAAATATTGGCAGGGAAAAAGAACATTAATAAAGACATATATACACAAAAAAAGGATCTGGTAGTGGACAGCAATAAGCTTTTAGAGAGAGGAAAGCTTATACAGGTGCGTACACATACCAGATTTGTTCATTTTCCTAAACACAGGCATAATTATATAGAAGTTATATATATGTGTAAGGGCGAAACCAAACATATTATTAATGGAAATGAAGTTGTGCTAAAAGAGGGTGACTTATTATTCCTTAATCAAAATGCCGTTCAGGAGATTTATCCGGCTGGAGAAGGTGACATAGCGGTAAATTTCATAATACTACCGGAGTTTTTTAATGTTACCTTTGATATGATGAAAGAAGAAAAAAACAACTTACGTGATTTTTTAGTAGAAAGCTTAGGAAAGGGAAGTTTTTCTACGTCGTACTTGTATTTCAAAGTAGCGGAAGTCCTTCCTATTCAAAATTTAATTGAAAATATGGTTTGGACAATTATAAATGATCAGCCAAATAAAAGAAGTATAAACCAGACCACAATGGGACTCACAATACTTCAACTTCTTAATCATATGGATAAGATGGATAGTGGTGGAAATTCTTATGAGAACGAAATAACATTTACTATTCTAAATTATATTGAGACTAACTTTAAAACGGGAACGCTGCAAGAGTTAGCGGATTTGTTGGGGAGAGATATCTACTGGCTTAGTAAAGAGGTAAAAAAGCGTACAGGGAAAACTTATAAGGAGTTGTTGTTAACAAAGCGAATGAGTCAAGCGGCATATTTGCTGCTAAGTAGTAAAATGCCTATTAGCGATATAATTGAATCAGTAGGGTATGAAAATACAAGCTACTTTTTCAGAAAATTCAGAGAGAAATATGATGTGTCGCCAAAGGAATATAGAGAGAGTAAAAAGTCTTTGTAAACTTTGAACTTATAGTGTATAATTAGGGACACGAAAGAGAGGAAATAAGTATGTCAGATAGCAGAAAATTAGATATCATAATTGAAAAGCTAGGAGTCATTGACAGCAGAGTAGAGGCATTAGATAGCAGAGTAGAGTCACTCGATAAGAAAGTAGAGTCACTCGACAAGAAGGTAGAGTCATTAGAAGGTAGAGTAGACTCTCTCGACAAGAAGGTAGAGTCACTCGACAAGAAAGTAGTAATTCTTGACAATAAGGTTACGAATGCTGATAGAGAGATTAGATTAATTAATCTCAAGCTGGAGAACGAAGTTTCAAGAAACATTTCAATTGTTGCTGAAAATCATTTGGATTTGAGTAGAAAACTCAACGAGGTTATACATATAACAAGTGATATTAAGGCAAAGTATGAAATAGTAGAAATACTTCTTAATCAATATCAAACAACATTACGAGAAAAGACCATGGCATAGCAGCAAATAAGGACGTTGTATTTTAACAAATACAGTCCTTTTTTATTTGTAGATTTTGATATAAACTACTAAATACATAAGTGCTTATAGGAGGTTTAACATTGAAAAAATACTATTTAGCAATAGACATTGGAGCGTCAAGCGGACGCCACATGGTTTCGTCATTTGAGAATGGAAAGATGACACTTGAAGAGGTATATCGATTTTCAAATGGAATGGATAATAAGGACGGTACACTTTGTTGGGATGTGGAACGTTTATTTGGAGAAATCAAAGCAGGACTAAAAAAATGTAAAGAAATAGGTAAGATACCAAGCACCATGTCAATTGATACGTGGGGCGTTGACTTTGTATTACTGGATAAGGATGATAACATTGTTGGAGATACGGTTGGTTATAGGGATCATAGAACTGAGGGAATGGACAAAGAGGTAGACAAATACATTTCTCCCGAAGATTTATATAAGAGAACAGGTATTCAAAGAATGATTATTAATACAATATATCATTTGATGGCAGTAAAAGAATACCATCCGGAAGATATGGATGCTGCAAAAACATTCCTTATGATACCGGATTTCTTCCACTATATGCTCACCGGAGTTAAGAAAAATGAGTATACGGAAGCGACTACAAGCCAACTTATTAATCCTAATACTAATGATTGGGATTACGAGTTAATGGATATCCTGGGCTTTAATAAAGAAATGTTCCTGCCTGTATCGATGCCGGGAACAGTTGTGGGTAATTTCAGTAAGGAAGTACGGGACGAGATTGGATTTGATTGTACTGTTGTATTGCCCGGAAGTCATGATACAGCATCTGCAGTACTTGCGGTACCAACCAATAACGACAAAGCTGTATATATCAGCTCAGGTACATGGTCATTAATGGGAGTTGAGAGAAAACAGGCAGACTGCTCAGAGCAAAGCATGAAAGCTAATTTCACAAACGAAGGTGGCTACAATCATAGATATCGTTACCTAAAGAATATAATGGGACTTTGGATGATTCAATCAGTTAAAAAGGAAATATCTAACGACATGTCTTTTGGAGAAATATGTGATATGGCATCAAGAGAAACTATACCATCAATAGTTGATTGTAACAGCGATGATTTTCTGGCTCCTGATAATATGGTGCGAGCTGTACAAGATTTCTGCCAAAATACGAATCAACAGGTACCAAAGGGTATAGCAGAGATTGCGGCAGTTATATATAATAGTTTAGCAAAGTGCTATGCAGATACAGTTGATGAAATTGAAGAAATAACAGGAAATGTATATGACACGATATATGTTGTTGGTGGTGGTGCCAATGCAGCCTATTTAAATGAACTTACTGCCAAGTATACAAAGAAGAGAGTATCAGCTGGTCCGACAGAGGCAACAGCTATCGGAAACATCACAGTACAGATGCTATATGATGGTGTGTTTAAAGACTTAGCAGCTGCAAGAACATGCATAGGAGAATCTTTTGATATAAAAAGATATAACAATGACGGGAAACTTGTAAAATAATAACAGATTAGCGGAGGAATAATAATGACAACAAAAGAAAGATATCAATCAGCAAAAGAGATTTATGCAAAACTTGGTGTTAACACCGATGAAGTACTTGAAACACTTAAAAGCGTACCGATATCCATGCATTGCTGGCAGGGTGATGATGTAGGTGGATTTGATCAAAAGGGAGCTCTTACAGGAGGAATTCAGGCTACAGGAGATTATCCGGGAAAAGCAAGAACACCGGAAGAACTAATGGCCGACATTGATGAAGTGCTTAGCCTAATACCCGGAAAGCATAGAATAAATCTTCATGCAAGTTATGCTATATTTGAAGATGGGGAGTGGGTAGATAGAGACGCACTTGAGCCTAAACACTTTAAAAAATGGGTAGACTTTGCTAAAGAAAGAGGCTTGGGACTTGACTTTAACCCAACATATTTTTCGCATCCAAAAGCATCAGAATATACACTTACACATCCTAATGAAGAAATCCGTCAATTTTGGATTCGTCATGGACAAGCATGTGTAAGAATTTCTCAATATTTTGCAGAAGAACTGGGCAGCCCATGCTTGATGAATGTATGGATCCCTGACGGATTCAAAGATGTACCGGCCGATAGAATGGGTCCGAGAGCAAGATATAAAGATTCCATGGATCAGATACTTTCCATAGACTATGATAAGTCAAAGGTTCTTGTTTGCTTAGAGTCAAAGGTATTTGGTATTGGCCTTGAGTCATACACAGCAGGTTCTGCAGAATTTACAATGAACTATGCTATACAAAAGGGAATCACACCACTTATGGATAATGGTCACTATCATCCTACAGAGGTTGTTTCAGACAAAATATCTTCACTGTTATTGTTTAGTGAAAAAATAGCTCTCCACGTAACCAGACCGGTTCGCTGGGACAGTGATCATGTAGTATTGCTAGATGATGAGACTAAAGAAATAGCTAAGGAAATCGTTAGGAATGATGCACTTAACAGAGTTATCATCGGATTAGATTTCTTCGATGCAAGTATTAATAGAATTTCAGCTTGGACAGTAGGAATGAGAAACATGCAAAAAGCACTTATGCTCGCAATGTTAAATCCAAATAAGAAGTTAAAAGAGTTGCAGGATACACAGAATTTCACAGAGCTAATGGTTATGCAGGAAGAGTTAAAGCTCTATCCATTTGGTGATGTGTGGAACTACTTCTGTGAAATAAACAATGTTCCTGAAAAAGAGGATTATTTATCAGAAATAAAGAAATATGAGAAGGATGTTCTGTCTAAGAGAGCATAACTTGAAAGGGGGTTGTCGAGAAATGTATTTTTCGACAACTCCCTTTGCGATATTGAAAGTTAATACATTGTTGTATATACCCTGAGTTTTGCAGTGAAAAAAGTAA
>JBKEBP010000077.1:0-3707 GCA_047973235.1 Suipraeoptans sp. | reverse complement strand
AACTTTATATAGATTTTATGAAGAAGGAAGAAACGGCAAAATGTTTAGATGTTGAGAACCTACGTAAGAGAATATCAGATAACGAGGCACTAATGATAATTCAAAGTAAATGTGGCATTGTAGATGTGGCGCAACTACAACAAATGGATAAAAGAAATAGAGACTTAAATATAATAAAGATTGAAAAATGTGGTATTTCATTACGGTAAATAAGTAGATTAACAGGCATTGGGTTTGGAATTGTGCGCAATGTTGCTAAATGCAAAAACACAAAAGAACCGTCCCTGTGATTTACAAGGAATTCCTTGACGGCAAAGGAGCCAACCGGATCGCGAGAGACTTGGAGTTGAGCGGTGTACCAAACTGGAATGGCAAGGCAAAATGGTATGAAGGCAGTATCCGGAAAATGCTTACCAACGAAAAATATAAGGGCGACGCGCTGCTACAGAAAACCTACACTGTTGATTTCTTGAGCAAAAAACGGGCAGAACAACAATGGGCAGGTGCCGCAGTATTATGTGGAAGATAGTCATCCCGCGATTATCGGCAAAGAGATGTGGGAAGCGGTTCAACTTGAAATGGAACGCAGGCGTGATTTCGCCCTGCAGTACGGTATTCAAAAGCTTGAGTACGCGACAACCAGCAATCCTTTTGCTGGCAGGGTCATTTGCGGCTCTTGCGGTCAGGTTTTTGGTGAAGGTATGGAACTCCACTGATGATGGGTTCAGGCGGATTATCTGGCGCTGCAATGGCAAATATCCGGCGAAGGGTGAAAAGGGCTGTGAAAGCAGGCATGTCGACGATGTTGATTTGTATAAGGCATTTGTAAATGTGTTCAATATGATGGTCGAAAACAAGAATTATTTTATCGACAAATGGAAAAGAATGCGGGAAAACGATAATGTGTTGGCGCGATATAAGGCAGTGCAATTCATGCGGATAATAAGCGACACCAAGCCGATACCGGAATTTGATGTGGATATGTATTTCGCTTTGGTTGAAAAAATGACAGTATATGATGGTTGTAGAATTATTGTAAGTCTGCTTGACCGTACTGATGTTGAGTGTGAAATTGAGTAAAGGTAGAAAATAGCTGGTTGGGGTGATAAAGTCGCCTTTACCGGCTTTTTTGTCATTATTTGGGCTGTGTGTGTTATAATTGATTATTGTGAAATTTAAAGTTTACGAGCATTTTGTCGAAAAATTTGGGTTGGTAAAATTCTACACAAAGCATTGATTAATGATCAGAGCTAATTCAAATGGTATATTATGTAAAAGGAGCGGGATGATGGATTCGGCACAACTACAGAACGCATTAGAAGAATGTACAAGGTATGCCAATATAGGGCATCGGCTTGCAAAAGATGGAGCTAATGAGCTTAAGAAGGCCGTATCCGCTGCTTCAGAGCAAATAAGAGATAGTATGAGGCAGTTAGGAAAAAGTAAGGTTAACACTCCGGATGTGATGAATACTCTGGAGATCCAACTTTCAGATACCATAACGAAGTTTGAAAACCTATCCGAGCAAGTTGAAAATGACATACAACACCTAAAAGACTCGGTATCCGTATTCTCTGTAACGCTTTTTGGGCGAACTATGGCGGGAAAATCTACTCTTATGGAGATTCTAACACACGGAAACGGAACTTCAATCGGTAAGGGTTCGCAGAGAACTACTCGTGATATTCGTTCTTACACCTGGAATGGCCTTAGAATAACTGATGTCCCTGGTATAGCAGCTTTTGAGGGCGAAGAAGATGAAACTACTGCTTTTGAGGCGGCTAAATCTGCAGATCTCATTATGTTCCTTATAACAGATGATGCACCGCAAGCAGCAGAAGCTGAATGTTTAGCAAAGGTACGCAATCTTGGTAAGCCTATTTTAGGAATTATTAACGTCAAAGTAGATATAGACACATCAAAAAGTTATAAGCTTATGTTACGTGATATAACAAAAGGGTTTGATTTCAATCGGCTAAACGGCATTAAAACTCAATTTGTTGCTTTTGCCACTCAATATGGACAAGACTGGCATGATATTCAATTTGCATATGTCCATCTAAAGTCAGCGTATCTGTCGCATCAGCCAGAGTGTAGTGAATACGCTCAGACATTGTCTGAATTAAGCAAATTTGAGTATGTTGAGCAGTTTGTTTTACAAGAGGTTATTACTCGGGGTAAATTCTACAGAGTCAAGACCTTCGTCGATAGCGTCGGAAAGCCGTTGCTGGATACAATGGAGAAATTATTAGAACAAAGTGCTCAAAACAGTGAACAGGGGCGATTGTTGTTGGACAAGCGTCGTAAACTAAGTGATTGTACGCGAAAATTTAAAGATGATGGGATAAATCAAATTGACTCACTGATTGCAAAAGTTAAAAGCGACTTAATGAGTGAAGTCGCATCTTTCGCCGAAGATAATTATGATAGCCCGAATGCCGCCACAAAATGGGCCGGGATATTAAAATCAAAGAATATTGAAGAACGGTGCGATAATTTAATAAAAAAACTATCATCGAATTGTGATGATGAATTAAGAGAAATAACTCGTGAGTTAAATCAGGAAATTTCATTTTCTGTTGCTGTATTTACCGATAAGGCAATAAATATGTCTAATTTAATTGATGGCAAACGCATATGGAACTGGATTTCCACTATTGCTGGTGGTGGCATCGGGGTAGTAGCCATTATAGGATTAATATCAGGACCTGTTGGATTGATTGCTACAGTTGGAGTGTCTTTGGTTGGGTTTTTAGGATCATTCTTTTTCAAAAGTCGTGAGAATAAAGCGGTGGATGCAAGGCGAAGGTTGGAAGGGAAATTGAATAATCATATTGATAAGACAATACGAAGTCTAAGAAAACAAATGTTAGATTTATTTTATAACGAACTACTAACAAAACGATTGTATAGCGTGGCAAACGATATAAATACCGTAATTGATTCCTTGTTTCAATTATCCGAGGTGCAGAAAAATTTAGGCTGGCGGCTTAACAGTAAATTGAAAGAAATCAATAAAATGTTAATCATAGAAGCGTTAAGTTTTGTGGGTGCCAATGGCTTGGAATGGCATATTCGCGATTTAGCGCGCATACCCGGCAATGCTATTATGATAATGCTAGATGATGGTAAGAGATTCCCAGACGATATTAAAAGGAATCTTTCAGCCCTCTTAAAAGAGCAGGTATGGTTTGTATTCCACAATGAGAACCTAAAGGTTCTTCTCACAAGGGCAATAGGACACGGTTATTTCAGAAATAGCATCAGTATTGAACGTAAACTAAAAATTGCACACGTACCACTTAGTGAGCTTGACGCCTTAACTATAAATAGAGTGCGTTTGGCACAGCAACTTACAGAATTACTTATCACTAAATAAGGGGGAATCACGCATGATTATACAAATAGTTAAATGGACATCAAAAAGCACTGAACTCATTGAAAAGGTGCGGAATTTACTCGATGCGACTAATATTAAATACTCAGGTTTACCTAATGGTATTTATGTGGACGACAAACCAATCGAACTTGTTTTTGCAGGCCAATATAGCGCTGGAAAATCATCTATATTGAAAATGCTGACAGGTCGTAAAGATATAGCCGTTGGCGAGGGTATAACTACGCAACAGACACATACATATAACTGGAATGGTGTTAATGTGATAGATACGCCAGGCATTCATACAACGCTTCGTCCCGACCACGAT
>JBKEBP010000041.1:0-12429 GCA_047973235.1 Suipraeoptans sp. | reverse complement strand
AGAAGGATTTAAATACACCATCTACTTCTTTAAGAATTTGCTGTGCCATATTTGAGTTTAGGATTTTATAGTTTTCTGACTGTTTAAGTAGGGAGTAATTCTTAGCATAGCTTAAATACTCGTTATGACTGAAGAAATGTTGACGGACGTTATAGAGTCCTTGATTATATAGATTTTTAGCTATATGACTGAGTTCTTTCAGGACCTTATAGTCACATATCGCAAGATGTTTCAACTGTTGTTTAACTGTTAAATACAAGAGTGGGTTCACCTCGCTCTCTGCACTGAAATGTATACTATAATAGTAACACAAAATAGCCAAAAGAACAAGCGTTTGGTGCGAACGTTTTGAATCTTTTGATTGTACATGGTTTATGCAAACTCTAAGTTTTAAGAAAAAATCAGCTACTGAACAAAGTGTAATTGTCGTTATAAATATAATTTACCGGCATTCATCTCGCTGCTTGCAGAAGCAGGAGTCTTCTGCCTGGAAAGGATAAAACCGTTTTTGGTATAGGTATTGGACTAACGATTCTAACAGCTTCAATACTCGCTCTATCAGGAGTGATAGACTTTTCCATTGCAATTGCAGTCTTTATATTTATATTTACTCTTTACACACCTGCAATGGCATTTTCCGGAATGAGCTCACAACTTCGTATAATGGAAAGTGGCCTAAACAGATATGAAGATATCCTAAATGCAGAAGAAATGACAGATGGTCAAATATCCGAATTTCCATCTCCTCAAGACATTTCATTTGAAAATGTTCACTTCCGGTATGACAGTGAAGATATTTTATCGGATATAAATTTTAATATACCTGAGAAAACAACTACAGCCCTTGTTGGTCCATCAGGTGGTGGAAAAACAACTATTGCTAATCTAATTGTAAGATTTTGGGACGTGAAAACCGGATCCATTAGAATTGGAAATACTGACATTAGAGATATAAACTATGATACTCTTCTCTCCGAAGTTAGTATGGTGTTCCAAAACGTATATTTATTTGCTGACACCATAGCAAATAATATTCGCTTTGGTAAGCCGAATGCCACGATGGATGAGATAATTTCGGCTGCTAAGAAAGCACGGTGTCACGACTTTATAATGAATTTGCCTGACGGCTATGACACCCTTGTTGATGAGGGCGGCAATTCTCTTTCAGGGGGCGAAAGACAACGAATATCAATTGCAAGAGCAATGATTAAATATGCCTCTATTATTATCTTAGATGAGGCAACGGCAAGCGTTGATCCTGATAATGAATATGATATACAACAGGCTCTCTTAGAGCTTATTAAAAACAAAACACTTATAATGATTGCACACAGATTATCAACAATTAAAAGTGCTGATCAGATACTCTTTATTGACAACAATCATGTAATTGAAAGTGGAACACATGATACTCTAATAGAGCAAAAAGGTCCTTATTTTGAGTTGTGGAACAAAAGACAAAAAGCTTCCGGCTGGAAGCTTTGATAGGATAAAGCATAGTCTATAGCCTTCTTTCTAACTTCCGCATAATGATTGCATAAGATACCACCAGCATTGTAAAAGAACAACTCCACGCTATGGCATTGGCAAAACGAAAACCCGCAAAACCAAATTGCTGTGCCAGTACCAAAGCAGCTACCGGGCGAATAGCCAGCTCAACCAGACTGGAACACATGGCGATGCCCGGTCTCCCTAGTCCCTGCTGAGCATGTAATATTACAAACATAATGCCCAGAAGAGGATAGAACAACGAGTTAATGCGAACATACATAACACCCAAACGTATCACTTCAACTTCATTATTACCTATAAATATCTTCATAATCTGTGGAGAAAATGCAAGGAGTGCCAACACAAAAAATAGACAGATGCACACTGTGACTTTACTAGTAAAGCGGACAGCTTTTTTAATTCTGTCTAATCTTCCGGCACCATAATTCTGTGCTGTAAATGTCGTAACCGTAGTCCCAAAGGCAGATAAACCGGCATATAGAATTACATCAATACGGACAGCCAGTGTATATGCGGCAATGGTCATAGAACCAAGAGTGTTCAATACAGCCTGCATGAATAGTGAACCAATCGCCAGCACAGACTGATGAAATGCCATTGGTATTCCCACCTTCAATTGCTCGCTTACGATTTCAGCATTCCATGTAAAATCATCTTTTTTTGTACGCATCATAGGAATATGTTTAAGTGCATAAAATCCGCAGATGACACCCGATATCATTTGCGAAATCAAAGTGGCTACTGCAACCCCTTTGATCCCCCAGCCAAACAAAATAACAAAAGTGAGATCGAGCAATATGTTTAGGACCGTTGCAATCAACAAGCCAATCGTCGGTGTTTTACTGTCACCAAAGGCACGCAATATGGCAGAAACATAATTGTACAATAAGGTTACCGGTGCTCCTATGAACATGATTATAGAATATTGAATTGTCCCATCTAAGATATCGTTCGGAGTCTGCAGTAAAGAATAGAGCGGACGGACAGATACAATTCCCAATCCGCTGAAAATCAACGATACAGACAAACTGAGTATTAATCCTATAGCGATTGATTTACGAACTTTATTTTCTTCATTTGCTCCAAGAGCTTGTGCCGTTTCAACTGATATTCCATTGGTAATACCAAGTGCAAACCCAATTAATAATTGCACAACTGCCGTTGAGGCTCCGATTGAAGCCAATGCCCGGTATCCTACAAAACGTCCCACAACAACGGTATCCACTACACTGTATAACTGCTGTAGTAAATTTCCGAGCAACAAAGGTAATGCAAAGTGTACAATCGCTCTTGATATTGAACCTCTTGTAAAGTTCTTAGTCATACTCCGCCTCCAATCAAAGTTTATTTGACATCTTAAAACCTCTTTTCTTATATTTTTTTCATAAGCTGTCACACCTTTTTTCATTTCTATTGTAACAAGCACTCCGTTGAATAACAAATACTTATATCGGATGCGTATCTATGTTTTACAGGCATAGATGAACGTGTTATACTGTATAAAGCAGATTGAAACCGATAATAACAATGGAGGGGTTCATTTATGGAATTACGTGTATTACAATATTTTTTAGCAGTTACACGAGAACAGAGTATTTCTGGAGCGGCTCAGGCACTTCATCTTTCGCAGCCGACACTATCCAGACAATTAAGTGATTTAGAAAAGGAATTGGGTAAACAATTATTTATAAGGAGTAATCGAAAAATCACACTTACTGAAGAAGGCGTAATTCTTCGGAAACGAGCAGAGGAAATCATGGGGCTTGTTAAAAAGACAGAATCTGAAATTGTCTTATCAAATGAAAATGTTGCTGGGGATATTTATATTGGTTCGGGTGAAACCGAAGCTGTTCGTTTTATTGCAAGCTCAGCCCATGCTATACAAAAAGAATACCCTTTGGTTCATTTTCATATCATCAGTGGTGATAAGATATCGGTAATGGAAGAATTAGATCGAGGGTTAATTGATTTTGCTCTCTTCTTTGGTGAGGTAGATGCTTCCAAATATGAGTATCTTACAATTCCCTATAGAGAAACGTTTGGTGTCTTAATGCGACGAGATGATCCGTTGGCTAAAAAAAGAATTATTTCTCCGGAAGATTTATGGGATAAACCGATAATTGTTTCTAGGCAGGCAATTCATGATGCAAATATACCGGAGATTTTACATTGTAATGAGGAAAAGTTAAATATAGTTGCAACCTATAATCTATTGTTCAACGGCTCGCTTATGGTGGAGGAAGGGATGGGATATGCAGTTTGTCTTGATAAAATTATTAATGTTTCCGGGGACAAGCATCTGTGTTTCCGGCCCCTGTCTCGACAAATCGAAGTAAGTATGAGCATTGTCTGGAAAAGATATCAGATATTTTCAAAAGCAGCAGAGAAGTTTTTAGGGAAATTACAAATGGCTGTTGATTCATCTATATGATACAACTGTGATATATGGATCCAAAGCTTCAATAATTTGAATTCTATTTGAAAAAGTCACAACTTTTCGTTTCAATGCGTAAGTTTTTGATGTAGAATTGTTCATAAGGAGGCTTCTATGCTAGATATTATGATTATTGAGGATGACACTAGAATCCGTGAAGAATTATCTCTACTGCTTTGTAATGCAGGATATTGTACAACACTAATTTCTGAATTTGAAGATATTATTAGTCAAGTAAATAACACTCTACCAGATTTGATTTTGCTTGACTTAGGTCTTCCGGGACAAGACGGATTTTCAGTATGTACCAATATTAGAAAAGCTACCACCATACCTATTATAATCGTCACCAGCCACGATACTGTAATGGACGAGCTGCAGGCTCTAAGTCTTGGAGCTGATGACTATATTACTAAGCCATACAATATTCCTCTTTTACTCGCACGCATCAAAAATGTACTGAGACGAAGTGGCGAAAAAGCTGACCCCGAAATACTTGAAGCTAAAAATGTTAACCTAAATCTCTCAAAAGGTAATATTTCATCAACCATTGATAAAACCATAATTCCTATTGAGCTTACGAAAAATGAAATTCGAATACTCTCCTATCTAATTAGAAACAAAGGAGAAATCGTATCACGTATGGATCTAATAGAAGCTTTATGGAACGATCACATCTATATTGATGACAATACTTTAAGTGTTAACGTGACACGTCTTAGAGCGAAGCTTACTTCGCTTGGGTTCCCTGATTACATACTAACTAGACGAGGAATGGGGTATCAAATATGAGTGTAAGAGAATATATAGATGACAAATCCAATACCATTATGATGCATTTAATAGCCGCTATAGCCCTTGGTGCATTTTTATATCTTACCGGAACAAAATTCGGGATAATATCCATCATTATCATTGTGTGGTTTATTGGTCTTACCACAGCAAATACAATATCTTTTTTAAAAATACGTTCACATATTTCTGAGCTAAATAGCATTATGTCTGAACTTGATAAAAAGTATCTGTTTTCTGAATGCATCCCAAAACCTAAAAGTAATTATGAAAAGAAATTATTTCAACTAGTGAGAAAATCCGGTAAATCCATGATAGAAAACGTCTCCGAATCTAATCATGATAAAATAGAATATCGAGAATACATAGAAAGTTGGGTTCACGAAATAAAAACACCTATAACAGCCTCCAAGCTTATAGCAGAAAATGCACATCCTGATACAGGACGAAAGCTAAAGCATGAACTTTCAAATATTGAAAATCTCGTTGAAAGTACTCTGTTTTATGCACGCTCTTTTAGTGCTGAAAAAGATTTTCTTATTAAACAGACTAGTTTAAATGATATTGTTGAAGAGGCAATAGACAAGCACAAATTTCTCATTATACAAAATAATATTCATCTGAATTTTAATGAGATTAACAACACAGTTTATACAGATAGTAAATGGGCAATATTTATGCTTGGTCAACTACTACAGAATGCAGTTCGATATCGAAGCAACTCTCCTACCATATCTATCTCCGTAAAGATGGATGGTGATAAGACAGACCTTATTGTTACTGATAATGGTATAGGCATTTCATCTGATGAGTTACCTCGTGTTTTTGACAGAGGCTTCACCGGCAGCAATGGCCGTTCACACAATAATTCTACGGGGATGGGCTTATATCTATGCAAGAAGCTGGGGCATTTGCTGGCAGTTGATATAAAGATTATGTCTACATTGAATAAAGGGACTTCTGTTACTATCACATTCCCTTCAAAATCAAACCTTTCAAAAATGTAAGATAGTTCAATAACATATCAATACACCTCCTTAAAATATTAGTGTATTATATGCCTACAAGCAAAGGAGGAACGAATATGTTACAAGTACAAAACGTAGAAAAGTATTATGGAAGTAAGAATAATGTCACAAAAGCTCTTGATTGTATTAGTTTTGATGTGCAAGACGGTGATTTTATTGCAATTATGGGTGCTTCCGGAAGTGGAAAAACCACATTACTAAATTGTATTTCAACAATAGATGAGGTAAGTGCCGGTCATATTTATCTGGATGGTGACAATATAACTGAAATCCCACCATCTGAGGTTGCGAAGTTTCGTCGTGAGCGACTTGGCTTTATTTTTCAGGATTTTAATCTACTAGATACTCTTACAATAGAAGAAAATATTGGAATGTCTCTAACCATCAACCATGTTAATTCAGGAGAAATACGTGAGCGTGTATTAAGGTGTGCAAAACAGTTTGATATTACCGATATTCTCCCTAAATTTCCATATCAAGTATCCGGTGGACAAAAGCAACGTGCAGCATGTGCAAGAGCAATAATATCCGGACAATCTCTTATATTGGCAGATGAACCAACCGGTGCATTAGACTCAAAGGCAAGTAAAAACCTTCTCGGAATCATGACTGATATGAACAAGAAACAAGGTGCTACTATTTTAATGGTAACTCATGATGCATACAGTGCAAGTTATGCCTCTAGAATATTATTTCTAAAGGATGGCAGATTATGTAATGAACTGATTAAAGGAGATAAAAACAGACAGGTTCTGTACCATGAAACACTTGATGTCCTTGCCCTGTTAGGGGGTGACGTAAGTGATGTTATCTAAACTTTCAATCAGAAATGCCAAGCGTCAAATAGGTGATTATATGATTTATTGCACTACCGTAATCATCTCCGTTGCACTATTGTATGCTTTTAACGGTCTCATGTTCTCAGACGAAATCAAAAATCTTTCCAGTTATTTGGAAATGCTGCCTGTTATTAGTGTTCTTGTGAGTATTGTGGTTGTATTAATCATCGGATGGCTTATATCATATACAACTCGCTTTATGCTATTGAAACGGAGTCGAGAGTTTGGCACTTACATACTACTGGGTATGGAAAACAAGCAAGTTGCAAAATTATTCTTTCTCGAGAATTTGGTTGTAGGTGGCATAGCAGCGCTTATAGGAATTGTACTTGGCAACATAGTGTTACAGGCATTACGTGCAATAACTTTATCTCTTTTTCATGTTACGTACAAGTTTACACTTGCATTTTCTTTTCGATCCATTGTATTAACTTTGTTTTATTTTGTTATTATTTATATCTTTGCCTTAAGAAAAAGCAATAAAAAGCTGAAAAAAATTAAGGTCTATGACCTTATTTATATGGACAAGCAAAATGAAAACACTACGATAGAGAAAGCTAAAAACCGCCGGATTATGTTTAGTATATCCCTAATTCTAGCTGTCATAGGTATGGTCTTACTACTAATGCGAACCTTACTTACCGGAATAATAGGTGCAACATGTTTAATAATATTCCTATTTCTATTTTTTATAAGTTTTTCATCCGGAATCCCTCATTACTTTGATAAGCATCCCGGGAAGAAGTACAAAGGCACTAATTTAATGGTTTTTAGAAATCTCTCATCTAAATTATCGACTATGGGAGTCGTAATGGCAATAATCTCCATTCTATTTGCTGCTACATTATTAGCTGAAGGTAGTGGTCAGGTGTTTCATTCATTATTTCAGAGTAGAATCAAACAGATCACATCATTTGATTTATTTCTCAGTTCCGATACTAGCAAGGACACTATGAATAAGTCCTTGGATTATATAGAAACAAACATACCAACAAATCAAATATATGACTACCAAATTTATTATAATGATAGTGATTATTTCACCAAATTAACTAATGATAATAAAGGATATGCCGTTACATATAATTCAGATACACTAATGGCTTACAGCGATTATTGTGCACTTAGAAAGATGCTTGGATACAAAGACGTAGAATTAAACCCTAATAGCTATATTATCCATTGTATGCCCTATGTGAAAAATCTGATGTTGAAGAAGGAAAAGACAATTGAAGTCGGTGGACATAGCCTAAATCCTCAGGATAACATTCAAACCGAAAGTTTTACTCAATCATCCGGTTGGAGTGGTAATGGTGAAAATTTTATTTTAGTAGTACCTGATGATGTTATTAAAAACCAACAAGTTGCGGATTACATGTATGCTATTGATACGCAAGCAAGCGTTAGCGAAAAAACTTATAAGGGCTTGGAAGATTTAGTCTATAACAATGGTAACGAAGATAGTGAAGATGTTGGTTTGTTGTCGCATGATCAAATTGCACGAGAATACTCATCCAGTTATGCGATGGTGGTGTTTCCTCTATATTATCTGGCACTAATTTTAACTATGGTGGCTGTCACAATATTGACAATTCAATTACTCAGTGAGACCAAGCGTTATAAAAAGCAATATCAACTACTTAGTTATATGGGTATGGACTTACAGGAAATCAAACGCGGAGTCAGAAAGCAGTTTTTCATATTTTATACTATGCCACTGATACCATCACTTATTATTAGCATTCCATTTATTCTCTCGTTATGTGGCGCGGTGGATGCAGAGACATTTACCGAACTCGGCCAAGTTGTCATAATTATTGGAACTACACTTGCCCTATTCTTTGCAATTTATTTGATTTATGTGTTCATTGCTTATAAAAATTTCAAAAGAAGTATTGTACCGGATTTTTAACTTCAAAATTTCTTCATTACCTCTAGCTGTGCTAACATCTCATCCGCATTCTTATCTGCTATGACAAGAGAAGTTATAAAATGATCTGTTACTGAAATAATATCCTCTGATGGTAACGGTGTATCTATAACTTCTCTAATGTCAGTATCTAAATTATTATCCACCTGTAATAGCATTCTTCGTATTGACATCATAGAATAATGAGCATTTCTAAGAGTACGTATAACTTTTAATCTTTTAATCTCAGTATCACCATATATCCGATATCCATTTGCTTTCCTGGGAACATCAATAAGCCCATTTCGCTCCCAGTCTCTAATTACATCAACTGTTATACTTAAATGAGTTGCCGCTTCTCGTCTACATAGTTTTAAGTCACTAATTTTCCGCTTAGTCTCCTTGGCTCGCAAAAGCTCCTCTGTAATTGAAACCGCTTCCTCTGCATTATCTCTTTGTATACTTATTTGTTCTTTGTAATCCAACGTACGAGTAGTTGCTTCATTTAGTTTACCAATTGCAGCCAGCTTAATTATTTCAATAGTCATCTTTCTGAGATTTCCGCTTATAAGCTCACTATCAAAAGCAAATCTAATAAGTCTAAGTTGCTCTACATGATAACTATTATAAATGCGATATTTGTTTTTCTGTCTGGGGATCGTTGGCAATAACTTCATCTCTTCATAAAATCGCACAGTATTAGGATGAACATTTACAATTTTAGCAATCTCTGAAGTTTTGTAGTGCTGCATTTAATCACCTATACTCTCCTATCAATTCCGTAAGAGTTCCCTTATAAATAATTGATAACTTGTGCATTGCTCTTGTACATGCAACATATAATAAGCTTCTGTCATGCTTCGTATAGTAAGTACTTGTGTCTGCATACGGTATTATCACTTCATCAAACTCCAGGCCCTTTGACATCAATATTGTAGTTATAATAACACCATTATTAAACTTAGTGCTGTCTGTGTCTAACATATTTATAGGATACTCTTTAGATAGTTCTTTGTAAAGTTTCTTTGCTGTTTCCATGTTCTTGCATAAAATACCTAGTGTTGCATAATCACCACTTAAAAACTGCGATACCTTTTCTTTTATATTTGCCAACTCAGCTTTCTGACTGTCACAACTAAAGATTTTCGGATCTTCTCCATGCCTCTTAACCGGTTCAATATTTTGATTATTTTGTATTCTTTTAGCAAATTCTATGATTTCGTATGTTGAACGATAGCTTTTGTTTAATTCCACAATATCGACATTGTTGAAAATATTTTTAAACATATCTACAGAATTATCTATACAAGGATTTACGGATTGACCAAAATCACCTAGAATAGTTTTTTTACATTTAAACATCCTATTAATCAAAGCATATTGAATTGGTGTATAGTCTTGCATTTCATCTATTACCAAATGCTGTACCGTTTCATATCCTGAGATACCTTCAAGGTACATTTTAAAGTATAGATACGGATAGACATCTATCCACTCTAATTTATTGCTGTTATCAAAGAAAAAAAGTTCCGGCTTTCCTATAAATGTATAGAAACCACTATATAATGCAAGTGTATTGTTAATTTTAAACATTGATGCAAGTTTCTTTATTATCTCGCCCTTGCTCGGCAGTTTATAACCTCTTACATTTTCGGTTTTAAATTTCTCGATGATTTCATTTGTCATCTCATCAAATCGCTTATAAACCAGATGCTTCTTATAGGCTTTATACCGTCCGATTATATAGTCCCTTTTAATATCGAATTCCCCAAATGTGCAATCCGTGGCATTAAAGTAATTGTTATCTGCATATTCTAAATAATCATCAATTACATCAACAAATTCCGGTATTGACTTAAACCTACACCGCTTAATCCATTCATCGGATAGATTATCCATTTCCATGTTGCACTTCTTATACTTAATAGTTCCTGATAGTTCACTTGTTGCAATATCTTCAAAACTGAGTTCACAAATAGGCTCCTCGCCTAACTCAGGAAGTACATTTGAAATATAGTCTGCAAAGACTTTATTGGGCGATATGATGACAATGTTACTTGCGGTCAATTCATTTTTGAATTTATACAGCATATATGCCACTCTATGAAGTGCAATAGATGTCTTTCCCGACCCTGCAACCCCTTGTATAATCAGATTGTTCGACTTATCATTTCGAATGATTGTGTTCTGTTCTTTCTGAAGTGTAGCAATTATTGATTTCATTTTCTCATCAGATGTGCTGCTTAATTCTCTCTGTAAAACATCATCTCCAATATTAATTGCACTTTCCAGTGCATACTCCATCTTTCCTTCAGAGATTTTAAATTGTCTTTTCAATACGATATCACCTTTGATATCTCCGATTGGAGCTTCATACGAAGCTTCTCCCAATTCGTAATCATAGTACATACTTGAAATCGGTGCACGCCAATCATATACAAGGATATGATTATTATTGTCCGTAAATGAGAATTGTCCAATATAGACTTGCATGGATTCATCTTCGTTTTCGTATTTAAAATCAATTCTGGCAAAATAGGGTGTTTTAGTCAGCTTCTCTATTTTTGCTTTTCTTGATAGGGACATATTACCTGCGTTTTCAATTTCTGAAAGTGATTTCTCATTTGAAAAACGTTCCATAGTATCAATCTCATTCCAATTATCGGCAAGATATTTTTTTGCTTTCATGTACTCTTTCTCACGACTTCTCACATCTTCTTCTAACGACACAAGAGCATTTCGCAACTTGTTTTCAACTATCGCTAAATGCTCTATTTCCTCAGGAAAATCAACTGCCATATGTATACCTCCACCTTTATTTTATAATGAATTTATCTTTTAATCCAAAATCGGATAAAGACAAGTATATCATCAAACATAAAGGGTGGTGGATTACTGGAGGGTTATTATATTGTGGTTCTCTTAAAAACTCTTACTCCATATGGTTCTATTGCAATGGTGTCACAAACTTCATCTTGTTGAATCAACTCATATGCCTTCTCTTTCAAATGCACTTCGATTACATATGGCTTATAATTCAGCACAAAGTAATATTGATAGTTTTCATCTCCTCTAATACAAAGTTCTGCTTCCCATGGCAAATCAATCCATTTTTCAAATAATTGATTAAGTCCTATTATATCTAATAACTTATTTGCCGTATCTTCGCTAAAAGCCGCCCCAAAGTAATATACACATCCATCTTCATACGTATTTTTTATTAGTGCCGGGGATCCTTTGTAATAATTCATTTCATATTCTGCAATGACTTCTGCCGTATCAACGTTTAAAATCTCATGCATATGCAGACCAACTGTCTTTTGTCCATCATCTTTCCACACTATTTTCTCATTCCCAACTTCTGCTGGACCGAGTACGGTATATTCATCGACATTTCCACCTATGAGATCGCTCACTATTCCAGGAATCGGTTTTCTTATTACGTGTCCATGCACATTTTTGTAACCACTTCTTGCTCCTAATATAAGCGTTCCTCCAATCTTAGTATATGCCTTTAGCACCTCGCTTTGGACTTCACTAATCATAGTAATGTGTGGTGCTATTATTAACTCATAGTTTTGCAATTCTTCCATTTTGATATCTTCTCTAAAGTCGATAAAATCAAATGGGATGTGGTTTTTTTGTAATGTCAAAAACCACGCATTATTACTAATCTCTTCCAATGGTTTTAGATATATATCATTTTCACTATCCCAAGATACATCATACTTATAGAGAATACCCACTTTACATATACAATGTTTTCCTGCAACAGCATTGATTTTTTTCATATCTTCAATAGTTCTTTTTGCTTCTTTTACTCTTCTATTTTCTCTATTATCAGCATCATACAAACCACTCCAGTACATTTCTGTCCCAACATCCGATTTCCTAAATCTAAAATAAATGATAAAA